>JAMPXH010000133.1 GCA_023701285.1 Candidatus Didemnitutus sp.
TGTTCACCCCGCGCGGCGCGGACCGGCGCAGCGAAAACTAGGCCCAGCCTGGATCATGCAGGAGGTGGGCGTCGGTGTCCCTACCGACGCCGGTCGCCGCTGGGACAGCGGCGACCACCCCATTGTCAGGAGCTCATCAGTCGGGAATCGCGTCCAACGGCATGATCCCGGCTAAGCGCATCGCGGCCGGTCGAGGTGCTGCTGGCATCATGGACGCAGCGCGGCGAGCGTCGCCGCGTGCAGCTCCGGCGTCGCGGCCGCGACGGTCGATGTGGCCGGGTAGGGTGACTCGCCCTGCCAATCCGTGATGACGCCGCCCGCGCCGCGCACCACCGGCACGAGCGCGGCGATGTCCCAAGGGTTCATGATCGGGTCGACGACCACGTCGGCCCAGCCGGCCGCGATCAGCAGGTAGCCGTAGCAATCGCCCCAAGTGCGCGCGAGTTTCACGGTGCGCGCAAGCCGGTCGAACGCCGGCCCGTCCTGATGCACGGCCGGATTCACCCAATCGCAGGTCAGCAACGTGGCGTCGGCGAGCAGGCGCGTCGGGCGGCACCGCACCGGCGTGCCGTTGAGCGTCGTCGTCGCGCCGTCGCCGATCATGAGCTGACCGAGGATCGGTTGATGGATGCACCCGAGCACGGGCGCACCGTGATGCAGCAGCGCGATGAGCGTGCCGAAGAGCGGCACGCCGGTGACGAAGGATTTCGTGCCGTCGATGGGATCGAGCACCCACACGAATTCGGCGTCGGTGCGCTCGGGGCCGAACTCCTCGCCGAGGATGCCGTGTGCCGGGAAACGCGCCTGGATCATCCGGCGCAGCAAGGACTCTGCGCCCCGGTCGGCGGCGGTCACCGGCGTCTGGTCGCCCTTGAGTTCGACTGCGACGTCGTGCCGCCCGAAGAGCGGACGGATGAAGTCGCCGCTGGCGTGGGCGAGTTCGACGAGAAAGGCGCGTTCGTCGGCGAGGTTCATGGTCGGGAGCCTCCCGTGAATCGCCCGATTGTGGCGAACCGTTTCTTCCGGGTTTGAGTTCTTCGCGCCGATGCGCGTGATTCGCGGGCGATGCATTGGGCCGACACGCCGATTCACTTCATCGATTTCGAGGGCAACCGCACCTCGGGCATCCTTGAATTCGGCGTGGTCACGCTGCGCGGCGATGGCATCGCCGCCGTCCGCACCCGCACCTGCGGAGCGGTGGGCCGCATCGCGCCGGAGGACGTGGCGGTGCACGGTTTGGCCGAGTCGCGCGTGGCGGGGCAGGCGCCGTTTCGCGACGAGTGGGATTATTTTGCGAAGCTGCGCGAACAGGGGCCGCTCGCGGCGCACTTCGCGCAAGCGGAGAACCATCTCCTCAAATCCGTCTGGCCTTACCCGCGCCAGTCGCCCGATTTCGCGCGGCCCGGGCTCAGCGCGGCGGAGTGGGGGCCGTGGATCGACACGGGCCGGCTCTACCCGCAGTTCTTCCCGTCGCTCGGCGACGGCAAGCTCGAGGAGCTGGTCGCTCAGCTCGGCCTGCAGGCGGAGCTCGATCGCGCCGCCGTGCACCATTGTCCGGCGGATCGCTGCCACTATCACGCGGCACTTTACGATGCGCTGGCCGGCGCGCTGCTGTTGCTCGCGCTGGTGCGCCGGCCGGAATTCGCCGGCGCGACGATCCCGTGGCTGCTGCAGATGAGCACGCTCGATGCGGCCAAGCGCACGGCGCTCCGCCAGACGGATCTCTTCTGAATCAGGCCGCGCCGGTCTGTGCCGCCTCGGCGGCCGGGCGCGTGCGCCACAGGCCGGCGAACGCGGCGAGGTTCACCAACAGGAGCAGAAAAAAGCAGAACGGCGCGCCGTGCCCGTCCACCAGCGCGGCCATCAGCAGGATGAGCACGGTCCGCAGCGAGCGCTCGAAGACGAGGAAGAACACGTGGATGCGGCCCATGATGGCGTTGGGCACCGCTTCGAGCACGATGACGTTGCGCGCCACGCGCACGCCGGCGTTCCCGAGGCCGAGCAGGAGCAGCGCGAAGTAATACGGCAGGATGCGCGGCCAGACGGCCAGCAACGCGAGCGCGACGAGGAACACGCCCGTCAGCAGCACGGTGGTCCGCGCGTGGCCGTGGCGCAGCGTCAGCAGCGGCACGGTCAGGCCCGCCCCGATCGCACCGAGCGCGAAGATCATCTCGCCGCGCCCATAGACTCCCGGGCTGGCGTGGAGGGTTTGCGCGACGTAGATCGGGAACAGGTAGTTGCCGACCATGATGCCGAGGAACGGCGTGAAGGAGCACAACAGGAACATAGCAAGCGCCGGCCGCGCGCGGAGCCACGCCCACGCTTCCGCCACGGCGCGCCAGGCATTGGGAGAGACGGAGGCGCGCTCCGCGCTCTGGTGCGTCGCGGTGTAAGGGATGCCGGCGAGCAGGACGAAGCTCAGCCCATACGTGGCCGCATCCACGAGCAGGATGGTCGACAGGCTCACGCGGTCCAGCAGCACGCTCGCCAAGCCGCCGGCGATCATCGCGGCGGTCTGGCCCTGGATCTCCATCGCGCTGGTGAGGGATTGGTAGTGCTCGCGTCCGAAGACCTGTTGCACGAAGGCGAACTTCGCCGGGTAATGCAGCGTGTAGTAGAACATGCCGCAGAAATAGACCGCGACGAGATGCCAGGTGCCGAAGCCGCCGCCCCACAGGCCGAGCAGCGCCAGCGAGAGCGTGGCGGTGGCGCCGAAGACTTCGCCGATGAGCAGCATCGTCTTGCGCGAATGCCGGTCGACCCACGCGCCGTAGTAGGGCGCGAAGAGAAACACCGCGAGGGTGGTCAGCGCGGTCGTCCAGCCGTAGATCTGGCTGCCCGCGGGCCGGTTCACCAGCAACCAGGGCACGGCGATGATCGTGATGCCGGAGCCGACCGAGGAGGCGAGGTTGGCGGCGATCAGGCGTTGAGCGCGCGGATCGCGCAGCAGGGCGTTCATGCAGCGGATAGCCGGCGCGGCGCCGGCCGGAGCGGGCGTCAGAGACCGTGCCGGTCGACGAGGTAGACGAGGGCGGCCATCGCGGCGGCACCGAGCTCGAACTCGCGCCGGTTGACCTGGTCGATCGTGTCGATGCGCGTGTGGTGATAGTCGAAGTAGCGCTGCGAATCGGGCATCAGGCCGGCGACGGTGTAGCCGTAGCGCAGCAGCGGGCCGACGTCCGCTCCGCCGGTGCCTTTCTGGAAGACGTGGATGCCGTAGGGCACGAAGAGCTCGCGCCAGCGCGCGGCGCGCAGATGCGCATCGCCGGCGGGGTTGCCGAGATTGAAGCCGGCGGGGCGGAAGCCGCCGCTGTCGGTCTCGAGCGCGAGGACGTGTTCCTCCTTCTTCTCGGCCACGACGCGGGTGTATTCGAGCGCGCCGCGGAGGCCGTTTTCCTCGTTGGCGTAGAGCACGCAGCGGATCGTGTGGCGCGGCTGGTAGCCGACGGCCTTGAGGAGGCGCAGAACCTCGATCGATTGGATGCAGCCCGTGCCGTCGTCGTGCGCGCCGGGCGTGATGTCCCACGAATCGAGGTGGCCGCCGACGAGAATGACTTTCTCGGGAAACTCGGAGCCGCGGATCTCGCCGATGACGTTGGCCGACGGCCGGTCCGGCTGGGGTGAACAATGCAGCGTCATCTCCACCTCGGCCGCGGGTTGGGCACGCAGCGTCCGGCTGAGGCGCTCGGCGGCGAGCGTGCTGATCGCGGCGGCGGGGATGCGCGGCACATCGGGCAGGTAACTCATCGCGCCGGTGTGCGGCACATCGTCGAGCGCATGCGTCATGGAGCGCACGAGCACGCCGACGGCGCCGTGCTTCGCGGCTTCGGTGGCGCCACGGCTGCGCTGGTTCACCGCGCCGCCGTAGGCGCGGCCGGGTGTGATCTCGCGCGGGTCCATCGGGCGGTTGAAGAAGACGATCTTGCCGGCGACCCCGGCGGCGGCGAGTTGCTCGAAGGATTGCACCTCGACGACGGCGGCGCGCAGGCCGCCCGCAGGGGTGCCGACCGAGCCGCCCAGCGCCAAGGCGGCGAGCGGCCCGCTGCCTTCCGCGGCGTGCAGGTGGACGACCTCGGGCGCGCCGCGTTCCCAATACGGCACGGTGACCGGTTGCAGTTCGGTGCGGTCGCAACCGAGCGCGCGCAGCGTTTCCAGCGACCACTGGGCGGCGCCGTCGTAGGCGGGCGTGCCGGAGAGCCGGCCGGGGAAGCGCTCCGTCAATTCACGCAGCTGGCCGTAGGCGGGGCTGCCGTCGAGCGCGGCGTCGAAGAGACGGCGCAGCACCGCAGCGTCGGCTTCGGGCGCAGGATCGGGCGTCTGGGCGGCAAGCGGGACGAGGCACGCCAGCGCGACGAGCGCGGCGGTTGGGAAAACGGGGCGCATCGGGCGAGATTCTCCGGGGCGCCGTGGCTGGCAAGCGGGGAGTTGGCGCGCCGCGCGCGGCACGGCGGAAGGCGGAGGCTCAGAACCAGCCCTTGCGCTTCAGGTAGACGAAGGTGAGCGCGGTGGAAACGCCGGTGACGGCGATCGCGCCGATGTAACCGTAGGGCGACTTCAACTCGTGCATGAACTCGAAGTTCATCCCGAACCACGTGCCGACGACCATCACGGGGATGGTGATGGCGGTCAGGGCGGTGAGGAACTTGATGCCTTCGTTCGCCTCGAACGCGGCCTTGTTGAGGTAGATGTCGAAGGACATCAGCAGGCGCTCGTGGTAGGCGTTGGCGGCGTCCTCGAAGCGCACGAGATTGTCGCGCAAGTCGCGGAAGTAGGGCAGCAGCGTGTTGCGGATCATCTTGCTGTCGCCGCGGGCGAGACGCTCGATGATGTCGCGTTGCGGACGCACGATCTGGCGCAGCTTGGAGAAGTCGGACCGCGCGTGCAGCATCTCCTGCATGAAGTGTTCGGAGGAGGATTTGCGCAGCACCAGCTCCTCGATCTCCTCCAGCTCCGCGCGCAGTTCGTCGAGCACGGGCGCGAAGTTGTCGATCATGAGGTCGAGCAGCGTGTGCGCCAGGCGGTCGGGCCCGCGCGGGGCGAGGGCGGTGTTCTTGGCCGCACGCTCGCGCAGCGTGGTGACGGACCGCAGCGCGTTGCGGTGGAACGTCACGATGAAATCCTTGCCGAGGAACAGATCGAGCTCGGTCGTGGCGAATTTGTCCCGCCGGTTGAAGTCGACCGCATGCGTGACCATGAAGAGGTAATCCTCGTAGTCCTCGATCTTCGGCAGGTCGCTCGGCGCGACGCAGTCCTCGATGGCCAGCGGGTGGAACTGGAACACGCCTTCGAGGATGGTCTTGATCTCCTCCTCGGACGGATTGTCGAGGTCCACCCAGAGGATCAGGCCCTTGTCGGCCCGGACGAGGCGCAACGCCTCCATCTCGAGGTCGCGGCCGACCAGCTTGCCGTCGCTGAAGATGAACGAGTGAATCATGCGCTCACTGCGATGCTGGTTCGTGCCCGGCGCGACGCAAGCCCGCGCTGGCTTTCGTCGCACCGGCGGCGCGATCCGTCGCACGAAAGGCGCGGGCCCTCCGATTCGCGGTTGTCTCGTTCCGGTCTGCTGCTGTGGAATGCGCACCCTATCTCCATGACCTCCCTTCGCGTCCTTCTCGCCGTCCTCCTTCCGTCCTTTTGCGCCGCCTTGCCGCTGGCGGCCGACGACGGCATGTGGCTGTTGAACAACCCGCCGCTCGCCCAGCTCAAGGAGCGTTACGGTTTCGAGCCGACGCCGGCGTGGCTCGAGCATGTGCAACGGGCCTCGGTGCGCTTCAACAACGGCGGCTCCGGCTCCTTCGCCTCGGCCGACGGCCTGATCGTGACCAACCACCACGTCGCCGCCGACGCCATCTACAAGCTCAGCACCCAGCAGCGCGATCTGCTCAAGGAAGGTTTCCTGGCCCGCACGCGCGAGGAGGAGCTCAAGTGCGTCGACCTCGAGCTGAACGTGCTCATGTCGATCGAGGACGTCACGGCGCAGGTGAACGCCGCCGTGCGCCCCGACATGTCCGCCGCCGAGGCCCTCGCCGCCCGCGATGCCGCCAAGGCCGCGATCGAGAAGGAGTCGCTCGAGCGCACCGGACTGCGCAGCGACATCGTCACCCTCTACCAGGGCGCGCAATACCACCTCTATCGCTACAAGGTTTACACCGACGTGCGCCTCGTCTTCGCGCCGGAGGAACAGGCGGCCTTCTTCGGCGGCGATCCCGACAACTTCGAATACCCGCGCTACAATCTCGATGTCACCCTCGTGCGCGCCTACGAGGACGGCCGCCCGGCGCAGGTCGCGCATTACCTGAAATGGAATCCCGCCGGCACGCAGGAAGGCGACCTGGTCTTCCTCACCGGCCATCCCGGTGCGACGCAGCGCCTCATCACCATGGCCGAGCTCGAATACGCCCGCGACGTCCAGGTCCCCGGCGCCCTGCGCTGGCTCAAGAGCCGCGAGGTGCTTCTCAACGCCTACGCCAAGCGCGGTCCCGAGCACGCGCGCCGCGCGCAGGACGAGATCCGCGGCATCGAGAATTCGCGCAAGGTCTACGACGGTCGCATCGGCGGCCTGCTCGACCCCGCGCTGATCGCCGCCAAGCAGGCCGAGGAAACGGCGTTGCAGCAGTTCGCGCAGGACAAGCCCGAACTCGGCGCGGCCGATGCCTGGGACAAGATCGCCGCCGCCCAGCAGGTCATCGCGCGCCACGCGGTGCGGACGAACTTCCTCGAGAACTACCAGTTCAATTCGGACCTGTTCTCCGTGGCGCGCCGCCTCGTGCGCGCCGCCGCGGAGCGCACCAAGCCCAACGGCGAACGCCTCGCCGAATACCGCGACTCCGCCAAGAACACCTTCGAACTCGGCCTTTTTTCCGCCAAGCCGATCTACACCGACCTCGAGCAGGCCAAGCTCGAGCACTACCTCACCATCATGGCGATGGAGCTCGGCGCCAACGATCCGGTCGTCCAGCTCGCCCTCGGCGGCCAATCGCCCTCCGCCCGCGCCGCCGAGCTGGTCGCCGGCACGAAGGTCGGCGACGTTGCCGTGCGCCGCGAACTCTACGCGCAGGACGCCGCCGCGCTCGCGCGCTCCGCTGACCCGATGGTGCAGTTCGCGCTCGCGCTCGACGCGCAGGCCCGCGAGGCCCGCAAGACGATCGAGCAGCAGGGCGAGGTGAAATCCCAGGCCCACGCCCGCATCGCCCGGGTCCGTTACGCGAAGGACGGCGACAAGGTCTCGCCCGACGCCACCTTCACGCTGCGCCTTTCCTACGGGGCGGTGAAGGGCGTCGACCAAGGCGGCCAGCGGGTGCCCGCCTACACGAAGATGGGTGGCAAGTTCGAGCGCGCCGCCGAGCGCGCCAACACCCCGCCCTACGACATCCCGGCTTCGTGGGAGCGGGCGAAGGCGAAGCTCGCCCTCGACACGCCCTACAACTTCATCAGCACGAACTACAGCATCGGCGGCAACTCCGGCAGCCCGACGATCAACCGCGCCGGCGAGTTCATCGGCATCATCTTCGACGGCAACATCCACACGCTGGTGTGGAACTACGCCTACACGGAGACGCAGGCACGTTCGGTGAGCGTCGATGTGCGCGCCATCCTCGAGGCGATGCGCACGGTCTACGGCGCCGACGCGCTCGTGGCCGAGCTGCTGGGCGGGCGCTGAGGGTTCGCCGGCGCTGCATTCCGGGTCGGTGCCGCCAGCCAGGCGGCGCCCTGGGCGTTTGTTGGCCAAGATTGCGCATGGATGCAGCGGCCGGACGTTGGGATTTGAGTCGCCGCTGCCGCCTGCAAGGGTCGCCCCGCGATCAACGCGTTCACGGGCCAGACATCAGAATGAAAAAATACCTAGCCGTATTCGTGGCCATACTTGGCACACTGTTCTTCAGCGGTTGCGCTTCGGTGACGACCCAAGCCACCAATGTATTTCCGGAGGCGAAACCCGACAAGGGTTTGGTCTATTTTTACCGTGAAAAAAAAATCGTGGGCTCGATGATATCCTACAACATCAAGCATCAGGATGTCGTGATCGGGGCACTGGCGAACGGCACATATTTCTTTTACGAGGTCAATCCGGGTTCCCACACTTTCAGTGCGAGCACCGAAGCTACGGTGTCGCGCACACTAACGGTGGAGGCTGGCAAAACCTATTACATCGCCGGGAGCGTTGAGATGGGGGTGCTGGCTGGTCGACCGGGGCTGACCATTCCCAGTGAGGCCGAGGCAAAGGCCGTCTTGCCGGGTTTGAAATACGCGACCAAATAGCGAACGGCATCACCGCTGTCGCGTCGTCGCTAAGGACTGGTCCAGAGCCGGTCCTTTTACTTCTCCGGGCCGAGGATGCGTTCTTCGAGCTCCTTCACCGTGACGATGAAGGCTTCCGGCGTCGGGGCGGCCAGCAGGGCCTCGCGCGAAGCGGCGTCCTTGATCAGGCGGCAGAGCGCGCCGACGAGGATGAGGTAATCGGTGGGATTGTTCTTCGGTGTGCCGAGCACGAACATCAGCTTCACCATCTGGTTGCTGTTCTCGAAGAGAACGCCCTCGGTGCTGCGGCCGACGGCGAGCACGATCTTCTTCACATGCTCGGTGCGCGCGTGGGGCAGGGCGATCTCGTTGCCGAGGCAGGTGGTGTCGAGACGCTCGCGGGCCAGGAGCTCGTTGTAGAAGCCCTGGAAGTTGACGACGTCGGGATGCGACTCGAGCAGCTTGGCCACTTCGTTGATGGCATTCGTGCGCTTCGTGTTATGCACGGTGAGCGTGATGCGCGCGGGATCGAGAAGCTTGGAGAGTCGAGTCGCCATGAGGAGGGCGGGGCCGCAAACAGACTCCTGCGTCCGCGGGTTGGCAAGGCGAGAGTGGTGCGCGCGCCGGGGCGCGGCGTTTTTTCGGCGTTGCCGCGCGACGGACGGCGCGCAGAAAGGCCGCATGCAAAAGGCGATCATCTGGCTGGGCGCGCTCGTGCTGACGGTGACGGTGCAAGCGCAGGACTTCACGCGAACGATGACGACGGAGGAGCAAGCGGCCGCGGGCTTGGAGAAGCTCAGCCCGGCGGAGCTGGCCAAATTGAAAGCCGCGGTGGAGCGCTACAA
>JAMPXH010000134.1 GCA_023701285.1 Candidatus Didemnitutus sp.
CCAACGTCGGCCTCATGGCCCAGGCCGCCGAGGAATACGGTTCGCACAACAAGACCTTCATCGCCCCCGCCGCCGGCACCCTCCGCGTCGTCGACGAGACGGGCAAGGAGCTGCTCTCGCACACCGTCGCCGAGGGCGACATCTGGCGCGCCTGCCAGACCAAGGACGCCCCGGTGCAGGACTGGGTGAAACTCGCCGTCAACCGCGCCCGCCTCTCCGCCACGCCCGCCGTGTTCTGGCTCGACCAGGCCCGCGCCCACGACGCGCAGATCATCGCCAAGGTCGAAAAATACCTCAAGGACCACGACCTCACCGGTCTCGATCTCCGTATCCTGCCGCCCGCTGAGGCCTGCAAGTTCACCCTCGCGCGCATGAAGGCGGGTCAGGACACTATCAGCGTCACCGGCAACGTCCTCCGCGACTACCTCACCGACCTCTTCCCCATCCTCGAGGTCGGCACGAGCGCCAAGATGCTCTCGATCGTCCCGCTCATGAACGGCGGTGGCCTCTTCGAGACCGGCGCCGGCGGCTCCGCGCCGAAACACGTCGAGCAGTTCCAGCAGGAAAATTATCTGCGCTGGGACAGCCTCGGCGAGTTCTTCGCCCTTGCGGCCTCGTTCGAGCATCTCGCGATCACCCAGAAGCACGCCAAGGCCAAGGTGCTCGCCGACACGCTCGACGCCGCCAACGGCAAGTTCCTCGAACACGACAAGTCCCCCGGCCGCAAACTCGGCACGATCGACAACCGCGGCAGCCACTTCTACCTCGCGCTCTACTGGGCCGAGGCGCTGGCCACGCAGCACGCCGACGAGGACCTGCACCGCCTGTTCGTGCCGATCTACGCCGAACTCGCCGCCAGCGAGGAGCAGATCGTCAAGGAGCTGCTCGCCGTCCAAGGCAAGCCGGCCGACGTCGGCGGCTACTATCAGCCCGACGACGCCAAGGCCTCCGCCGCCCTCCGCCCGAGCCCGACCTTCAACACCATCCTCGCGCAACTCTGAGGGCGCGCCCTTTCATGGGCCCGGTAGGTTCTCAACCTGCCGGGTCTTTTTGTTGGCTCACGCGTCCACGATCGAGCCGTCCCACGAACGCTGTGGCCGGGTGCTGCCGCAGTCCGGACAAGTCGTGAGGTCGAGCGCCGTGCGGCAATGCGGGCAGACGGCTGACGTCGCAAAGGGATCGAACGCGCCGCGGCACGCCGGACAGAGCCAATACGAACCGATCGGCGGAGCCGCGTGGCACTCCGGGCAGCGGAACTCCGGCCGGCGCGGCAGTTGTTCGAGGCGACGCAGTCCCTGCGCCTGCTTGAAACTCGACCAGCAGCCCGAGAGGAGGAAGAAGGCCATGATGCCGATCCACCACGATTGCCACCAGACGGCCAGACCCACGATGCCCACGCCGCCCGCGAGCCCGATGCCGGTCGCGACCAGCAGGCTGCGGGCGCGCCCGAGCGGATACCAGAGCAGCGAGCGCAGGATCTGACCGCCATCGAGCGGATAGACGGGCAGCAGGTTGAAGATGAGCAGGCTGAGGTTCATCCACGTGATCGCCCGCATGAAGCGGTGGGCATCCTGATGTCCGTCGGCGAGACCGGTCACCGCCACGCCCCAGAACAAGCCCGCCAGCACCGGGATCAGCGCCACATTCACGAGCGGACCGGCCGCGATGCTCCACAGCGTCGCCCCCGGCCGCGAAGGCGGCGCCACATACGCCACGCCGCCGAGCGGCCACAGCACGATCTGCTTCGCGCTGCCGCCGACCTGCCGGCAGGCCAGCGCGTGCCCGAACTCGTGCAGCGTGACCACGAGGAAAAGCGTGAGATACTCCAGCAAGGCCCAGAGCGGCGATGCGTAGTTCCCCACGCGGGTTGAGACCGAATACATCGCGACGATCAGCCACGACCAGTGCAGGTGCACGTCGATGCCGAAGAGACGGAACAGGCGGAAGGACCCTTGCTGAGTGGGCAACATGCGCGTGAGGGCAACAGCCCTTGCGCTCCACCGCAATCCGGCAATCCGCGCCTGCCGCGGAGCGAGCGCCGGCTCAACAGCGCACGGTCTTGCGCTTCGGCGCGATCGCCGCGCCGCGCCGGGCCTTGAAGATGTAGCTTTCGGCGTCAGGCACTTTGCAGCCGGTTTCGCCCATGTCCACTTGCACCCGGCCGAGAGCGCGGGCGGTGGCGATGGCTTGGTCGCCGAGCGGAGCGAGGTAGGTGCCGCAGGCGATGATGAAATTGTTCATCGTGTAGCGCACGCCGTCCGACGCCTTGGGCAGTTCGCGCGGCAGACCCTTGAGCAGCCGGGAGAATTCCTGCAAAGGCAGTTCCTCATCCGGTCGGGTGGCCGCGAGGGCGCCGAGCGTGCTCCAGCCGGCGCGTGCCGTCTGTTCGCGCGTGGCGGCGATCCATTTGAGCGCGAGCGCCGGGCCGTCCGGATGCTCCGCGGCCACCCAAGGCACCGTCGTGCCGGAGATCATGTCCCACGACGCCGTCCTCGCCCAGAGTTCAAGTTGCGCCTTCGTCATCAGGCGGCCGTCGGCGATCATGCCGGCAAGGTATTGGGCGTCGCTGTTGCCGGTCGCGTAGAGTTCGAGCGCGAGCTCCTGCCGGCCCTTGAGTTGCTTCGCGAGCGGTTTCATATCGCCGACCTTCACGCCGAAGAACGGCTCCTTCGCCCCATGCCGCAGGAAGATCCGTTTCACCGTTGCGCTGCCCTTGCGCTCCAGAGCCGTCATCACGTCTGCGAGGTTCATGAGCCCGCATCATTTGCAGGCGGCGACCTTTGGCGAGCCTCGAGGTGGCGCCGCGGCCTCGGTCATATGCCCGGCCTGCTGATTGACTCGCCACGGGGCGACGCCGGACAGTAATTGTCCACTTGGCGGGCCCCGCCCGCACACTTCCCTCCACCACTCCGCCAACTTTCACGAACCCGCCATGAACTTCGAAACCCTCCAACTCCACGCCGGCCAGGACATCGATCCGACGACGCGTTCGCGCGCCGTGCCGATCTACCAGACGACCGCCTACCAGTTCAAAGACTCCGCCCATGGCGCCCGTCTCTTCGCCCTGCAGGAGTTCGGCAACATCTACACGCGCCTGATGAACCCGACGAACGACGTCTTCGAGAAGCGCGTCGCCGCACTCGAGGGCGGCGTCGCGGCCCTCGCCACCTCGTCGGGCCACTCCGCGCAGTTCATCGCGATCAACAACATCACCACCGTCGGCGACAACTTCGTCACCACCTCGCACCTCTACGGCGGCTCCTACAACCAGTTCAAAAACGCCTTCAAGAACATCGGCGTCGAGGCGCGTTTCGCCAACGGCGTCGACGTCGCCAGCTTCGAGCCGCTGATCGACGCGCGCACCAAGGCCATCTACCTCGAAAGCATCGGCAACCCCGGGCTCACCGTGCCGGACTTCGCCGCCTTCGCCGCGCTGGCAAAGAAGCACGACCTGCCGCTCATCGTCGACAACACCTTCGGCGCCGGCGGCGCCATCTGCCAGCCGATCAAGCACGGCGCGCACATCGTCGTCGAGTCCGCCACCAAGTGGATCGGCGGCCACGGCACCAGCATGGGCGGCGTCATCGTCGACGCCGGCACCTTCAACTGGGGCAACGGCAAATACCCGCAGTTCACCGCCCCCTCCCCGAGCTACCACGGCTTGGTGCTCAACGACGTCTTCGGTGCCAAAGGTCCCTTCGGCAACATCCAGTTTATCATCCGCTGCCGCGTCGAGGGCCTGCGCGACTGGGGTCCGGCCCAAAGCCCGTTCAACTCCTTCCTTCTCCTCCAGGGCCTCGAAACGCTCTCGCTCCGCGTCGAGCGCACTTGCGAAAACGCCCTCGCCCTCGCCCGCTGGCTCGCGGCGCACCCCGAGGTCGGCGCGGTCAGCTACCCCGGCCTCGAGAACCATCCCTCGCACGCCACCGCGAAGCAATACCTCACGCGCGGCTTCGGCGGCGTCCTTTCTTTCGAGCTCAAGGGCGACCGCACGCGCGCCGAGAAGTTTGTCAACAGCCTCAAGCTGATCTCGCACCTCGCCAACGTCGGCGACTCGAAGACGCTGATCATCCACCCGGCCTCCACCACGCACTCGCAGCTCTCGCCTGAGGAACAGCTCCGCGCCGGCGTCGCCCCCGGCGGCCTGCGCGTTTCCCTCGGCATCGAGCATCTCGACGACATCAAGGCCGACATCACCCAGGCCCTCGGCGCCTGAATCCTGCTTGGCGCGGGTTGGCATTTCCACCTGCGCCACGGGTTCGCCGCGGTTCGAAGGAGCGAACGCTGGCGAACGTGTCCACGATGGCAGTCGCGTGCACCTTGCCTGCACTGGCTATCAGTGTCCCGATGCACTGATAGTCCGTGCCTATTTGCGATAGAGGAACGAAGTATTTCCCTTGCGGCGCGAGGCGTGGTTTAATCGCAGCCCGGTGCATTCGGCCGGGCTTGTTCTCTCCCCCACGAGCGGAGACCGGGCCCCCTGAAGCGGGAAATCCTCGCCGACCGGCGCCGACCCAAACCCAACCCTCGAATCCGACTCCTCATGGACTCCTCCCCTCATTCCGCCGGCGCCTCCGGTGGCAAATGCCCCTTCCCTCATCTCCACGGTGCCGCCGCCAAGCCCTCCGCAGCCACCGGCAGCTCGCAGGCCAACCACGCTTGGTGGCCGAAGCAGCTGGACCTCGACATCCTCCACCAGCACGACACCAAGACGAATCCCCTCGGCGCCGAGTTCTCCTATCGTGAGGCGGTCAAGTCGCTCGATTTCGACGCCCTCAAGCGCGACGTGCACGCGCTCATGACCGACAGCCAGGACTGGTGGCCGGCCGACTGGGGCCACTACGGCGGTCTCATGATCCGCATGGCCTGGCACAGCGCCGGCACCTACCGCGTCTCCGACGGCCGCGGCGGCGGCGGCACGGGCAACCAGCGTTTCGCCCCGCTCAACAGCTGGCCGGACAACGTCAGCCTCGACAAGGCCCGCCGCCTCCTCTGGCCGATCAAGAAGAAATACGGCAATAAAATCTCGTGGGCCGATCTCATGATCCTCGCCGGCACCATCGCCTACGAGAACATGGGCCTGAAGACCTTCGGCTTCGCCTTCGGCCGCGAGGACATCTGGCACCCCGAGAAGGACATTTACTGGGGTTCGGAAAAGGAGTGGCTCGCGCCTTCCGATCACCGCTACGGCGACGTCAACCAGCCCGAGACAATGGAGAACCCGCTCGCGGCCGTCCAAATGGGCCTCATCTACGTCAACCCGCAGGGCGTGAACGGCCAGCCCGACCCGCTGAAGACCGCGCAGCAAGTCCGCGAAACCTTCGCCCGCATGGCGATGAACGACGAGGAGACGGTCGCTCTCACGGCCGGCGGCCACACCGTCGGCAAGGCCCACGGCAACGGCGACGCCTCCAAGCTCGGTCCCGATCCGGAAGCCGCCGACCTCACCGAGCAGGGCCTCGGTTGGCACAATCCGAACAAGTCCGGCAAGGGCCGCCACACCGTCACCTCCGGCCTAGAAGGCGCCTGGACCACCCACCCGACCAAGTGGGACAACGGCTATTTTCACATGCTCTTCAGCTACGACTGGGAACTGAAAAAGTCCCCCGCCGGCGCGTGGCAGTGGGAGCCGATCAACATCAAGGAGGAGGACAAGCCGGTCGACGTCGAAGACCCCTCGATCCGCTACAACCCGATGATGACCGACGCCGACATGGCGATGATCAAGGACCCGATCTACCGGAAGATCTCCGAGCGCTTCCATAAAGACCAAGCCTACTTCAGCGAGGTGTTCGCCCGCGCGTGGTTCAAGCTCACGCACCGCGACATGGGCCCCAAGACCCGCTATCTCGGACCCGACGCGCCGAAGGAAGACCTGATCTGGCAGGACCCGGTCCCGGCCGGGCGCACCGGCTACGACGTCGCCGCGCTCAAAGCGAAGATCGACGCCTCCAGCCTCACCACGGCCGAGCTCGTCGCCACCGCATGGGACAGCGCGCGGACGTTCCGCGGCTCCGACTTCCGCGGCGGCGCCAACGGCGCGCGCCTGCGCCTCGCGCCGCAGCGCGACTGGGTCGGCAACGAGCCCGTGCGCCTGCAGAAGGTGCTCGCCGTGCTCGAGCCGCTCGCGGCCGCCGCCGGCGCCAGCATCGCCGACACGATCGTGCTCGCCGGCAACGTCGGCATCGAGCGCGCCGCCAAGGCCGCGGGCTTCCCCATCGAAGTGCCCTTCGCGCCGGGTCGCGGCGACGCCACGCAGGAGATGACGGATGTGGCCAGCTTCGGCGTCCTCCTGCCGCTGGCCGACGGCTATCGCAACTGGCAGCTCAAGCCCTTCGCCGTTACCGCCGAGGAGATGCTGCTCGACCGCACCCAGCTGCTTGGCCTCACGGCCAACGAGATGACCGTCCTCGTCGGCGGCCTGCGCGTGCTCGGCGCCAACCACGGCGGCGTCAAACACGGCGTGTTCACCGACCGCGAGGGCGCGTTGACGACCGACTTCTTCGTGAATCTCACCGACATGGCCTACACGTGGCACGCCACGCCGGACGGCCACTACGAGATTCGCGACCGCAAGTCCGGCCGCGCGAAGTGGACCGCGACGCGCGTCGATCTGGTCTTCGGCTCGAACTCGGTTCTCCGCGCCTACGCCGAGGTCTACGCCCAGGACGACAACCGCGACAAGTTTGTCCGCGATTTCGTCGCCGCCTGGACGAAGGTGATGAACGCCGACCGCTACGACCTCGTCTGAGGCCAGCGGCGACGCAGTCTTCCTTCCACGCAGAATCCCGCCGCTTCCACGCCGGCGGGATTTTTTTGCGCGGTTTCCAAGGCGCGAAGCCACCGCCTACCAATCCCCGTCGATAACGGCTCGCGATGCGGCTGCCTTGGACTACGGTGCTCTGGCATGAAACGTTTCCTCCTGCCCGTCCTGTTCGTCGCCGTCGGCATCGCGCTGATCATCCGAGGCCACCAGCGCGAAGAGTCCGTGATCGGTGTCGCCGACCGGGTCGGCGCCGATCTTGCCAACGCGTGGGATGGCAAGGCGCGCCAGCCCGATCATGTCTGGTATTACGCCGGAGGCGGTGTGTTGCTCCTGATCGGCGCCACACTCGCCCTGCGGCACCGCGGCACGAAGTCATGACCACTGTGGGCAAAACGACTGACGCCCGCGCCTCCGCTTCCGGCATCGCCTACCGCCGAGCCGTCGTGGCTGACGCCCCCACGCTCGCGGCGCTCGGCAGCACCGTTTGGATCACCACGTATGCGGAGGACGGCGTGGAGCCGGCCTTCGCACGCCACGTCCTCGCGGAGTTCACCGCCGAGCGGCTGCACGCCCTGCTCGGTGATCCTCATTTCTGCTATTGGATCGCGGAGACGGAGGCGGGAGCTGTCGGATTTGCCGAGATCAAGCTCGGCGAACGATCGCAGCTCCTCGCGACGCCGGCTCAGGCGGAGATCAGCCGCCTCTACGTCCTGGAGCGTTTCACGCGCCGGGGCATCGGCCGGGAATTGCTGCGCTGCTGTTACGCGAGCGCCGCGTCGGCCGGCATCGCGACGCTTTGGCTGACGGCCTACGACGGCAACGTCCGTGCGCTGGAATTTTATCGCCGCGAAGGCTGGTCCGTTGCCGGCGAATACTCCTTCCCGCTCGAAGACCGCACCTATCGCAACGTCGTGCTGAGCCTGCCGGTCAGTCCGGCCGCGCCGAGCTGAGAATCGACCGCTCCACGCGAGACGGTCTTCCGTGGCGTGAGCGTATTCCAGTTTTGCCTTTGCTGCGCGCCATGGCGAACTTCCCCGGCTTCATCGCATGAGCCTGCCCATGACCTTTTCCCCGGAAGTCGAAGCCGCGCGCGCCGGGCGCCGCCCGATCGTGGCGTTGGAGTCGACCATCATCACCCACGGCATGCCTTATCCACAGAACGTGGAAACGGCCCGCCGCGTCGAGGCCGAGGTGCGTCGCACCGGCGCGGTCCCGGCGACCATCGCCGTGCTGGCGGGACGCGTCCACGTCGGGCTCACGGACGCGGAAGTGGAAACACTCGGGCAGGCGCGCGACGTGATGAAGCTCTCCCGCGCCGACCTCGCCTATTGCCTCGCGACCGGGCGCACGGGTTCGACAACAGTAGCGGCGACGATGATCGCGGCACGGCGCGCCGGCATCGAGGTCTTCGCCACGGGTGGCATCGGCGGTGTGCACCGCGGGGCCGAGCATTCCTTCGATGTCTCGGCCGACCTGCGCGAACTGGCCGAGACGCCCGTCTCCGTGGTGTCCGCCGGCGCCAAGGCGATCCTCGATCTGCCGAAGACACTCGAGATGCTGGAGACGCTCGGCGTGCCCGTGATCGCGGTCGGTCAAGACGAGTTCCCCGCCTTCTGGTCGCGCTGCTCCGGCCTGCGGGCGCCGCTGCGCAGCGACACGCCTGCCGAGATCGCCACTGCGCACCTGATGCGGGCGCGACTCGGGCTGCCCGGCGGTCAGTTGGTGGCCAACCCCATTCCGGCTGCGGACGAGATCCCGCGCGACGTGATCACGCCCTGCATCGAGACGGCGCTGGCCGAGGCGGAGGCGCAGCGCCTGCACGCCAAAGCCGTGACGCCGTTCCTGCTCCGCCGCATCTTCGAACTCACGGCGGGCCGCTCGCTCGCCGCCAACATCGCGCTCGTGCTCAACAACGCGCGGCTCGCCGCCCGCCTCGCGGCGGAGATCGTCCGCCAACGCGGCTGACGCACTGGCGCGACCCGGACGCCCGGATCATTGCGCCAATTCGTAGAGATACTCGACGAACGACAATGTCAGGCCGTCGTAGCCGCGCACCTTCGGGTTCGCGGATTCGATGAGCAGGAATTCGTCGGGCGCGTGGGCCCCGCCGCCGTGCCCAAGTCCGAAGTGCCCGG
>JAMPXH010000135.1 GCA_023701285.1 Candidatus Didemnitutus sp.
GGCGCGACGCTCCGAAGAGCCACCCGTGGCGATGTTCGATCCCTCACTCGGAATGCAGGAAAATTGCTGGCAGGCCGAGGGCGTCGGTCAGGCGGGTGGCTTCGTGCTGGACGGATGCCACCACGCCGTCCTGGCGCTGTCCCGCTGGCCCCAGCGCACCCGGCCGGGAATTGTCACGCACCTGACCGGCCTGCCGTTTCTCGACTACAACGTCACCGTCAACATTGTGCCCGCCGCGAGCCGCCGGGAAATCAGTCGCGAGGAAAAGGCCGCGGAGCGCCTGCGGGGCGAATACGCGGAGAAGCCGCGCGCCTCGCTGCTCGTCGCGTTGCGCAAGAAGGAGCGCAAGGTCGAGGCACTCGCGGGCGGCTTCGCCCGTCCCTTCCATGTGACTTATGTGATCCGCGTGTGGGCGCCCTCAGCGGACGCGCTGCGCGAGAAAGTGGCCGCGGTGCAGGCGGCGATCAATGCGATGGATGGAGCGCAGTGCTTTGAATGCGCGCTGCCCACCACGGCGCGGAAACTTTTCTTCGGTTCGTGGCCGGGCTGGACCCATTCCTCCTACCGCCACCGGGAACTCTACGCGGAGGACAGCTATCTGGCCGATGTCCTGCCCTTCTCGGCGACCTTCACCGGCGCGCTCGCAAACGCCGAGGCCCTTTACGACGGCAACCAGGGAAATCTGGTCGGCGTGGCGACCGCCGTCCACGGCTCGCCGCAGCATGCCGTGATCTTCGGGATGACCGGCGCCGGCAAATCCGCGTTTGTCGAAGACCTGCTTTTCCAAACCGCCGGCAGTTTCGAACATTCGCTGCTGATCGAGGAAGGGCTCTCCTACAAGCGTTTCACGGAGGCAATGGGCGAAAAGCCCGTGGTGATCCATCCGGACGCCGGACTGACGCTCAACTATCTGGACACGCAGGGCCTGCCCCTGACCCAGCTTCACCTCGCTACCGCGGTGACGCTGCTCGCCCGCATGGTCGGAGTGCCGGACAACGCGGAGCAACTGGCGCTGCGCCAGGCGCAGCTCGCCCAATACCTCCACCAACTCTACCGCGACGCCTACGCCGACTGGTCCCGCCGCCGCCCGCAAGCGGCAGAACGGGTGCAACGGTTCGCGTGCGCCGTGCACGCGTGGCGCGCCAGACTCCCGGAGAGCGCCTCGCCGCTCGATGCTTTCCTCGACCTGCGCGACCGGGAGACCGCTGGCGAAGACGAAGCCATCGCCTTCATCGCCGGCTTGCCGGAGGAAACCGTTGTCCGCTTCGGGCAGGGCCTTTCCGAGCGGGCGGTCGCCCACACCGCCTGCGCTTTCTTCGGCCCGGAGGATCATCCCACGCATGGAGCGCTGGTCGAATTGCTGGCCTTCGCGCGTCTGCCCGAGCACGGCAAGGACGAGATCGAGCGGCTTGCGACGCTGCTGCGCGCGTGGACGGCTGACGGACAATACGGGCGGCTGTTCGACGGCCCCACCAACGTTTCGTTCCGCCGCCGGATCGTGCACATCGAACTCGGCCTGATCCCGGAACAGGCGGTCGAGATGAAAACCGCCGCCGGACTTCTCATCAGCGGAATCGGCCGGCAGCACATCCTGGGGCTGCCGCGGGCCCAGCGGAAGCGCATCCTGTTCGAGGAGCTGGCGAGGTTCCTCGACACGCCCGGCGGCGAACAGATCGTCGCCGAGGGTTACGCGCAGCTGCGCAAGCACAACTGCTGGTGCGCCTCGATCATCCAGCAGTATGCGCGCTTCCGTCATTCGCGCGTGCGCGGGGCCGTCATCGGCAACGCCAAGCAGTTTTTCTTCATGCGGCAGGCGGACCGCGCGGACCTGGTCGATCTGAGCGCCGACCTGCCGCTGCCCGAAGCCGCGATTGACGCGATCCAGCGCTATCCGCTGCCCGAACAACTACCGGCGTCGCAGCGCCACTCCTCGCTTTGCTACTTCGCACCCACCGCGCAGCCGCCGCAGTGCGGCACGCTGCGCCACTTCCAGGAGACCCCATGCGCCGCCTGACATTCCTGTTCTGCCTGTTGCTCGCCGGCTGCGCCAGCCCCGCCAAGCGGGACGCGGAGGCCGAGGCCCGCGGCTACGAGCGCGGCTACCAGCAGGCGGTGCGCGAACAGTATTGGCTCATCCAAAACCAGCAGCGCCAGCCCGCGGCGTCTGCGCCCAACCCCCGCCAGCCATGAAACACCTTATTGTTTTTCTCCTGCTCGCCTCGTCGGCGTGCGCGCAATGGATCGTCAATGATCCGGTCAACACCGCCGTGAATTCCGCGGTGCAGGCCGGCCAGGCTGCGAATCACCTCGCCGTCATGCGCGAATGGGCGCAGCAGCTGGAAAGCCTCAACCGGCAGCTGCGGCAGCTTGAAGCGCAGCTGGCCGTGCAGAGCCGCATCCGCGACGTGCTGGGGGACCCGAGCGCAGCCGGCGCGGGTGTCGTGCTCCGCGACCTTGGTGCCGGCGATCTCGCCCGGAGCTATGGCGAGACGCTCGCGGCCGCGCGCCGGCTCGCGAACGCCGTCGATTCGTTGCGCAGGACCTCCGATGGAATCTACCGCCGGCTCGAGGACCGCACCTCACTGGGCCGCGATTTCGTTCGGCAGGACGGGCTCTACCTGCGCTATGCGGCGGTGGAGCGGCAGGCGGACAATCTCGCGACGGTGCAGGCGCAGACGGACGAACGCGCGGCGGCACTTCAGGCTGACGTGGCGGCGACGCTGGAGCAGCTTCGTTCCGCCGGGACTCAAGCCGAAGTCGACAAACTCTCCGCCAAGCTCGGCGTGCTGCATGGTCAACTCGCGCGCCTCGACGGCCAGCGCCAAAGCGAGACGGCGAAACTCTCCGCGCAGCAGATCCTCAACGAGAACCAGGCCGCAAAGGAGCGGCAGGATTTGCTGGAGCGGCAGGCCGCCGAGGAACGCCAAACGCTCGGGGTCGTGCGCGCTTGGCAGGACGGAATCAAGGTCGAGGCAACCTCCTACAACCGGTGAAGCGCATGGTTACAGCCGTCATCATCGCTGTCGCCGGGCTGGGCGTGTGCTGCGTGTTGGTCTTTCGGCACGCCTGCCGGAATGCGCCGCTGTGCGACGAGCAGGAGCGGCCGGTTCCCGCCGTCCACCGGCAGGCGTTGATCCGTGACGGCGAACGAATCGTGCATCGGGAGCCCTCCCTCCTTCGGGAGCAGCGGCGTCAACGGCCATGGGAGGGGCGCAACTGATGGATAACTTCGCTCCAGGCCTGCGCGAAAGCGTGCTCTCGCTCGCCGAGGGGCTGCGCGTCGTCGTGTATTTCCTGTGCGTGGCGGGCCTGATCATCCAAGTGCAGCAGGCGCGCGCCGACGCCGAGGGCATTCTTCGCCCGATCGTTCGCGCCACGCTCATCGTCGGGTTGGTGGCGACGCTGCCCGGATGGTTCGGGTTCTCCGAGAAAATCTTCCTCTCCGTTGCGAACACCGTGCAGGAGGGATACACCGACCACCCGATGCGGACCGCGGCGAAGCTGCGCGAGACGGTCAGCGGTGGCAGCGGCGAATTCAGCCTGCGCCGCGTCGGCGAATCACTCTATCAGGCGTTCCTCGCGTCCGCGGTGAAGGTGATCGTGCTCATCGCGAGCCTGCTCCAGGTCCCGTTCCTGATCCTGCAGTTTGTGCTCAAACTGCTGTGCTATCTTTTCCTGCCGGTGGCGCTGGGCCTGTTCATGATTCCCTCCCAGGCCCAACTGGCAGCCCGCTACATCCAACAGACGCTCGCGATCCTCGCATGGCCGGTCGGCTTTGCCGTCACTGAACTGGTCGCTTATCATCTGCTGACCGGATACGCTGACAATCTCGCGGTCGCCTACAATCTGAGACCGGGTGAGATCGATCCCGCGTCCTTCGGCAGCTTGCTTGGCGGACTCGTCGCGGCCCTCTGGTTGATCATCGGCACGGTCGGCACGCCGTTCCTGATGCAGGGCCTCATCGGTTCCGGTTCCCCGGTCGGGGTCGGCGGCGGGGCGGCCCTTCATCACCTCTTCACCCTTCACCAGGTCGCGCTGATGCTCAAGTCGGCTAAGACCGGCGGTATCGCGGCAGTCGCTGCCGCGGCTGCGCCATCGAAGACCGGGGCCGCTCCGGGCAATGGCGCCCCCCCTGCGCCGCCGGCAGCCCCGCCACCGCCGACGCCACCTCCGGCACCCAGCCCGTCGTCCGATCCCGCGGGAGACACCCGCGCCGCGGCCGCGCTGGGCGTCGCGCGCCTGCCCACCCCGCAAACCTCCCTGTGATGCCATGACCACCTTGCGCGAAACCCCTGTTGCCCACGTCCGGTCCGGTTCGTCCGCGCGCGCCCGCCGCCCGTGGAACCCACTCGGTTATTTTGCGGATCACGCGCTCGCCGCACGCCTTTGGTGCGTGGTGGCGCTAATCGCCGCCGGCTTCTCGGCGGTCCAGCCGTTCCTGATCATCCAGGCTTACCGTTCCCGGGAACGGGTAATCGTCCTCGATGGCGCGGGCACGTTCCATCTCAGCCCGCTCTTGGGTTTCGAGGAGGCCACCAAGCTGCACGAGCAGCATGCGCTGCTGGCGTGTCTCGCTCTTTTCCAGCGCAACCCGGCTGGGCCGGATTTTCCCGAGCTGCTCGACAAGCTCTTCCTGCCCGAGGCGGCGAAGCAGGCCCGGGCCCGGATTTCCGCCGATGCCGAGGAATTCGCGGCCAAGGCCCTTCACCAGAAGCCAGAGGTGTTGAAGGTCACCATCCTCGAAACCCGCGAGCAAACCGTGCTCGCGCAGGTGGAGGGACAGCTGATCCGCACCGGCCTCGTCAACGGCCAGGCCTTCACCGAGGCACCGGCCTTCACGATCCGGCTCACGTTCGCCCGAAATCCCAACCTGGCCGGCAACGGCCGCTTCCCTCTCGCCGTATGGACCTACGAATCGTCGCAATGATCATGGTGCAAGCGCTGTTGATCGCGGGCGTGGACGCCGCCGATCTCCGCACCTATCCGCTGGAGGAGCAGTGCGTCTATACGGTGCGGCTCGGCGTGAACCAGCCGACGACGTGCGTCTTTCCCGGGCCACTCAAGGCTTTGGTCGGCGCGAACATCTCGGCGAAGCCGGACGAGCATCCCGGCATCCTGCTTTCCCATGAACCGGGTGCGGAATTTTTCTCACTGCGCGCGATGAAGGAGGACGCGACCGGTGCGATGAACGTCGTCTTCCGGGGCAAGGTCTATGCGCTCGCGTTCACCACGGTTGCCGAGCCCGACCAGGCGGTCGTTTTTCTCGATGCACCTCTGGTGGGCCGGCCCCGGCCGTTGCCGGAAGCGGGCGTGCTGCAGGAACTGCTCGATCGCTCGAAGCAGCTGGGCCGGCTGCAACAGCAATATCCGGGCATGAAGCCGGCCGCCGAGCGACTGCAACCCAACACGGTGATCCGCTACCGCGATTTCGCGGCAGTCATCGAGGAGGTCACGCGTTTCGACGCGGAGGACGCGCTCGCATTTCGCGTGAGGTTGGAAAATCCGGGTGATGCTGCCGTCGTCTACGATCCGCAGTCGCTGGCGATCCGTGTCGGCCGGGAGATTTTTCCAGCCGCGTTGGCGGAAGCCTCGGGGTCGATCCCGCCGAGATCCTCCGCGTGGATTCATCTCCTGGTCGCCGGAGCGCCGGGACGCGGGCGCGCGAATCTCTCCGTGCGCGAAAACTTCAACCTGATCGTCGCCCACCCATGAACCGCGACTTCTTCACGTCACCCACCGGTCAGGTTGTCCTTGTTGCCGCCGTGCTGGCGCTCGGCGTGATCGCGGTGCGCTGGCAACAGGCGAAACGCACGCCCGTCCCGTTGCCTGCGGCGGCGTCCGCGCCGGCGGTCGTGCTGCCGAAGACGCTCACTCGCGACGGCGCGCGGTTCAAGGTCCCGCCGCCGGCGGTGGCCGCTGCACCCACGCCCGCCACCGCGCCCGTCGCAACACCGCCCGCGGCGACACAACCTGCGGCCCTGCCGCTGGTGTTGTTCACCGCATCCCCGGAACTGACACAGAAGCCCTCGCGTGCCCCGTTCGCGCCGTTCGGCCGGCTGATCCCTTGCGAAACCGTGGTCGCGCTCGAGTCCAACCGCCTGGACACGCCGGTGGTCGGTCTGGTCACCGAAGATGTGTGGCACGATGGACGCCGCGTGATTCCCGCCGGGGCGGAGGTGCATGCGCGGGCTGCGCTTGACCGTGCGCGCGAGCGGCTCGCGGTCGCGGGACCCTGGCGTATTGTTTGGCGCACGCCGGACGCCGAGAACGGAATGGAACTGGCGGTGGAAGGGCTGGCCCTCGACCGGGAATTCTCGACGGACACAGGCCGGTGGGGCGCGGAGGATGGCTCCGCCGGATTGCGCGGTCAACTGGTCAAGGTGAGCGACGAGCGCGAGTTGAAGCTCTTCGCCGCGACCTTTCTCGCGACCGCCACCAGCGCATTGCAGGACACCCGGCTGACCACCGGCCTGTTGGGCGAGGCCTCCGTCCCGGTGAGTAGCGCCCGCAATGCCGTCCTCGCCGGCACGGGAGCCGTGCTCCGCGACTACGCGCAGACCATGCGCGAGGCCATTGCCCGCGACGGCTTCTACCTCCGAGTCCCGGCGGGAAAACCCTTCTACCTCTACGTCACGCAAACCCTCGATTTGGCGCAGGCCCATCGTCCCGCCGCCTCCCTCCCATGAAATTCCTTCCGTTCCTCGCCTTTGCCCTGCTGGCGGGCTGCCAGACCGCAGCGCCCGTCCCGCCGCTGCCAACACCGGTGCGGGTCGCACCCGCCCAACCGCCGGCCGCCGCTCCCGTGGCCCCGCCGCCGGTCGCGCCCGTCGCACCGGATCTGCGTTCCCGCCAGCAGGCGCAACTCATCGAAGCGCTGATCAGCCAGAACGACGCGCTGGTCGCCCAACTCGCGGCTCGTGGCAACTCCGCCGCGGCCCCGCTGGAGGAACCGCCTTCCGCGCCGGACGCGACGCCGGACGTTCCCGCGCCCGTCACCGGACCGGTGCTGCCCAGCGCCGACGACGCGCTTGCCCCCAATGCCGACGGCATCATCGACCTCGCGGCCAGCGCGGCCACCCCTGCGGCGGTGGGCGATCCGGTGAATCCCTTCGCCGTGCGGGCCGTCCCAGGACCAACGCGCGAGGTCTCGCTGGTGGTCGGCGGGGTCATCCTCGGCGCCGCACCATGCGCCCTCGTCAACAAGCGGCTGGTGCAGGCAGGCGACCGCGTGGAGTCCTTCCTGGTGGAGCAGGTCGAAGCCGGCGGCGTGCTGCTCCGCTACAACGCCCACCGGTTGCGGCTGCCGGTCTCGCCGCAGCCCACGCGCATCAAGCTGGCCCTCTGACCATGCCGGAATTCGCGATCAACGTCATCGATCAGGGTGGCCAGCGGCGCAGGCTGCGAGAATCCGCCGCGGACGAGCCGGCCCTGCGTGAGAAACTCCGCGCGCGCGGGCTTTGGATCGTGCGGGTGCGGGCGGCCGCCTCGCCGACGCGACTCGCGCGGCTCACGGTGCCGCTCCCGGAATTCCTCGCGTTCCTGCACCAGCTCGAACTGCTGCTGCGGGCCGGGGTGACGGCCGATGCCGCGCTGCTGCAACTGGCCGAGGATGCACCCGCCGGACCGCTGCGCACGATGCTCGCGCGCATTCACGAGGAGGTCGCGCAGGGGCGGCCGATTCACGCGGCCTGCCGCTTTTTCGTCCGGCAATTCCCGCCGCATCTCGCCGCGGTGATTGCGGCCGGCGAGGCGTCCGCGCGTCTGCCGGAGTCGCTGCATTCGCTCGCTATCAATCTCACTGGCGCGGCGGAACTGCGGCGCACGGCGAGACGGGCGCTCATCTATCCCGGCATGGTGCTCACCGCCACAGCAACCCTGCTCGTTTTCATGCTCGGCGGCGTGGTCCCGCAGTTTGCGGACATCTTCGTTTCCCTGCACGTCCCGCTGCCCATGCTGACGGTGGCGCTGATCCACGCGAGTGACGCGGTGCGCCTGCACTGGCCGGCGATGCTGGCGGTCCTGGCCGCGCTCGCGGCGAACCTCTGGCTGGCCTCGACGTGGCCGCGGCTCCGGTATTGGCGCGACGCGTTGGTGCTCCGGCTGCCGCTTGCCGGGGACACCGTGCGCTGCCTCGCGACCGCGCGCTTTGCGGCGCACTGCCGCTTGTTGCACGAGGCTGGCATTCCGCTGCTCGACGCCCTCGCCACCGGGGCGGAGCTGACCGACCACGCCGTGCTTTCCCGCCAGTTGCTCGCGGCGCGCGAGCGCGTGGCGGTGGGTCGGCCGTTGTATGCGGCGCTGCCGAAGGGGCACGCGTTCCCGGGCTGGATCATCCCCGCGCTCAAGGCCGGTGAGACGACCGGCCAGCTTGGCGCGGCGCTGCGCCACATCGAGGAATACGCCGGCAGTCGCGCGCGGGAACGGCTGGCGACGCTGCTCGCCTTGCTGGAGCCGGCGCTGCTTGCGGTGCTCACCGCCGTCGTCGGCGGCATCGCGCTCTCATTCTTCCTCCCGATTTTTTCGCTCCTCGGAGGAGTCAACCGCCACTGAACCATGCGCCTCCGCTTCCATTTTCCACGCCGGTCCCAACGGGGTTTCTCGCTGCTGGAGGTCGTGCTCGTCCTTTTCATCGTGAGCCTGATGGCCGCGGCGCTCGCCCCGTCGGTGCGCGACCTGATCGAGCGCGGCCGGCGCGACGCCGAAAGCCGTGCCCTGGACGAGCTCGCCACCGCAATCTCCGCGTCGTTCGAGCAGACCGACCTAACCAACCTGAATATCGCGGCGCTGCCCGGCGAAATTGGTCCCGGCGATACAGCCACCGCCTTCTCGACCTCGACGAATGCCGCCTATGCGACGACGGCCGCCAACGACTGGTTCGCAAAGCTGGCGCGCGCCC
>JAMPXH010000136.1 GCA_023701285.1 Candidatus Didemnitutus sp.
GTTCGTCGGGTTCGCGATGCTGTTGGTGCGGCGCTGGCCGACGTTGCGGCTCGCGGCGCCGCTGGCGTGGTTGCCGGCCAAGGTGTTGACCATCGCGGCGCAGTGGGCGTTGCCGGTCTTCGCCTACACGCGCGATCCGGTGAACCATTTCCTGGCCTCGACGACCAGCTCGCTGGCGGGCTTGGGTGTGCTGCTCGCGATCAACGTCGCGCTCGTCCACCTGTTGCCGAAGGATCGGGACTGGGACAGCGCCTGATGGCCGGAGCGAGCCGCCGCGGGCGGCTCACTCGAAACACTCGAGGTATTTCACGCCGGCGCCGGTGTTGAAGAGCACCACGCGTTCGTCGCGGGCGATGGCTCCCGTGGCGAGCAGGCGGCGGAGCGCGCTGTAGCAGGCCGCGCCTTCCGGGGCGACGAAGAGACCTTCCGCCGCGCCGACCTCGCGGACATCGGCGAGCATCTCCGCGTCCGGCACGGCGATGGCGCCGCCGCACGAGTCGCGCAGCACCTGCAACATGATGAAGTCCGCCACCGCCTTCGGCACGCGCAGTCCCGACGCGCGGGTGTGTGCGCCGACATGCTCGGCGGCTTGCGTTGCCTGGGTCTGGAAGGCGCGCACGATGGGCTGGCAGCCTTCCGCCTGCACGGAGAACATCTTGGGGCGCCGCGCATCGATCCAGCCGAGGCGCTCCATCTCTTCGAAAGCCTTCCACATGCCGACGAGCCCCGTGCCGCCGCCGGTCGGATAGATGATGGCGTCGGGGAGTTGCCAGTCGAGTTGCTCGGCCAGTTCGTAGCCGAGCGTCTTTTTGCCTTCGACGCGGTAGGGCTCCTTGAGGGTCGAGACGTCGAACCAACCTTCGGCCTGTTTGCGGCGGGCGATCTCGGCCCCGCAATCGGTGATGAGACCGTTGATGAGCGTGACGTGCGCGCCGAGCTCGCGGCATTCGATGATGTTGGCCTTGGGCGTGTCGGCCGGCATGAAGATGTGGGCTTCGAGTCCGGCGCGGGCCGCGTAGGCGGCGAGGGCGCCACCGGCGTTGCCCGCGGAGGGGACGGCGAGTTTGCGCAACCCGAACTGCTTCGCCATCGAGACCGCGGTGGCCATGCCGCGCGCCTTGAAGCTTTGGGTGGGGTTCTGCGACTCGTCCTTGATCGCGAGTTGCGCGAGCCCGAGACGGGCCGCAAGGCGCGGCGCCGGCAGGAGCGGCGTGAAGCCTTCGCCGAGCGTGACGATGTCGGCCTCGTGCCGCACGGGCAAAACCTCCCGGTAACGCCACATGTCAGCGCGGCGGCCGGGGAGGGAGGCTTTCGTCAGCGTGCACGCCGCAGCGGCGAGATCGTAGGCGGGGTAGAGGGGCTTGCTGCAACAGGAGCTGAGATTCTGCGGGACGGTGGCGTCGTGGGTTTGGCCGCAGGCGGTGCAGGCGAGGTGGGTGAGGTGCACGCCGCAGTGCAGCAGGCGGGGGAGCCGGGCGAAAGCCTGAAGCGCGTGGGGCGTAGGTGTCGCGCGGCGGCGGGCGTGAGATTGGGCTATGCTTCCGGGGAAAATGCGGGCACCCTGCGGGCATGGAGAAACGTCCGTTTGCCGAATTGGGATTATCCGTCGAGGTGCTCAAAGCCGTCGACAAGCTGGGCTATGAGGAGGCTTCGCCCATCCAGACGGCCGTCATCCCGCATGGCCTCACCGGCCGCGACGTGGTCGGCCAGTCGGCGACCGGCTCGGGCAAGACGGCCGCGTTTGCCATTCCCGTCATCGAAAAAGTCGACGTGGCCCGGCGCGCCGTGCAGGCGCTGGTGCTCTGTCCCACGCGCGAGCTCGCGGTGCAGGTGGCGGAGGAATTCGGCAAGCTCGCGGCGTTCAAGAAGGGGCTGCTCGAGCTGCCGATCTACGGCGGCCAGAGCTACGAGCGCCAGTATCGCGGCCTCGCGGCGGGCGCGCAGGTCGTCATCGGCACGCCCGGCCGCGTGATGGACCACATGCAGCGCGGCTCGCTGAAGCTCGACCAGCTCAAGGTCGTCGTGCTCGACGAGGCGGACCGCATGCTCGACATGGGTTTCCGCGACGACATCGAGCACATCCTCGGCGCGGTGCCGGAGCAGCGGCAGCTGCTGTTCTTTTCCGCCACGATGCCGCGGCCGATCCAGGACCTCATCAAGCGCTACAGTCGCGACCCGGCTTGGGTGCGCATCGAGGCGCACGCGGCCAACGCCCCGCAGGTCGATCAGATTTTCTACGAGGTCGACCGCCGCTCGAAGGTCGAGGCGCTCACCCGCCTCATCGACCTGCACGATTTCCGCTACGGCATCATCTTCTGCAGCACGAAGCTCATGGTCGACGAACTCGACGAGCAGCTGCACGCGCGCGGCTATGCGGTCGACCGGTTGCACGGCGACCTCAGCCAGATGCAGCGCGACCGCGTGATGGACAAGTTCCGCCGCCGCGGCTTCGAGTTCCTCATCGCCACGGATGTCGCGGCGCGCGGCCTCGACGTCGACGACCTCGAGGTGGTGTTCAATTTCGACCTGCCGAACGATGCCGAGGACTACACGCATCGCATCGGCCGCACCGGCCGCGCCGGCAAGAGCGGGCGCGCCATCACGTTCGTGAGCGGCCGCGAGATCTACAAGTTGCAGAGCATGGCGCACTATGCGCGACTGAAGATCACCCGCGGCCGCATCCCGTCGATGGGCGAGGTGGAGGAGGCGCGCGAGGAGACCTTCGTGGAGAAGCTCCGCCGCGTGTTGGACGAGAAGAAATTCCGCTCGCGCGACCGCATCGTCGACGCGTTGCTCGAACAGGGCTACGCCAGCACTGACATCGCCTCGGCGCTGATCCACCTGCTGCAAGGCGGCGCAGCCGCGGCCGAGTCGGCCACCGCACCCGCACCGGTGGCGGACAAGGCGCCTAAATGGGTCGCGGAGAAATCCGCCGCCAAGGCAAAATCCGCTCCCACTTCCAGTCCCGCGTCCGTCGCGCCGGTCGCTCGCGTCGAATCGTCTCCGGCGGCGAAGCCGGCCGAGGCGCCGCGGCCGCAGCCCGCGGCGGCCAAGCCCGCCAAGAAGAGCTACGAGCGCAAGCCGCGCACGGGGCGCGAACCGGGCTTCGTCACCGTTTCCTTCAACGTCGGGAGCGCGCATCTGATCACGCCCGCCGATCTGGTCGGCAAGGTTGCCGGCGTCACCCGCCTGCCCGCCGCCGTGGTCGGCGCGATCGACATCCATGAGACGCACACCCATGCCGACGTGGCCGAGGAGGCCGCGGCGACCGTGATCGCAAAACTCGAAGGCGTTCCGCTCAAAGGCGTGAAACTCAAGCCGGCGCTCGTCACGACGAGCTGACCGTCCCGGTGCCGCGCTCCGCCGGGACGCCCGGACCGGTCGCTTGACAGGCCCGCGTCGCATCCGTAGCCAGTTCAGCATCATGCAAGCCGCGCTCGATCAGCCGGTGTTGGTGCTCAACCGCCTCTGGCAGGCGGTGAACATCATCGGCGCACGCCGGGCCTTCGCGCTCCTGGCCCGCGGGCATGCTCAGGTCGTCCACCAGACGGAGGACAACTTCAAGACGTTCTCGCTGATGGATTGGGTCGATTTCTCGACTTACAACCCGCCGATCGACGCGCTCGAGACCGTGCACACGATCAACCGCGCCATCCGCCTGCCGCGCGTGATCTTGCTGACCTTCTTCGACAAGCTGCCCTGCAAGGAGCTGAAGCTCACGCGCAACAACGTCTTCGAGCGCGACGGCAACCGCTGCCAGTATTGCGGCACGACGTTCGTGCGCGAGCAGCTCAACCTCGACCACGTCATCCCGCGTCACTACGGCGGCAAGACGACGTGGGAGAACATCGTCTGCTCCTGCATCAAGTGCAACACGCGCAAGGCCAACCGCCTCCCGCACGAGGCGCACATGCGGCTGCTGCGCAAACCCGTCCGCCCGAAGTGGCGCCCGGTCATTTCCCTCGTGCTCGGCAACCACGGGCACGAAAAATGGAAGGACTTTCTCGACCTCGCCTATTGGAACGTCGAGCTCGAGGAATAGCGGTCACCCCCCGCCATTGCGGCTACCCCAACTGCCCCAAAAGCGGCCGGCCTCTGCCGGCCGTTTTTGTTTTCACTCCCGGGTCGCGCGTCGGGTGGCGCGCCCGCGTTTGAGGGCGGTGAGCAGCCCGATCAGCACCAGCAGGCTGCCGATCACCACCAAGCTGCGCAAACGCCACGGCAGGCCCCGGCTGGCGAACAACACCAGCATGCTGCCGGCGATCCAAGCCATCATCACCGCCGCCGCGCCGAGCCGCGAGCCGCGCGGCGAGGACGCGGCCGCTCCGTGCCCGGGGTTCATGTGCGGTAATCCTCGCGCACCGGCGCGAAGACATCGAGCACGCGGCAGGCTGTGAGCGTGGTGCCGCCATGCAGCACGCCGCCGGGGATTGTTGCGACCATGCCGGGTTCGAGCACGGTGGTCTCGTCGCCGACCGTGAATTCGAAACGTCCCTCGATCACATACGTGACCTGCTCGTGCGGGTGCGAATGCATGGGCAGGACCGTGTGCGCGGCGAGCAGGACTTCGCCCACCGTCGTCCGTTCGCCGTGCACGTAGTGGCCGCGGATGCGACCGTCGAAGATTTCCTTGGCGGGCAGGGCGGCGAGGCGGACGAAGCTCATGGGTGGGGCAGGGGCGCGCGGCCGTCAGGCGCGCGCGAGGGGCAGGGTGATGCGCATCGTCGTGCCCTCGGCCGAGGTTGCCAGCAACACGAGTTCGCCGTGGTGGTCCTTGACGATGCGCTGGGCGATGCCCAGCCCGAGGCCGGTGCCGTCAGACCGGCCGGATAGGAACGACTCGAAGATGCGCGGCCGGATGTCCTCCGGGATGCCGTGTCCGGTGTCGGTGAAGTCCACATGCACCACGGGACCGGCTGCGCCGGCGGACTCCGTGCAGGCGACGGATAGCGTGCCGCCGTGCGGCATGGCCTGCACGGAATTGAGCGCGAGATTGAGGAACACCTGCTGGAGCTGGCCCTTGTTGACCTCGACGGTGAATTTCCGGGTCGGCGGCGTGTAGCGGAGTTGCACGCCGGACTGGCCGAGCTTGGCCCGCAGCAAGTGCAGCGTGTCCTCCAACACACCGGCCAGCGGCCAGCGCGAGTGCAGGACGGCGGGCGTGCGGGCGAAGGAGAGGACGCGCGCGACGATGCCTTCCAGCTGCTCGATCTTCTCGGTGATCACCTGCACGTCGCGGCGCCGCGGATCGTCGGGGGCGAAATCCGTGCCGAGGGCGCCGTGGAGGAGTTTGATGACCGTGAGCGGATTGCGGATCTCGTGCGCGATTTCCGCGGCGAGCAGGCCGAGCGTGGTGAGCGTCTGGTTCTTGCGGAGCGATTCCTCGGATTGGAAGACGCGCGCGTAGAGCCGGGCGTTGTGAAGGGCGACGGCGGCGAAGCTGGCGAGCGCGGCGAGCAGGCGCTTCTGCGCGTCGGAGAAACGGTGCGGCCGGTTCGTGTAGACTGCGAGCACGCCGGCGGGCGCGCCGTCCACCAGCAGCGGCGCGGCGAGCATCGAGCAGAGCTCCGCATCGGCCGGCAGGTCCACCGCGCCGTGGCCGGCGGTGCCGGTGAGGTCCTGGAACTCGACCACGCGGTTCACGCGCAGGGCCGTGGCGAGCATCGAGTGCTCGGCGGCGAAGGGATCGCGGCGCAACGCCGCATCGGCAAAGCTCAGTTCGCTGCTCCAGGCCTGGAGTTCGAAGGTCTTCTGCGCGGGATCGCAGGCGTGCAGCGTGCACAGGCGGGCGTCGAACAGACCGCGGCCGCTGCGGGTGAGAGTGGTGAGCAGGTCGCTCTCCTCGAGGCGGGCCACGAGCGAGTGGCCGAGTTCCACCAAGGTCTCGAGCTGGGCGGATTCGCCCTGCAGGCGCTCCAGCTGCCAGAGGCGGTGGAGCGTGCGGCTGGCCTCGGTGGCGAAGCGGGCCAGGCGCTGCAAGTCGGTCTCGGCGAAGGCGTGCGCCCGGTCGGCGTCGAGGTTGATGCAGCCGACGGCCTGACCTTCGTAGAGCAGCGGGGCGGACATCTCGCAACGGACGGCGGCGCGCGCGGCGATGTAGCGCCGGTCGGCGCTCACGTCGGGCACGAGCAACGGTTTCGCGTGGAGCGTGGCCCAGCCGGTGACGCCTTGGCCGAGCTTGAGGGCGAAGTCTCCCGTGTCGGGCGGGAGGCCGTGCTGGGCGACGATCTCGAGGTAGCCCGTGTGCGGGTTGAGCAGCGAGAGCGAGCCGCTCTCCGCGGGGAAGACCCGCATCAGCTCGATCAGCAGGGATTCGCCCGCGGTGCGGGCGTCGCCGTCGCCGGAGGCCAGGGCGGCGATCCGGTAAAGCACCTCGAGGTCGCGGGCGGCGATGGCTTCCATCTCAACGCGAAGAGATGAACGGTTTCCGCGGTCTTGGGGAGACCAAACTAAGCACTCGCGCCGGGGCTCGTCGCCGCCACGAGATCGTCACGCAGCGCGGTGAGGCGCGCGGTGTCGATCGTGCGAGAGTCGGCGGATTCCAAGTGAAAGCTGTCGATGGCCAGACCGCGCTCCGTGTGCACGCGGGCGGCGGCGAGGTTGAAACCGTGCTCGGTGATGACGCGGCCCACGCGGTAGAGCAGGCCGAAGCGGTCGGCGGCGTGCACTTCCACGATCAGGCGCGGCGAGCTGATTTCCTGGTAAACCTCGATCACCGGCGCCTGCAGCGTGGCGGCGGGCGGGGCGAAGCGACCGGCTTGGGCGGCGATGGCGGAGGAGAGGTCCTTGTTCGCGACGAGCGCCGATTCGACGGTGCGGGCGAAGAGTTCGCGCGCGGATTCGTCCTGCACGATGCCGTGGCCGGGCTCGGTGACTTCGAAGCTGTCCAGCGCGATGTGATCGTTGCGGGTGGTGATGCGGGCGGAGAGGATGTTCAACCCCGCGACGCTGAGCGCGCCCGCGAGTTTGAAGAACAGTCCGGCGCGGTCCCACGTGACGATGTGCACGATGCTGCACCCGCGCTCGGGCGCGTCGCGCCACTCGATCACCGGTCGGAGCGAGCCCAGCGAGTCGGCGGCCGAGATGTTGTGCAGGAGCCGGTTGACCATCGCCAGATGCAGCGCGATGTCCGTCTCGACAGTCTGGGCAAAATAGCGCTCCGGCAGCAGATTGAAGTGCGCGGCGATTTCCTCGGCACTCACGCCGGTGACCGACTGGGCAATGGATTGCTGGCTGATCAAGCGCTTCATGTTATGCCGGAAGTGTGCCAATAAGGTGGCGAAGTTGAGCGTTTTCGACGGGCGTGCGCAGCTCATTTCGGCGGGGCCGGCAGAACTTTTCACTTCCGAAAAAATTCCAGTTGACGGAGCAAGAGCGCGCCCAATACTCCGCCTCTCTTACGCGGGCGTAGCTCAGTTGGTAGAGCACCACCTTGCCAAGGTGGACGTCGAGAGTTCGAGTCTCTTCGCCCGCTCCACTTTTAAAAACCGCTGGTTCCCAGCGGTTTTTTTATTTATCTCACCGGGAGTGAAAGCCTCCGATTTCTTCACGCTGCCGGCCTCGCTGGCCCGTTTTGCGGTCTTTTTCCCGCCCGAAGTGCCGCCGTGGCAGTGGTTGCCCGCGATCGGCCCGGCCTTGCTTTCGATCGACTACGGGCACCTGCCGCACGATATCCCGCCGGGGGTGCACATCGAGGGTCGGGTCTGGATCGACCGCACCGCCAAGCTGCCGGCCTACGCCACGATCATCGGCCCGGCTTGGATCGGTCCGCGCACCGAGATCCGCCCGAATGCCTTCATCCGTGGCAATGTCCTCGTCGGCGAAGGCTGCGTGCTGGGCAACTCCAGCGAATACAAGAACTGTCTCCTGCTCGATGGCGTCCAGACCCCGCATTACAACTACGTGGGCGATTCGATCCTTGGCAACCGCGCCCACCTCGGCGCCGGCGTGATCTGCTCCAATCTGCGGCTCGACCAGGCCGAGGTCACCGTGCGCCTGCCATCCGGCACCGTGTCCACCGGCCTGCGGAAATGCGGCGCGATCCTCGGCGATCAGGCGGAGGTGGGCTGCAATGCCGTCCTCAACCCCGGCTCCTTGCTCGGCAAGCGCGCCCTCGTGATGCCGTGCACGCCCTTCGCCGGTTACCTGCCCGCCGCCACGATCGCGCGCAGCCGCCATGCGGTGACCACCTTGCCGCGGCGCGACTGATGCCCGGACTCTGCGAGCTTCGGCGGCGGGACGCAGTTTCCGCTTCCCATCGGCAACGCAGTGCGCCGACATAGGCGGTTCAGAAATCCAAAATCGAAACTCCAAAATCGAAAATGCCCAGAGTCCTCACCGGCATCACGCCCTCCGGCACCCTGCACATCGGCAATTACTTCGGCGCCATGCGCCCCGCCATCGAGCTGCAGGCCGGCGGCGACGCGTTCTACTTCATCGCCGATTACCACTCCATGACGGTCATCACCGACCCGAAGGAGCGCCGCGCCTACACCCAGGGCATCGCCCTCGACTGGCTCGCCTGCGGCCTCGACCCGCAGAAGGCGGTTTTCTGGCGCCAGAGCGACATCCCCGAGGTCTGCGAACTCACCTGGATGCTCGGCTCGCTCACGCCCATGGGCCTCCTCGAGCGCGCGCATAGCTACAAGGACAAGCTCGCCAAGGGCATCGCGCCCAATTTCGGCCTTTTCGCCTATCCGGTGCTCATGGCTGCGGACATCCTGCTCTTTGACACCCACGTCGTCCCCGTCGGCAAGGACCAGAAGCAGCACCTCGAGATGACGCGCGACATCGCGATCAAGTTCAACCTCACCTACGGCGAGACCTTCGTCGTCCCCGAGGAGCGCATCGCCGAGGAAGTCGCCGTCATCCCCGGCCTCGA
>JAMPXH010000137.1 GCA_023701285.1 Candidatus Didemnitutus sp.
CCATGCCGGATTGCACGCCGCCGATGAGGGCGCCGAGCACGTCGTCGACGGTGCCGGCGACTTCCTTCAGCGCCTCGATGCCCTCGGCGGCCACCTTGCGCGTCGTGTCGTTCTTGTCGTGCCCGTAGCGCGCGGCGGAGCCGGCCTTCATCGCGGCGTGGCTGCCCATGCCGCGGTATTGTTTGTAGAGCTTGCCGGAGATCTCGATGATCTCGCCCGGCGCCTCGCGGCAGCCGGCGAGCAGGCCGCCGAGGATGACGGCGTCGGCGAGCGTGAGGGCCTTCACGATGTCGCCGGACTTGGTGATGCCGCCGTCGGCGATGAGGCGCACGCCCTTCTTCGCGGCGCCGCGGCCGGCGACGTGGAGCGCGGTGAGTTGCGGCACGCCGACGCCGGCGACGACGCGCGTGGTGCAGATGGAGCCGGGGCCCTGGCCGATCTTGATGGCGTTGGCGCCGCAGTCGGCGAGGAACTCGACGCCGCTGCCGCTGGTGACGTTGCCGGCGATGATGGGCAGGGCGGGGAAGGCGCCGCGGAGCAGGCGCACCATGTCGCCGACGCCGGCGGTGTGGCCGTGCGCGGTGGAGACGGCGACGCAGTCGACGTTCTCGTCCACCAGCGCGCCGACGTGGGCGATGATCTTGTCGCGGTCGAGTTCGCCGCTCGGCTTGCGCACGGGGGAGACGGCGGCGCCGACGACGAGGCGGAAATTCGCGTCGCGCGCGGGCTTGCGGTGCGCCTTGGCCTCGGAGGTGATGCGCTCGACGTCGGAGCTCGTCACGAGTCCGCGGAGCTTGTCCTGCGCGTCGACGACGAGGATCTTGTGGATGCCGACGTGCTCGTTGAAGAACTTGTCCGCCTCCTTGATCGGGTCGGCGCCCATCGCCTGCACGGTGGCGGTGACGAGCTGCTGGCGCGGCGTCATGACGTCGGCGACGCGGCGGGCCTTGTAGCGTTCCTTCACGAGGTTGCCGGAGAGGAGGCCGGCGAGTTTGCCCTGGCCGTCGACGACGGGGAAGGTGCGGAAATCGAAGCGGCGTTGCTCAATCATCTGCAGCACGTCGCCGATGGTGGCCTCGGGCGCGACGGTGATGGGGTCCTGGATGAGGCCGTGCACGTGGCGTTTCACGCGGGCGACTTCCTTGAGCTGGTCCTTGGCCGGGAGATTGTAGTGGATGAGGCCGAGGCCGCCGTTGAGCGCCATGGCGATGGCCATGCGCGACTCGGTGACGGTGTCCATGTCCGACGAGATGATCGGGATCTGCAGGCGCAGGCCTTCGGCGAGCGTGGTGGAGAGATCGGCGTCCTTCGGCAGGATCTCGCTGTAGAGCGTGGCCAGCGACACGTCGTCGTAAGTCAGCGCATTCGGCGCGTGAGCGGCGAAGAAGCGCTCGGCTGGCAGGTAGAACTCGGACTCGTCGGCAACGGACTGGCTCATGTTGCCGTGAACGAGTTAGTCCCGCCCCTGCAAACCTCAACGAAAATTTGCCAACTCGTCCGCGCCCAGTAGTGCTGGTGACGTGCGCTACAGTTTCGCTTACCAGCCCTACCGCCGGCCCTTCCGGCAACCCGTGCGCACGGCGCACGGCGTCTGGACGGAGCGCGAAGGGATCTTCGTGCGCATCGCGGGCGCCGAGGGCCGGGCCGGATATGGGGAAATCGCGCCGCTGCCGGACTTTGGCACGGAAACGGTGGCCGAGGCGGCGGAGTTTTGCCGCCGGCTGGGCGCGGAGATCGACGCCGATGTGCTCGCGCATGTGCCGGAACGTCTCGGGTGTGTGCGTTGTGCGCTGGGCTTTGCGCTGGCCGAGGTGGGCGAAGCGACACCGGTCGCGCCGACGGTCGGGGCGGCGAAACGCTTGCCCGTGGCGGCCTTGCTGCCGGCGGGTCGGGCGGCGCTGCCCGTGCTGACGCAGCGGCTGGAGGCGGGTTATCTGGCCTTCAAGTGGAAGGTCGGCGTCGGCCGCGCGGAGGAGGAGTTGCCCGTGCTGGACGATTTGCTGGCGCAGTTGCCCGCTTACGCGCGGCTGCGACTCGATGCCAACGGCGCCTGGGACCGCCGCACCGCGGAGCGCTGGCTCGAGCGTTGCGCGGAGCGTCCGGTGGAATTCGTCGAGCAACCCGCCGCGCCCGCGGAGGTCGATCTGCTGCTCGGGCTGGCGCAGGATTATCCGGTGACGCTCGCGCTCGACGAGGCCGTGGCGAACCTCGCTGCGGCCCGCGACTGGCAGGCGCGCGGCTGGCCGGGCGTCTTCGTGCTCAAGCCGGCCATCGCCGGCGCGTGGAGCGACGTCGCGGCGTGGATCCGCACGACGCAGGCCGACGTCGTTTTTTCGAGCGCGCTCGAGACCGCGCTGGGGCGCGCGCAGATCGTGCGGCGTCTGACCGCCGGGGACGGGCTCACGCGGCGCGCGCTCGGTTTCGGCGTGGGCGAACTTTTTGGCGACCGTCGTTGGGACGGCCCTCCGGTCGGCCCGTTGCTCGATGCCGCGTGGAGCGACGCCACGGACCCCCTTGCGCTATGGAACGCCGCGCCCTAGCCCGCCTGCTCGGCGCCGGTTCCGCCGGCGATTCGACCCCGCGCACCTTCCTCGCGGAAAACGATCCGGCGCGCTTCGCCGAGGCCTTCGCGCACGCGGTCGCGGGGCGAGGCGAGGTTTTCCTGTGCAACCCGGCTTGGGGGCCGCGCGAGTGGGCTCAGGTCGAGCAGCTGCGCGCGATGCCGCCACGCAACGATGAAGGCGAACGCGGCTGGCTGATGATCCCGACGGGCGGCTCGTCCGGCGCGGTGAAATTTGCGCGCCACGACAGCCATACGATCGCGGCGGCGGTGGCGGGATTCGCGCAACACTTCGGCGTGCCGCGCGTCCACGCGCTCGGCACGCTGCCGTTGCACCACGTGAGCGGCCTGATGGCGTGGCTGCGTTGCGTGCTCACAGGTGGCACGCACGTCTCCGCTGTGTGGAAGGAGATCGAGGCCGGCGCGCGGCCCGAGCTGCCACCGCAGCCCGAAGGCTGGCTGACTTCCGTCGTGCCCACGCAGCTGGAACGGTTGCTCCGCGATCCGGCCGCCGTGGCGTGGTTGCGCGGTTTCCGCGTGATCTTCCTCGGCGGCGCGGCCGCCTCCGCCGAGCTGCTGGCCCGCGCCGCGGCGGCGCGCCTGCCGCTGGCGCCGAGCTACGGCATGACGGAAACGGCGGCGATGGTGACGGCGTTGCGCCCGGAGGAATTCCTCGCCGGCGTGCGCGGCTCGGGCGCGGCGCTCCTGCACGCGCAGCTCGAACTGGGTGCGGAGGGCGAAGTGCGCATCCGCTCCGCGGCGAATTTCCTCGGTTATTATCCCGAGTGGCGCGAGGCCGGCGCGTGGTTCACGACCGCGGATGCCGGCACGGTGGATGCGGCGGGACACTGGCGCATCCTCGGCCGGCGCGATGCGATCATCATCACCGGCGGCGAGAAAGTGCAGCCGGCCGAGGTGGAGGCCGTGTTGCACGCCGCGACCGGCGCGACGGAGCTGGCCGTCGTCGGCGTGCCCGATCCCGAGTGGGGCGAACGCGTCGTGGCGGTTTTTCCCGCTGCGCAGACGCCCGATCTGGCGGCAGCCAGCGCCGCGCATGCCCAGCTCTCGCCGCCGCAACGTCCGAAGGACTACGTCGCGCTCCCTGAGTGGCCGCGCAACGCCGTGGGCAAACTCAACCGTGCCCGCCTCGCGCAGCTCGCCGCCGCGATGCTTCGCGCTGGCGCCGGCCCGTCGGCTGGATAACTTTTTTCCGATGAACAAAGCCGGGATCGCCGCCGTCCTCACGGACATCGCCACGCTGCTCGAATTGAAGGGGGAGAACCCGTTCAAGGTGCGGGCCTACGTCACCGGCGCGCGCGTGATCGAGGCGATGGGCGAAGAGGAGATCGCGGCGCGCATCGCCGCCGGAACGCTCGGCGAGGTCAAGGGCCTCGGCGAGGCGTTGGTGCAGAAGATCACCGAATTGCACGAAACCGGGAAACTGGAATTCCACGCGAAGTTGAAGGCGTCGCTGCCGCCCGGGCTCGTCGAGTTGTTGGAGATCCCAGGCGTGGGTCCGAAAAAGATCCGCGCGCTGCACGACCAGCTCGGCGTCGATTCGATCGCGAAGCTCGCGACCGCCTGCCGCGAAGGCAAGGTGGCGGAGCTGGCCGGATTCGGGGAGAAGACGCAGACCAAGATCCTCGAGGGCATCGCCAACCGCGAGGCCTACGGGCGGCGGCACCTGTGGTGGCACGCCTGGACGGCGGCTGAGCCGATCCTCGCGGGGCTGCGCGGCCTGCCGCAGGTGGAACAGGCGGAGCACGCCGGCAGCCTGCGCCGCCGCATGGAGACGGTGGGCGACCTCGATTTTCTCGTGGCGACGCGCGATCCGCAGCCCGTGGCCGACTGGTTCGTGCGCTGGCCGGGCGTGAAGGAGATCACGGCGCACGGCGAGACCAAGGCGAGCGTGCGGCTGGAGTCCGGCCTGCAGGCCGACCTGCGGCTAGTGCCGCCGGAGCAGTTCGTGTTCGCGCTGCATCATTTCACCGGCTCGAAGGATCACAACGTCCAGATGCGCCACCGTGCGCTCGGCCGCGGCCTGAGCATGAGCGAGTGGGGCCTCGTGCCCGCCGAAGGCGAGGGCACGGCGAAGGAAAAAGCGGAACAGGCCGGGCGGCAGACGGACATCCGGACCGAGGAGCAGCTGTTCGAAGCGCTCGGGTTGCGCTTCATCCCGCCCGAGTTGCGTGAGGGACTGGGCGAGATCGAGGCCGCCGAGACCGGTCCGTTGCCTCGGCTCGTGGAGGAAGGCGACATCCGCGGGGCTTTTCACAATCACACCACCGAATCCGACGGGCACAACACGCTCGAGGAGATGACGCGCGCCGCCGAGGCGCTCGGCTGGCAATACCTCGGCATCGCCGATCACTCGAAATCCAGCGTGCAGGCGCGTGGGCTCGACGAGGCGCGGCTGCTCGCGCAGGTGGAAAAAATCCGGGCGCTGAACGCCGCGGGGAAATTCAAGACCCACGTCTTCGCCGGCACCGAGTGCGACATCCTGCCGGACGGGCGGCTCGATTTTGCCGACGACGTGCTCGCGCAGCTGGATTACGTCGTCGCGTCCGTGCACTCGGCGTTCCGGCAGCCGCGCGAGGAGATGACGCAGCGCATCCTCCGCGCGATCGAGCATCCGCACGTGACGATGCTCGGCCACCTCACCGGCCGGCTGCTGCTGGAGCGGCCCGGCTACGAGGTCGACGTGGAGCGCGTGATCGATGCGGCCATCGCGCACGGCGTCATCATCGAACTCAACGCGAGCCCGTGGCGGCTCGATCTCGACTGGCGCCACTGGCGCCGCGCCGCGGAGCGCGGCCTGCTCTGCGCGATCAATCCCGACGCCCACGCGACGGACCAGCTCGGCTACGTCCGCACCGGCGTCGCTGCGGCGCGCAAGGGCTGGCTCACGCGCGAGCATATCCTGACGACGCGCCCGCTCGCCGACGTGCAGGCTTGGCTGGCCGCCCGGCGCCGGCGCTGATTACGCTTCGCGCGCCCGCCCACCGCGGCGCGGGCAATCATGGGCTTGTCGGCGCGAATCGGCGCACCCAAGCTGCGCGGACATGATCTACCTCGTCACCGGAGCGGCCGGGTTCATCGCAGCGGAGGTGTGCGCGCAATTACTCGCTGCCGGCCATACGGTCGTGGGCGTGGACAACCTCAACGCCTACTACGACGTGCGCCTGAAGGACTGGCGGCTGGCGCGGTTGCTGGGCGAGGGCGGCTTTGTGCTCGGCGACGATCAGCGGCGTTCGCGCTATGCGGGGGCGGCGCGCTCGGCCGGGCGTTTCCATTTCCGGCCGCTCGACACGGAAAATCTGGCGGAGCTCGAGGCGTTGTTCGCGGAGTTCCCGTTCGATGCGGTGTTCAACCTGGCGGCGCGCGCCGGCGTGCGCTACAGCCTCGAAAATCCCCACGTCTATCTCTCCACCAACGCGCACGGCTCGCTGAACGTCATGGAAGCCATGCGCCGCCGCGGCGTGAAGAAACAGGTGCTCGCCTCGACCTCGTCGCTCTACGCGGGTTGCCCGCTGCCGTTCACGGAGGACCAGCCGGTGAACACCCCGCTCTCGCCCTACGCGGCGACGAAAAAGGCGGCGGAGCTCATGGCTTACACCTATCACCGGCTCTTCGGGCTCGATACGACCGTTGTGCGCTACTTCACCGTCTACGGCCCGGCCGGGCGGCCGGACATGGCGCCGTTCCGCTTCATCCAGTGGATCGCGGAAGGGCAACCGCTCCAGCTCTTCGGCGACGGCTCGCAGGCGCGCGATTTCACCTACGTGGACGACATCGCGCGCGGCACCATCCTTGCGGCCAAGCCACTGGGCTACGAGATCGTCAACCTCGGCGGCGGCAAAAATCCCGTGCGCCTGCAGACGCTCATCCAATTCATCGAGCAGGCGCTCGGCCGGCGCGCCGTGATCGCCGGGCAACCCTTCCACGCCGCGGACGTGAAGGAGACCTGGGCCGACATCGCCAAGGCGGAGCGGTTGCTCGGCTGGAAGCCCGAGGTCGGCGTCGAGGAAGGTTTCCGTCGCACCGTGGAGTGGCACGTGGCCAATCGCGATTGGCTGCGCGCAATCGTGTTGTCCTGAACTTTGCTCCCGCGCGCCCGGCTGAGATGGGATCATGCAGTGGTGGGCGTCGGTGTCCCTACCGACGCCTGTCGCCGCTGGCACAGCGGCGACTGCCCAATTGGCAGGAGCTCATCAGTCGGGAATCGCGTCCAACGGCATGAGTCCGGCTCGAGCTGACGCGCGCCGGGATTGCCGTCGCGGGCGTTCCGCGCCATGGTCCGCGAAAGATGAAAACCGCCGCCCTGCTTGGTTTCCTGTCGTTCGCGCTGACCGCCTCCGCCCAGCTCACGTGGGAACGCACGCGCGCGGAGTTTTTTCCCGCGCCGGGCGAGCCGACCGTGGTGGCGACCTACGCGTTCACCAACCGCAGCGCCGCCACCGTCGAGGTGCTGGAGCTGCATTCGTCCTGCGGCTGCACGGTGCCGACGCTGGAGAAGCGGCGTTACGCGCCCGGCGAGTCCGGCGTGCTCACCGCGGTCTTCACCATCGAGTCGCGCGAAGGGCTGCAGAAAAAACTGATCGGCGTGCAGACCGACGCCGGCGAGACCACGCTCGAGCTCATCGCGCACGTGCCGGTGCGGCTGGCGATCGAGCCGCGGATGCTGGTGTTCCGCGCCGGCGGCGAGCGCACACAGACGGTGCGGCTGAAATTCCAGAGCAACGCGCCCGTGCGCGACGTCGCCATCGCCAACGTCGGCGCGCCGTTCCGTGCGGAGCTCGTGCCGGTGCGGGACGGGCACGACTACGAGGTGCGCGTCACGGCCGCGTCAGCGCCCGCCGGCGAGGTCACGGCCACCGTGGTGGTGCGCAGCGTGGGCGCGTCGGGCGCGGAGTATTTCGATTCGTTCTTCCTGAGGCATCTGCCCTGAGCGCGCGGCAGCGGCGTGGCCCGCGCCGCGACAGGTTAACCATTGACTAGGCCCGGGTTTGCCGGGGTGCCGCGGCGCACCTTGGGTGAACGCATCGGCCGGCCTCATCCCGCGCCGCCCTGCGCCGCCCCCTCGCGCCTTGCTGTTCACCCTTCCAGCCTCCCAGTCCCGCCTGTGCGGCAGCGAATCCCGCTCCGTCGCGGCGGAGGCGTCTCCCGATCCCGTCCACTTTCGCCCCATGAGAAAATCGCTCCTGTCCCTGGCCGCCGTTTCCCTGCTCGCTCTCGCCGCGGGGGCGCCACTGTGCGCGACCGATGACGCGCTCGCCGCCGGCTTCGACGCGCCGCCCGTCTCCGCGCGTCCGCTGGGCTGGTGGCACTGGATCAACGGCAGCGTCACCAAGGAGGGCATCGCGGCCGACCTGGAGTCGTTCAAGCGCCAGGGCCTCGGCGGCGTGCAGATGTTCGACGTCGAGATCTACCTGCCGCCCGGCCCCGTGCGCTACGGCAGCGAGAACTGGCATGAGCACATGCAGTTCGCCATACGCAAGGCCGCCGAGCTCGGGCTCGACTTTCACGTGATGAACACGCCCGGCTGGTCCGCCAGCGGCGGCCCGTGGGTGACGCCCGCGCTCTCCATGAAGCGCGTCGTCTTCACCGAGACCAACGTCGCCGGCGGCGCCGTGGCGCTCGATCTGCCGCAGCCCGATCTGAAACCGTTCTACGGCGGCCGCGGCGGGCCGAAGGAGCGGTTTTATCAGGACATCGCCGTGCTCGCCGTTCCGGTCACCGCGGAGCGGCTCGACGATCTGCCGGGCAAGATCGCGTGGAAGGCCAAGCCCGTCACGCGCCCCGCCGCGCCCGCGCGCCCCGGCATCGCGCCCGAGCAGGTGATCGACCTCACCGCGCAGATGGACGCGCGTGGCCGGCTGACCGCGACGCTGCCGCCGGGCGAGTGGACGCTGCTCCGCTTCGGTTTCACGTCGACCGGCAAGACCAACCATCCCGCCGTGCCCGAGGGCCACGGCCTCGAGATCGACAAGCTCGACGCCGACGCCGTCGCGTTCCAATTCGAGCAGGCTATGGGCCGCCTCCTGCGCGACGCCGGTCCGTTCGGCGGCAAGACCTTCAACGGCCTCCTCTTCGACAGCTTCGAAGGCGGCTTCCAGAATTGGACGGCGAATTTCCCTGCGGAATTCCGCCGCCTCAAGGGCTACGACTTCGTGCCGTGGCTGCCGCTGCTTGCCGGGCGCGTCATCGGCTCCACCGCGGCCTCCGA
>JAMPXH010000138.1 GCA_023701285.1 Candidatus Didemnitutus sp.
CCCCCCCCCGCTACGTGTCGTTGGTTCCCGCCCGATCGGCTCATGGCGCGACTCTCTCCGTCAGGCCTTCTTCTCGGTCGACGGCTTCGGGAAAAGGATGTCGACGGCCCCGAGCTTGGCGCCCGCAAGGCGGTTGCCCCACTCGAGTTCGCCGTCCCATTGTGTCAGCGGCGGCTGGGCGAGGCCGGTGCGGATCTTGTCGACCGTCACCGGCATCGCGGGCCAGAGCAGCGCGGAAGCGAGGCGGAGCGCCTCGGCGATCGTCGCGAGCGTGGTGCGCAGTTGCGCCTGCCCGGCGGGCGACGGGTCCTTGGCGAGTTTCCACGGCGCGCGCTTCTCGATGTAGGCATTGGTCGCCGTGACGAACTGCATCGTGCGCTCGAGGGCGGTGTGAAACTGGAAGCCGTCGCTCAGCGCGAGGACTTCGTCGCGCGTCTTCGGCCACAGCGCCTGCAACTCGCGTTCGGCGTCCTCCGTCACCTCCGCCGCGGGCACGACGCCGGCGGCGAAGCGGGTCGTCATGTTGAGCGTGCGGTTGACGAGGTTGCCGAGGTTGTTCGCGAGTTCGCTGTTGTAGCGGACGAGGAACTGGTCCTGCGAAAAGTCGGCGTCCTGCCCGACGGTCATCTCGCGCACGAGGAAGTAGCGGAGCGAGTCGACGTTCCAGGTTTTGCAGAATTCGACCGGGTCGACGAAGTTGCCGGTGCTCTTCGACATCTTGGCGCCGTTGATCGACCACCAGCCGTGCACGAGCAGGGCCTTGGGCGGCGGCAGGCCGAGCGCCTTGAGCATGATCGGCCAGTAGATGCCGTGCGCGGGGATGAGGATGTCCTTGCCGATGACGTTGTAGTCGGCCGGCCAGCGACCGAGGTCCTTCACGACGGAGTAGTAGTTCAGCAGCGCGTCAAACCACACGTAGGTGACGTAGTTCTCGTCGAACGGCAGCGGAATGCCCCACTCGAGGCGGTCCTTCGGGCGCGAGATGCAGAGGTCGTTGAGCGGCTCGCTGAGGAACTCGAGCAGCGACTTGCGGCGGTGCGCCGGGAACACGAAGTCTTCGTGCGTCGTGATGTAGTCGATCAGCCACTGCTGATACGAGCGGAGTTTGAAGAAGTAGTTGCTCTCGGTGATCTCGGTGACTTCGCCGAAAATTTCCGGCCACTTCCCGTCCGGACCGCGGTCCTTTTCCTGAAGAAACTGCTCCTGCCGGGTCGAGTAGAAGCCTTGGTATTCGTGCTTGTAGATCTCGCCCTTCTCGAAGAGCTGCTGCAGGCAGTCGCGCACGACCTGCTTGTGGCGCGGCTCGGTGGTGCGGACGAAATCGTTGTTCGAGAGGTTGAGGAGCTGGGCGAGCTGGACGAATTCCTGCGCCGTGTCGTCGACGAACTGCTGGGTCGGCACGCCCTTGGCGCGGGCGCTCTGCTGGATCTTCTGGCCGTGCTCGTCGGTGCCGGTGAGGAAATAGGCGTCGTATCCCTGCATGCGCTTGGTGCGCGCGATGACGTCGGACAGCACCTTTTCGTAGGCGTGGCCGAGATGCGGCGAGCCGTTGACGTAGTCAATGGCGGTGGTCAGGTAGAACGACTTCATGAAAAGAACGGTCAAAGTAGTGCTCGCCCGCCGTTTGTCGAAGATTTTGACGGGACTCCGCGGGCGGCTTGCCCCACTCTAACGCCGCGAGCATGCACCCGAATTTCCGCGCCTTTCTGCTGTCGGCCGGCCTCCTGCTGGTCTTCCTGGCCGTGGCCTTGCTGCTGCAAGGCGGGTTGCAGCGCCGCGCCGGGCAGGTGCGCGCGGAGAGCGCCCGCGCCGCCGCCGAGCGCGTGCGCGCGGCGCTGACGCTCGCGCCGCGGGCCCCGCAAGCGTGGGATCAAGCCTATCGCGAACGCCTGAGCCAGGCGAGCGGCACCCGGGTCGAGCTTGTTGCGGAAGCGCCGCCCGGGGCGACGAACGCCGAAGCGAACGGTGACGCGGGCATCATCACCTTCCAACTCGATTACCCGGGCCATGCGGGCTGGTGGCTCACGGGCGAACTGACCGCGCCGGGCCTCGAACGTCTTCAACTCGCCTACCGGCGGGCGATCGCGGGATTGGTCCTGCTGGGCGTGCTGCTCGCCTTGGTGCCGTTGCTCGGCTTGGTGCTGGGCCGGCGCGAGCCCGCCATCCGTGCGCCGTGGCGCGCGGAAGCCGCCGGGCTGGAGCGATTCGCCCGCCTCACCGTGGAACGCGGCGCAGCCCTGGAGCGCGAGCACGGCGCCCGCATGCGCGCCGAGGAGGACCTGCAGGTCAGCCGCCACCTGCTCGACCGCTCGCTGGAGGACCGCATCCGCCTCGGCCGCGAATTGCACGACAACATCAGCCAGACGCTCTACGCCGTGTGTCTGACCTTGGAGAGCATCGGCAAACACGCCGCGCTGCCCACGGTGGCTGAGCAGCGTCTCACCCAATCCCTGCAGGAACTGCGCCGCCTGAACCGCGAGGTGCGCGCCTACATCCGCGACCTCGAACCGGACAACGTGCGCAGCGAGTCCTTCGCCGCCGCGCTGCGCGAGATGCTCGCGACCGTCGCGCCCGACGTCACCGTCGAGCAACGCGTGGAGGACGAGGCCCTGCGCACCGTGCCGCCGCATCAGGTCGCCGAGCTCATCAACCTCGTGCGCGAAGCCGTGAGCAACAGTGTGCGCCACGGCCGCGCCACGAGCATCACCGTCCGCGCCGCGCAGGATGGCGAGCGTCTCGCGCTCGTGATCGCCGACAACGGCACCGGCTTCTCCGCTCCGTCGCCTTCTCCCGGCCACGGCCTCGCCAACATGCGCGCGCGCGCCGCCGCGCTCGGCGGCGAGTTGCAGATCGAGTCCTCCGCCGGTAAAGGCACTCGCGTTTTGCTGACCCTGCCCTTGCCCTCTTCCTCCGCATGAGCACGCCCGGCTCCGCCTCTCCTCTCCGCATCCTGCTCGTCGACGACAGCCCTTTGATCCGGCTCGGGCTGCGCGCGGCCCTCGAAGGCCGCACCGACATGCAGATCGTCGGCGAGGCCGGCACCGCCGCCGAGGGCGTCGCCGCCGCCGAGCGGCTCAAGCCCGCCATCGTGCTCCTCGATCTGCGTCTGCCGGACAAACCGGGCTTCGCCGCCTGCCGCGAGATCGTGCAACGCCTGCCCTCCGCGCGCGTGCTGATCCTCACGTCCTCGACCGACGAGCGCAACGTGCAGCAGGCCATCACCGCCGGCGCCTACGGTTACCTGCTCAAGGAGAACGACAGCGCCACGCTCGCCAACGCGATCCTCCACGTGGCCGCCGGACGCTCCGTGCTCGACCCTTCGCTCGCCAACCAAGTCGTGCGCCTCGTGCAACGCGGCCCGGAGTTGAGCGCCGTCGACAAGATCAAGGCCCTCTCCTTCCAGGAACAGCGCGTCGTCGCGCTGCTCACCGAGGGCCGCACGAACAAGGAAATCGGCGACAAGCTCGGCCTGACCGAGAAGACCGTGAAAAATTACCTCGCGACCATCTTCGATAAGCTCGGTATCGCCCGTCGCGCCCAAGCCGCCGCGCTCTACACCGAAGCCCAGCGCGAGTCGCTCTGAGTCGAAATTCTCCGGCCGAATCCGCGCCGGATTTTTACTCGCGGGGAGGCTAAAGCCTCTGGCCTCAGGGGAGGCTTTTCCGCTTCGCGTCAGGCCCTGATAGCGGGGCGCGCGAACAGGCATAATGGGGGTATGCGCTTCATGCCCCGCCCCGCCCGTCCCGACGCCGGGCTCACCCTTGTCGAGGTGATGGTGTCGCTGACGATCATGGCCACCGTGATGGCCGGTTTTCTCGGCACCTTCGTGCAATCGCGCCGCGTCACCGAGGCGAGCGTCCTGCACGCCGCGGCCTCGAGCATGATCTACGGCATCATCGAGCAGATCAAGGGACTCGAATACACCGAGATGCTCCCGAGCGAGGTCGACGACTACCACCCCGACAATCCCTCCGAGCGACTCGGCGAGGCGCCCTTCGTCCGCGTGCGCATCAACCAGGACCGCACCACCTGGCTGCGCGTGGTCTATACGAAACAGTCCGACAGCCCCAACACGCCGCGCGGCCCCACCACAACCCCGGCGGCCACCGCCACCGCCGAGAGCGTCGGCGCCATCGACAATTTCCTCGGCGAGATCCCGCTCTCCACCGTCACCGGCACCACCGCGCAACACCTCTCGCTCAACCTCTGGGTGTGGATCGACGAGCTCGCCCCCGTCGGCGACGTCTCCGAGGTGAAGAAGATCACCGTCGTCTACACCTACAGCTACATGGACGGAAACACCGAGCGCATCATCCGTGACCGCGAAGTGTTCCTCCGCACCCGCTTCGACCAATGAACTCCTTCGCCTCCCGCCGGGCGACCGCCCGCGCCGGTTTCACCCTCACCGAGGTGCTCATCAGCATGAGCGTCGTCAGTCTCGTGCTCACCGCGGTGATGAGCACCTTCGTGTTCGGCTACCGCATGATGTATCGCGACAGCCAGCGCCTCGCGACCAACGCCAACCTCCGCTACTTCGTCTCCCAGGTCTCGAAGGAAACCCTCGACGCCTCCGAGTTCTACATCTTCACGGACTACCGTTCGCTCGACGGCAGTGTCGACCTCGAGGCGGACGTCACCGCCTCCATCACCGCCGTCGACGGCGTCGACCTCTACCACGGCGACTGCCTGGTGCTCGTCACGCGCGTGAGCCTCGATGCCTCCGCGCGCGTGCGCCAGTTCCGCATCTATTACCGCGTCGCCACCGCCGCGAGCACCGAGGCCCCGATCCGTTACTACGAAAGCGCCGACTACGGTGCCAGCGGGACCGCCACGTCCCTTACATCCCTGCTCAACGGCATCAACCTCAGCAGCACGCCCGCCTACCCCGGCTCGCGTGTCCTCGCCGCGCGCTCCCGCGGTCGCCCCTACGACGCCGACCCGCGCTCCATTTATCCGATCTTCTCCAGCGAGTTTCCGACGCTCACCAAGACCAACGAGAACGTCTCCATCAACGTCGAGATCATCAACGGCTCCACCATCAACAACCTGCTCTCGAGCAGCTCGTTCAACTACACCATTTCCCCCCGGAGATAAGCCATGAAGCTCACCCGCCGCCAAGGCTCGGCCCTCATCACCGTCATGCTCCTCGTCGCGGTCATGGCCGTGATGACGACCCACCTTCTCAGCTACGGCATCGCCGAGCGCCGCCTGAACGAGCGCCAGCGCCTCGTCCTCCGCTCGCGCAACATGTCCGAGAACGTCGTGCTCTACGCCTCCGAGCAAATCACCAACAAGCTCTACAAACTCCGCAGTCCCTCGCCCCGCGCCTTCCTCGGCGCCAACGCGCTCACGCCCACGCCCGACGACGTGCTCACCACGGAATTCTCCACGCCCGACGACGTCGAGGTCCGCGCCGGCCTCACCACGACCAGCGGCCTCGTCTATCTCGACCCCAACGACGCCGCCAACGCCACCAACCCCAACGCCGGCCTCCAAGTCAGCAACAGCACCGTGCCCGTCATCGGCAAATCCACCATGCGCCACGCCGCCGTCGGCGAGGCCACCACCTACGCCGAGCAGAAGCTCGAGGTGGCCATGATGCCGCTCTTCCAGTTCGCCATCTTCTACAACATGGACCTCGAGTTCGGCCCCGGACCGAACATGACCATCAGCGGACCCGTCCACACGAACGGCGATTTCATTTCCCGCATCCAGACCGGCTTCGGCAACACCATCCGCTTCACCGACCGCGTCACCAGCGCCAAGGGTTTCTACGCCAACACCGCCCACCGCGGCCCCACTTACATGGCCGACGGCGATGTCGACAACGGCCCCGGCGGCACCGGCCCGCTCTACTTCCGCAAACCGAGCGAATCGATCTCCGGCGGCACCAGCATCAAATCCTCCGGCGGAGTCTGGCGCGACCACAAGTGGGGCGGCACGAGCGAGACGGCATCCTCCCTCAGCCAGTTCCGCAACTTCGCCACCTCCACCTACGCCGGCAACCTCCGCACCTCCGTCCACGGCGTCACCAAGCTCGTCCTCCCCGCCATCGGCGACTACGACGAGACCACCGCCGAAGGCCGCCGCAACGGACGCCAGATCATCGACCCGCCCCTCACCACCGACGCCGGCGGCCTCCGCGGCACCAAGTTCGGCCGCAACGCCGGGCTCTACCTCGTCGTCAACCCCGACGACGAGACCCGCACTGGCCGCCTCCCCGATGGCTCCACCGTCAGCATGCGCGCCCGCTCCTACCGCGCCTACCTCAACACCGTCAGCGGCAACTCGCACACCATCCGCGAAATTCTCCTCCCCGGACAACCCAGCTACGGCGTGTTGAACGCCTACGTGAACAACCAGCCCAACGCCTACCGCGTCGACACCTCCGTCGGCCCCAATCAGATCCTGCGCATCCCGCAGGGCGGCGGCGTCGATCCGGCCGACACCGGCTACGCCGGCAGCACCACCCCGCCCGATTTCGATTCCAGCCCGACACCCGCCGAGGTGCTCCCGCACGACGCCTACTTCTACGACATGCGCCGCGCCTTCAACAACACCGGCTACCCCTTCAACCGCAGCTCCGGCAACCGCTACCGCCCGCGCCCGATCGCGAAGATCGATTTCGACTTCGCCCGCTTCAAGATGGCCGTCGAACGCACCCTCTTCGTCAGCACCACCGCGTCGATCTACCATCCCGGCGTGCCCAACAACACCAACTGGAGCAACAACGTCCTCAACAGCAGCGCCACGCCCGCCAGCTACGGCCTCGGCATCGCCACGGGCACCAACACCTCCTTCGACGAGTTCCCGGACACCACTCCGGTGGTCGCGATCCAGCGCAACCTCGCCGGCTCCTTCCTGCCCGGCATTGTCACGCTCTCCGCCACGCAGCAGGTCGGCGCCAATCCCACCGCCTCTTACGCCGGCCGCTTCCGCATCGAGACGACCACTGATACACCGAGCACAGCCGGCGTTTACACCACGTGGACCGAGGCCTCCTTCTCCGCATCGGACGTCTCCTCGCTCACCTACACCCCGGCCGGCGCCACCCTCACCGCCGTGCGCATCAGCCTCTACACCGCCGGCACCGCCGCCCACGACTCCACCCGCCTGCTCTCGCAACGCATCATCCCCATCGTCGACGCCAGCGGCACCGCCGTCACCGCCGCCCTGACCAACGATCGCCACGTCATCCCCTGCAACAGCACCACCAGCGGCTTCACCTACGCCAACGCCGTCACCGAGATGCGCGTCTTCGTCGGCGGCGTCGACGACACCGCCAACTGGACCTTCAGCACCTCGCTGGTCTCGGCCTCCGGCAGCGTCAGCGGCAGCCTCAGCACCACCGCTCCCTTTTTCAACCGCTACGCCGTCACCGCCGTGTCGAACACCGGCACCGTCTGCACCGCGGCCAGCCCGGGCATCGTGCGCATCACCGCCGCGAAGACCGGCTACACCAGCATCTCGCGCGACTTCCAAGTCGTGAAACAGAAGAGCATCACCAACGCGCCCTCCGACAGCCAGACCGGCACCTGGTTCGCGACCACGCAGGCCGTCGCCGTCGATCCCTTCCGCCTCTACTTCGCGCCCGAGAATCCGACCGACACCCCCGTCGCCGTGCAAGCCAGCGACCTTGTCGGCAGCGGCCCCTCGCCCTGGTTCGACGGCATCACCATCTACGTCCACTCGGTCGACGCCGAGGACGACGCCGTCACCGGCACCGGCAACAACATGCTGCGCAACCGCGTCGATTCCGGCGTCCGCCTCTGGAACGGCCGCGGCCCGCTGGTCTCGCTGCCCTCCGCGTCCTATCCCGGACGCACCGGCCTGAGCTTCGTCACCAACGACGCCGTCTACATCATGGGCCATTTCAACGCCGACGGCACGGTCAACTCCACCCTCACCTCCGCCGGCACCGGCGGCTACAGCGGCCAGTATCCCGAATCCGTCTCCGAGATGCTCAGCTCCGTGATGGGCGACGCCATCAGCATCTTCTCGCAGCCCGAATTCTCCCGCTCCGGCTCCTCGCCGAACTACCGCTACTATCCCAACTCCGGCTGGGCCGATTCCATGAGCGCCAGCCGCCGCGACGACAGCGCCAATTACTCCACCAGCTGGATGAGTTCCAACCCCAGCGGCTCCAACACGCTCGACGGCCTCAACGCCTCGATCCAGCCCGCCCTCATGCCCAACCTCACCGTCGCCTCCAGCGTCACCGGCACCGGCCCGCGGCCGCGACCCGCCGACACCACGCCAAGCACGCGCACGTCCAAATTCACGCCGAGCGAGACCGAGGTCTCGGCCTGCCTGCTCACCGGCATCGTGCCGACCACCCGCGCCAGCTCCTCCGCCTCCAAGCAGACGAGCGGCGGCGTGCACAACTTCCCCCGCCTCTCCGAGAACTGGGCCGGCTCCGTCGCGCTCTACATCCGCGGCTCGCTCGTCGCCATGTTCGAGAGCCAGGTCGCCACCGAGCCGTGGGGCATCCGTTACTACCAGGGCGCGCTCCGCAACTGGGGTCTCCATCAATCGCTGCGCGACGCCAACCACGACGTCCCGCTCGAGCCCATCGTCCTCAACGCCCGCCGCATGAGCTACCGCGAAATCTCCGCCACCGAATACAAGGCGCTCAAGGAAACCATCGAGGCCCTGCCGCATTGAGCCACGCCCGCCCACGCTGGCGCCGCGCCCGACGTTCATCCAGCGCCTCCTTAGCCAGACTCATGCAGTTGGACGCCACTCCCGACTGATAAGCTCCCTGACCATCGGGTGGTCGCC
>JAMPXH010000025.1 GCA_023701285.1 Candidatus Didemnitutus sp.
CGAACTGCAGCGCATGCGCTTCGCGTTCGAGCGCGGCGATTTTCTCGAACTGGACGCCGCCAGCACGATCGACTTCGCGCGCTTCACCGCGCAACTCGACCTCGCGTGGCGCGCCGGCCTGCCCTCGCTGTTGGCGGGGCCGGACCGGCCGCTGCCCTTCACCTTCACGGGCAATCTCACCGCGCTCGCGAGCGAACAGTCGCTCCACATCTCGGCCGCCGCGGCGGAGGCCCACATCCCGGAGCACGAGCGGCCCGTCTTCGCCGCCCGGCTGCTCGCGCCTGTTTCCTACGCGTTCGCGGATGGCCGGCTTGAGGCGACGCCCGAATTCGCCCGCGTCAGCGCGGACGGGCTGCCGCTCGAATGGCTCGGTCGCTTCGCCGACGGCTACGCGCTCGCAGGCCGGCTCGCCGAAGGCGAGGCGTTGGTCGGCCTCGCCGGCGATCGCCTCACTGTGCGCACCACGCGCCCGTGGACGCTCACCGGCCTCGGTCTCGCCGAGCGCAGCGAGCCGTTGCTGCACGACGCGACGATCGCGCTGAGCCCGCAACTCAGCCTCGCGTGGCCGCCCGCCGCCGCACCGGCGTTCACGGCGCAGCTCGGTGTCCAAGCCACGCTGCCCGAGGTGGCGCGCATCGTCGATCCGAGCGGCCCCCTGAGCTTCCGCGCCGACTTGGCCGGCGGGCGCGTCGACGAGTTCTTCCACCTCGACTCCGCCACGCTCGACCTGCGCCGCGGCAACGGCGAGGCGCTCTTCGCATTGGCGACGGAACGCGCGCTGACATTCCGCCCCGCGAAATCGCCGGCCGCGGAGCCGCCCGTCTGGTTCCAGGCCCGGCTCGGCCGGATGCCGCTCGACCTGCTCAAGGGGCACTTGAGCGCAGGCCAGGAAATCGCCGGCGAGATCGAGCCTGCGGAATTCGTCGCGCGCGCGGACTGGCCCAACCTCGCCCTGAAATCGACGGCGCCCGTGGCGGTGCAGCTGACGCGCTTCGCCGCGCAGGGCGTCCCGCTCCTCGAGGACGTGCGCCTCACCGCCGATCCCGGCATCCAGAACACCGCGCTCGTGCACGCCGCCTACGTCGAAAACGTGCGCGGCCTGCCGGCCGGCGCCGCGCAGCTCGGCTCGCTCGGATCGGGCTACATCATGTTTTTCAACGGCAATTTCCAGATGCCCGTCGCGCTGACCTACCAGACGCAGATCGACCTGCGCCAGTGGCAACGCCAGCCCGTCGCCACCGCCTACTCGCTGCCTGCGACCGGCCTCATCACCGCCGGTTACGAACACGACCTGATCAACAGCCGGCAACCCAACTTCCATTTTTCCCTCGAACACGTTGTCGGCCAGGACGGCCAACCCGTGGCGCCGCTCAAGGCCAAGGCGCTGCTCTCGCCCGACGCCGTCATCGCGAAGAACGAGGTCGGCATGCGCTTCAACGTGGAACTCGCCACGCAGCCGCGCGCGAGCCAGGTGAGCTTCGACGCCACGCTGAGCAACGCCGACAACACCGTGACGGTGAACTCGGTGCTCAAGGGCGACTTCGTCGACATCGCCGAGATCGAGCGCCTCATCGCCACCACGGATCGCGCCTCCGGACCGACACCCGCCACCGTCGTCGCGCCCGCGGCAACGGCGACCGAAATCGCGCCCGCTGCGGCCACCGGGGAGCCGCGCGCGCCCGCCTATCCGTTCTGGCTCGTGCTGCGCGGGCGCTTCGACCTCGAACTCGGCGAACTCGCCCGCGATCACTACCGCATCCAGGACGTGCGCGGCGCGCTCACGCTCGGTGAGCGCACGCTCGCGGTCACGGACCTCTCCGGCCGCACCTTCGACGGCGCCTGGGGCGGCGACCTGCGCATCGACTTCGACCCCGCGGAGGCTGCCGCGCCTTACCGCGCCCGCGGCGGTTTCCGCGTGCAGGGACTCGACGCCGGCCAGATCGTCGCCGCCGTCTATCCGGAGGAGGCCGCACTGTTCACCGGCCGCCTCTCGCTCGACACCGAGGTCACGAGCCACGGCGCCGGCCTGGCCGGCTTATTGAACAACAGCGCCGCGCGCTTCGATTTCCGCGCGGAGAGCGGCCGCCTGCGTGTCAACGTCCCGCACGCGCAGCTCGCGTCGACCGCGCTCGTCTTCGGCGGCGTGGTGACCTTCTCCCCCGAGATCCGCGCGCTCGGCCGCCTGATCCGCACGCTCTCCGACCTCCCGGTCGAGACGCTCCATGCCCGCGGCCATCGCGACCCCGACGGACACGTGACGCTCGACGAGTTCCGCGTGCACACGCCGCAACTGCGCCTCAGCGCCACCGGCACCTGGCCGCTCCAACACCACGCGGACTGGCTGACGACGCCTTTCGAGCTCCCGGTGACGATCGCGGCGCGGGACGAGATCGGCGTCATCCTCAAGGGCATGCGCCTGCTGGAGAAGCAGCCCGGGGCCGACGGCTTTTATCGCCTGAACCGCACGCCCAAGCTGAAAGGCACGCCCGGCCAGCCCGACACCTCGGAGCTTTTCGATCTGCTCGCGCACGCCGCGGACAAATCCACCGGCACCTTCGGCCTGCTCATGCGCAAACTGCAGAAGGAAGTGCAGAAGTCGCAGGCGAAAAATTAGCGCCGCATTAAGGTGGGGGCGGTTGTCCCCAACCGCCCTGGGTTCCTGCGTTGAAGCGTCAGGCGGCCACGAACGTCCATCAAGGACGCTTAGGGACAAGCGCCCCACCACGTCCATCGCCTTTCCGTGCGCTCCGCTCGCTTGATTTTTTCCTGAACCTGCTAAACTAGCCGGCTCGGAAAATCCCTTTCCTCAACCCACTGTTTCGCACCATGTCCACCCCCGCTCCGCAAAAATTCGAGTTCCAAGCCGAGATCAAGCAACTGCTCGATATCGTCATCCACTCGCTCTACACGGAAAAGGAAATCTTCGTCCGTGAGCTGGTGTCCAACGCCTCCGACGCCCTCGAGAAACTGCGCCACCTGCAGCTGACCGAGAAGGAAATCCACGACGACGCGCTGCCGCTTGAGATCGTCATCACGACCGACGACAAGGCCAAGACGATCACGATCCAGGACCACGGCCTCGGCATGACGCGCCAGGAACTGATCCAGAACCTCGGCACCATCGCCCACTCCGGCTCGAAGCAGTTCCTCAAGGCCCTCGGCGAGTCCGGCGCGAAGAACAGCAACCTCATCGGCCAGTTCGGCGTCGGCTTCTACAGCGCGTTCATGGTCGCGAAGTCCGTGAAGGTCTACTCGCACTCCTGGAAAAAAGACGAGCCCGGCCACGTCTGGACCAGCGACGGCTCCGGCAGCTACGAGGTCGAGGAGGTCGCCGACCAGCAGCGCGGCGCCAAGATCGTCATCGAGCTGAAGGACGACTGCGCCGACTACGCGCAGGACTGGCGGGTGAAGGACATCCTCACCCGCTACAGCGCCTTCGTCGGTTTCCCGATCACGCTCAACGGCAAGAAACTCGAGACCGTCCAGGCCCTCTGGTTGCGCAGCAAGTCCGAGATCAAGGACGAGGAATACACCGAGTTCTACAAGTTCCAGGCCCACGCCCACGATGAGCCGCGCTACCGCCTGCACTTCAACGCCGACGCGCCGCTCACGATCAACGCGCTCGTCTTCGTCCCGCAGGAAAACACCGAGAAACTCGGCTTCTCCCGCCTCGAGCCCGCCGTCGCGCTCTACTGCCGCAAGGTCCTGATCGACGCCAAGCCGAAGGACCTCCTGCCCGAGTGGCTGCGCTTCCTGAAGGGCGTGATCGACAGCGAGGACCTCCCGCTGAACATCTCGCGCGAGACGATGCAGGACAAGGCCCTGCTCGACAAACTCGGCAAGGTCATCACCAAGAAGTTTCTCAAGATGCTCGAAGACGAGGCCGCCCAGCGCCTCGACGCCTACAACGAGTTCTACGCGCAGTTCGGCATTTTCCTGAAGGAGGGCGCGGCGCTCGACTTCACGCACAAGGATCAGCTCGTGAAGCTGCTCCGCTGGGAGTCGTCGCTCACCGAGAAGGGCAAGACCACGTCGCTCGCCGACTACGTCTCGCGCATGAAGGACGGGCAAAAGGAGATTTACTACCTCGTCGCCCCGAACCGCGAAGCGATCGAATCCGGCCCGTATCTCGAAGGCTTCAAGGCCCGCAACCTCGAGGTGCTCTTCTGCTACGAAGCGGTCGACGAATACGTCTTCAACAACGTCCGCGAGTTCGACGGGAAGAAATTCCTCTCCGCCGACCACAGCGACGTGAAGCTCGACGACATCCCGCAGACGGGCGAAGCCCTCAGCGAGTCCGACGCGAAGGACCTGGCGAAATGGCTCAAGGACACGCTCGGCGAGCAGGTCGCCGAAGTGAAATCCTCCGACCGCCTCGTCGGCTCGCCCGCCCTCGCGACCAACGCCGACAAGTTCGCCTCGCCGATGATGCGCCGCATGATGAAGGCCATGCGCAAGCCCGGCGAAGCCGACGAGCCCGTGAAAGTGAACCTCGAGATCAACCCGCGCCACGCGGTGATCAAGAAGCTGCACGCCATGCGCGCCACCGACGCCGACAAGGCCGAGCTCGTCGCCGAGCAATTGCTCGACAACTCGCTCATCGCCGCCGGCCTCCTCGAAGACCCGAGCCGGATGGTCGCCCGCCTGAACAAACTCCTCGAGAGCGTCTGAGCCGCGGGCTTCACCGGCTAAACCACTCGCACCTACCGGCGGGCCGCAGGGCCCGCCTTTTTTGTGTCCACAGCATTCATCTGCCGAAGATAAAGCCGTAATTACCCAAGAGGCCATTCTTGTCCCGACTCCGGCGGTAAGGGATTCTATGAGCTGCTGTGACCAGCCCGGCGGCACTGGGCTTCGGCCCGTGTGCCACCCTCGCGGTCGTTCGCTTGGAACGGACCTGCACGGCAAACCCCCTCATCCATTTCATGAACCCCGTGCGCCGGTTCCGTCATCTCGCCATCAGCTTGGGTTTCGTTTGCGGACTGCTCCACGCGACCGACAACACCGCCGCGCCGCGCGAATTGGAGGAAGGCTTCGTCCATCCGCCGCTCGAAGCGCGGCCCTGGACGCTCTGGCAATGGATGAACGGCAACGTTTCCAAGGAAGGCATCACGGCGGACCTCGAGGCGTTCAAGCAGGCGGGGCTGGGCGGCGCGCAATCCTTCCACCTCGACTACGGGCTGCCGCAGGGGCCCGTGGCGTTCATGAGTCCGGAGTGGCTGGAGATGTATGCGCATGCCGCACGGGAGGCAGCCCGTCTCGGCATCGAGATCGGCACCCACAACAGCGGCGGCTGGTCCACCAGCGGCGGCCCGTGGACCCAACCGAAGCATGGCATGCAGGTCGTGACGACCACCGAGGCCCGCTTCCGGGGACCGGGCAAATTCAGCCAGGCCCTGCCGCAACCCGCGTCCTACCTGCCGCCGGAGCAGCGCAACGCCTACCGCGACATCGCCGTGCTCGCCTACCCCACGCCGGCGAACGAGCGCGCCACGCTCGGGGCCGCCGCGCCAAAGATCACGGTTTCGCCCGGTAAGAACGCTTCCTTGCCCACCCTGAGCGGCGACACGCTCAGGTCGTTCGGCCTGCCGACCCCGACCGGCAAGAACGCCAGCACACTCCTGCTCGCCTTCGCGCAGCCATTCACCGCCCGCCAGTTGATGCTCGCGCCGGAAAAGCGCGGCACCGGCTTCGACGCCACGCTGGAGGTCTCCGACGACGGCGTGACGTTCCGGAAAGTGCGCAGCCTCCAAGTCGCGGAACAACATCACCGGCAAAACTACCTCTACCGCCAGACCTTCCCTTTCCCGGAGGCGACGGGCCGGTTCTTCCGCCTGACCGTCCACAAAACGCGCTCTTCCGGCCGGCCGCTCCTGCTCGCCGAAGCTAGCCTTTCGGGTCGGGAAACGATCGAGAACCTTCCCGGCAAGGCGTTCTATCAACGGCATTATCTGGCCGTGAAGCCACAGCCGGCCCGCGACGAAAAGCAGGACGGAGCCATCGCACTCGGCGACATCATCGACCTGACCGCGCATCTCGATGCCACCGGCCGCCTGGACTGGGACGCACCGGCCGGCGACTGGACGATCGTGCGCATCGGTCACCAACCCAACGGCGCGCTGAACCATCCCGCCCCCGCCGGTGGCGAAGGGCTCGAATGCGACAAGCTCAGCCGCGAAGCCGTGGACGCCCACTGGGCCGGCATGCTCGGCCAGATGATCAAGAAATTCGGACCGCTCGCCGGCCAATCCTTCACGAAGGTGGAAGTCGACAGCTGGGAAGTCGGCACCCAAAACTGGACCCCGCGATTCCGCGAGGAATTCCTCCGCCGCCGCGGCTACGACCTGCTGCCGTTCCTGCCCGTCTTCGCCGGCCAGATCGTCGAGAACACCACGGTTGCCGAGCGCTTCCTGTGGGACCTCCGGCGCACCATCGCCGATCTTTTCGCCGAGAACTACGCCGCGCGCCTGCGCGAGCTCGCCCACCAGCACGGCCTGAAGCTCGCCGTGGAAAACTACGGCACCGGTCCTTTCGACGACCTCCAATACGGCGGCATGGCCGACATCCCGATGGGCGTGCACTGGATGCACAACGGCAGTCCGCAGGGCTGCACGCTCCTCGCCGCCTCCGCCGCGCACACCTACGGGCACCGGATCGTCGGCGCGGAGGCGTTCACCGCCGGCGAACTCGGCGGCAACCGCTGGGACAGCGATCCCTACGCCTTCAAGCGGCTCGGCGACCTGATCTTCTGCTCCGGCGTGAACAAGATGATCTTCCACGCCGGCGTGCTGCAGCGTTTCCCCGATCTCAAGCCCGGCCTCACGTTCGGCAAGGTCGGCACGCAATTCAGTCGCACGGTGACCTGGTGGGAGAACGCCGGCACGGCGTGGTTCCGCTACCTCGGCCGCAGCCAGTTCCTGCTGCAACAGGGCCTGCCCGCCGCCGACGTGCTGGTGCTCGCCGCAGAAAACGCCCCGTCGCCCACCTACGGCGGCAGCACCTTTCCCGCCGTGCCCGCCGGCCACGATTTCGACCTCTGCTCGACCGACGCGTTTCTCCGCCGCCTCAGCTTCCGCGACGGGCGGTTCATGATGCCCGACGGCATGAGCTACCGCGTGCTGCTGCTGCCCGACGCCACCACGATGACGCCGCAGGTCCTGCGCAAAATCAAACAACTCGCCGACGCCGGCGCCACCATCGTCGGCCCGCAGCCCGTGTGCTCCCCGAGTTATTCCGGCTATCCCGCCTGCGATGAGGAAGTGCGTCAGCTCGCCGCGGCCTTGTGGCGGCCGACCCTCGATGCCCGGGGACGCGGTGTCGCGGACCAGACCGTGCAGACCGCGCTCGACGCGCTCGGCCTCAAACCCGACTTCGAGGCCCGCGGCTTCAAGCCGCAGATCGCGCACAAACACCGCACCACGCCCGACGCCGAGATCTATTTCGTCTCGAACCAGAAGTATCGCGCCGAGGAATTCGAAGCCGTTTTCCGCGTGAGCGGCCGGGCACCGGAACTGTGGAACCCGGAAACCGGAGCGATCATGCGCGCCCCTTTGTATCGCGAGCAGGACGGTCGCACGATCGTGCCCTTGCGGCTGAAAGATTCCGGCTCCGTGTTCGTCGTCTTCCGCGCGCCATCCACCCAGACACATGCCGTCTCCGCCAAGACGCTCCCAGCTCCGGCAGCCCCACGCCAGACGCTCGAGATCCTTCGCGCGCACTACGGCACCTTCGCGCCGCAAGCTCAGCCCGGCAGCGTCGATCTCACGGGCACCCGCGCCGCCGGCGTCAAACGCATCATGACGCCCGAGCGTTTCGCTGCCCGCGACCCCGCTCCCGGGAAACCCAAACACCTGCTCGCACAATATCGCATCGACGACGTTGTGCACTGCCAGACCGTGCCGGCTGACACCGTGCTCGAGCTGCCTCAGCTTCCGCAGCGCTTCAAATTGCTGCGCCTGCTCTACGGCGACCTGACGGCCGCGCCCGGTCCTGACGACGAAACCGTGGATGTCACCGCCTCGCTACGGGAGCTCGTGCAGGCCGGCGCGCTCGACGTGACGGTGGACGAGAACCTAGCCGGCGTCTCGCCAGTGCCCGGAGGCGCGAGGGAATTGCGCGTGGAATACCGCTACAACGGACGCTGGAACGTCGCCTATCTGCCCGACGGCCAGCCGCTCTCCCTGCCCGGCGCCTACGAAGCCGAAGCCGGCCCTTCCACCCATGAACTGCGCACGCGCGCCGACGGGACCCTCGAATTGCTCGCCTGGACGCCCGGTCGCTACGAATTTGCCACCGCAAACGGCCGCAGCCTCGCGGCCCAGATCGACGCCATTCCCACCAGCCGCGAAATTACCGGCCCGTGGCGCGTGACCTTTCCGCCGAAAACCGGCGCACCGGACGAGGTGACCTTTGACCAGCTCATATCATGGACGGAATCCGCCGACCCGGGCGTAAAATATTTCTCTGGCACGGCTACCTACCACCAGAGCATCGCGATCCCCGCCGACTTGATCGGCGATCACGTCGCACTCGAGCTCGATCTCGGTCAGGTCAAAAACAACGCCCAAGTGTTTCTCAACGGCCGGGACCTCGGCGTGCTCTGGAAGCCGCCCTTCCGCATCGACATCACCGACGCCGTCCGCCTCGGCGCGAATACGCTCGAAATCAAGGTGACCAACCTCTGGGTCAACCGCCTGATCGGCGACGAACAACTCCCGCTCGATCGTGAGTGGAACGCGAAGATGAACCTCGTGGCCTGGCCGCAGTGGCTGCTCGACGGGAAACCCAGCCCGACCGGACGGACCACGTTCGCGACCGCGCGCCACTGGACGAAGGACGACGCCCCGCTCCCGTCTGGCCTGCTCGGTCCCGTGCGACTCGTGCCGGCCGCCAAGCGCACGCTGCGCGCCGACTGAGCGTGCGCTGCGCCGTTCGCGCTGCCTGCGCTTACTTGGCCGGTGGCGCCTCCGCCTTCACGGCGTAAGGCTGCCCGACCGTGCCGAGCGCGAACATCACCAGCTTCGCCGGCTTCGGCCCGGGATTGCGGCCGTTGTGCAGGAGCTGCACGACCTCGGCGAACGCGTCGCCGGCCCGGAAGGTCTTCACGGTGCCGTCGGGCAACTCGACCTGCACCTCGCCCTCGAGCATGTAGGCCACGCAAGGCACGGGATGTTGGTGCCAGTTCGTTTGTTGTCCCGGCGCGATCTCCACCAGCACGCCCGTGATCTCGGCAGGAGCGTGCACCGGATAAGCCAGCGGCTTGCCCGCGCCATCGGTCTGCGTGCGCAGCAGCGGCGTGACGGACACTGCCCGCGAATACGCCGCGGGCTCGGCCGCGCCCGCCGACACCACGCACCAGATGAAGAGCAACAGGCCGGCCGCACGGGAGGTTCTCATGCCGCGCACTCCAGCGCGCCGGCGGCGGCCTGACAACGCCCAAGTCCCCCGCCGCGTTTGCTCGTTTGACCGCGAGCGCCCGCGCCGCATGCTGCCCCGCCTACCCCATGAGCGCTCCCCGCACGGTCCTTTGCCTGGCGAGTTTCCACAAAGGCCACGACTTCCTCCGCGAGGCCAAGGCGCAGGGCTGGACCGTCCTGCTCCTCACCTCGAAATCCCTCGAAGGCTCCGAGTGGCCGCCGGAGATCGACGAAAAATTCTACATGCCCGACGTCGACAAGGTCTGGAACCGCGACGACGTCATCAAGGGCGTCAGTTACCTCGCGCGCCGCCGCCGGATCGACCGCATCGCCGCGCTCGACGATTTCGACGTCGAGACCGCCGCCGCCCTGCGCGAGCACCTGCGCATCCCCGGCATGGGCGACACCACCGCGCGCTACTTCCGCGACAAGCTCGCCATGCGCCTGAAGGCCCGCGAGGCCGGCATCCCCGTGCCCGAGTTCACCGCCGTGGCCAACTACGACGACCTGCGCGCGTTCATGCAGCGCGTGCCCGGCCCGTGGCTGCTGAAGCCGCGTCTCTCCGCCTCGGCGCTCGGCATCGCCAAAATCGAACGCCCCGACGATCTCTGGCCGAAGCTCGATGCGCTCGGCGACGAGCAGTCGTTCCACTTGTTGGAAAAGTTCGTGCCCGGCCGGGTGTATCACGTGGACAGCCTCGTGAACGACCGCGAGGTCGTCTTCGCCATCGCCAGCCGCTACGGCGCGCCGCCGCTCGCCGTCATGCACGGCGGCGGCATCTTCTCGACCGTGATCTGCGCGCACGGCTCGACCGAGGAGCGCGCGCTGGTCGACGCCAACGCGAAGGTCCTGCAGGCGATGGGGCACGTCCGCGGCGCCTCGCACACGGAGTTCATCCAAGCCGACGACGGCACCTTTCACTTCCTCGAAACCTCGGCCCGCGTCGGCGGCGCCAACATCATGGATCTGATCGAGACCGCCACCGGACTGAACCTCTGGCGCGAGTGGGCGAAGCTGGAGCTGCAGGAAAGCGCCTATCGCGTGTCGCCGTGGCGGCGCGATTACGCGGGTCTGTTGATGTCGCTCGCCCGGCAGGAATGGCCGGATTTGAGCGCGTTCGCCGATCCGGAAGTCGTCATCCGTCACCACAAGCGCCACCACGTCGGCCTCGTCTGGCGCTCCCCGAGCCATGCGCGGGTGGAGGAGTTGCAGCGCGACTACCTCGCGCGCGTGCAGCGCGATTTCCACGCCAGCGCCCCGCCGCCGGCCCGGGCGACGGATTAAGGCCGGCCGCGCGTCCGCGAAGGACCGTGCTCCGCCGGCCGCCACGGGCAGGCTCGCCAGACCTGAGCTTCGTCCCGACGGCGCCGCGGGTCGTCGCACGCGCGTTGCAGGTGCAGCGCCGTGCGCCATGCTTCGTTGCATGAAACACGTGGCGCTCAGCGAGGAAGCCTATGCGGCCCTTCAGCGGCTCGCGGCGGCGAAGAATCTTCCTCCCGAGGAGGTGCTGGCCGCGCTGCTCGGCGCGGGAAAACCGCTCTCCGGCGACCAGCTCCTGTTCTTCCTCGTCAGCGCGGAGTTCACCGCCCTGCCCGACCGCACGGAGCGTTACCTTGCGCTGCTCGCCTGGGCGGCGCGGCACTACGCGTGCGACTTCGCGGACTTCATCGCGCACCAGGAAAGCGCCCGCCGCTACCTCATGCTCACGCGCGAGGCGGTGAACGGAATCCGCGCGCACAACCACGCCCGGCAGATTGACGGCACGCCATTCTGGGCCGTGATGAGCATCGACGACGCCTCCAAGGCGCGCTTCGTGCGCCGGCTGCTCGAGTTCATCGGTTGCCACGACGAGACCGTCGCGCAGGCGATCCGCGCGCTCGGCCTCGAACGCGCCGAGCCGCACGGTTTCCGGCTGCTCGCCGGCTGAACGCTTGGCGAGCCCCGCCGCCAGCCCGCTCGTGGCGCTCGGGACGAGCGCCGCACCCTGATACCAAACGCCCGCAGCTTCTGGACTTGGAGATGGGCGTCATTGCCCTGACGACGCCTGTCGCAGCCGGGACGGCGACGACCACCTGCCAAGTCGGATACGGCCCCATGCGAAGGGACGTTGGCATCACCATGCCACACGCTCGCCGCCAACCGCCCTACCGCATCCGCCCGAAGAACCAGGCCGCCAGCCCGACCATCGCCAGATTCGGCAGCAGGGCCGCCCAGATCGGGTCGAGGTAGCCGCGTCCGCCCAGCAGCGTGGCAAAGTTCGCGAGCAGATAATAGAGGAAGAACAGGCCGATGGACTTCGACACGCCGACGACGGGACTCACGCGCACTCCGGACACCGCGAAGGGAATCGCGATGGCGAGGATGATGAGCGGTCCGAGCGTGTTCGCCAGCAGGCTGTAATAGCGCACGGCGTAGCGGACGACCTTGGGATTATCCTCCAGCGTGAAGTAATCGACGATCCGCTGCAGCTCGAAGAACGACAGGTCGCCGGGATTGCGATCGATCAGCAGCATCAGATCCGGGTCCTCGTTGAGGTGCGGCACCGTCTTCACCGTGAAGGCGTGGCGCCGGATGAGTTCGCCGTGCTCGGGGTCGAACCACAGCTCGCGTCCGTCGCGGAAGGTCCAGCTGCGGGTCGCCGCATCGTAGCTCGCCTCGCGGGCCATGATGCGCGTGCGTTCGCGGCGCGAGCGGTCGAGCTCGGAGACGGTCACGCCGTAGCCGCGTTCGGCGAAGCGGTTGTAGCGGTTGATATACCAGAGGCGGTTGGCCCGCTGGTTGTCGAACGCCACACTCGTCACCAACCCCAGCGAGCCCGACCCGCCCTTCTGTTCCTCGGCGCGGAACTCGAAGCTCTCCAGCAGCCGCCGCGAGGTCTCGACCGACCACGGCACGACGCGCGCGTTCAGCAGCAGCGACACGCCGCAGAAAAACAGCCCCGCGGCCCAGAGGACGCGCGTGGTGCCGAAGATGTTGAGCCCCGCCGCGCGCATCGCGGTGATCTCGTTGTTGCGATGCAGCTGGCCGAGCACGAACAGCAGCGACAGCAGCAACGACAGCGGCAACACCACGGAGAGGTAGCTCGGCATGAGCACGGCGTAATACCAGAGCATGTCGCCGAAGCCCGCGCCCACCTCGATCAGGTCGCGGAAATTGTCGTAGAGTGCCTGCATGAGCAGGAGCCCCATCGTGGCGCAGAGGAGCAGGCCGAGGATTTTCAGCCATTCGCGCAGCAGGTAGCGGTCGAGGAGCGTCACGCGCCGCTAGACAAGCCGACGCGCGGGCCCGCGCAAAGGCGAAACTGCGCCCGCGTCCACGGCGACCGGGCGGGCGCCTCGCGCCGGTGAACGCCAGTGCGGCGTCCGACGCGGCCGGCGGACGCAAGCGGGAGCGTCGGGGAAACTTGGGGTTTGCGCACGCCGGGGCTTCCCGCTTCAACGGCGCGCATATGGCAGATACCCCCTCGAAAGAAGCCTGGAGTTCGCGCGTGGGCGTGATCCTGGCGGTGGCCGGCAGTGCCGTGGGTCTCGGCAACTTCCTGCGCTTCCCGGGCCTCGCGGCCCAGTATGGCGGCGGCGCCTTCATGATCGCCTACTTTATCTCGCTCCTGCTGATCGGCATCCCGATCGGCTGGGCGGAGTGGACGATGGGCCGGCGCGGCGGCCTGGCGGGCTTCCACTCGTCACCGGGCATCTTCTACTCGATCGTGAAGCACCCGATCGGAAAATACCTGGGCATCTTCGGCTTCATCGTGCCGGTGATGGTCTACATGTATTACGTCTACATCGAGGCCTGGTGCCTCGGTTACGCGCTCAATGCGGCCACCGGCACCTTCAGCCAGCCCGGCGTGAACTTCGGCGACTTCTTCGCCAACTTCACCGGCACCAAGCAGGACGGCGCCTCGATCCACTTCGGCCTGCATGACGTCGGCATCTTCGTGCTCATCGTCTACGTCTTCAATTTCTACTTCATCTACCGCGGCATCTCCCGGGGCGTCGAACTCGTCTGCAAATACGCCATGCCGGTGCTGATCCTCATCGCGCTCATCATCCTCGCGCGCGTGCTCACGCTCGGCACGCCCGATGCCGCCAAGCCCGACCAGAACGTGTTGAACGGCCTCGGCTACATGTGGAACCCGAAGGACATCGCCACCGGCCTCAAGAATCCGCAGCTCTGGCTCGCGGCGGCGGGGCAGATCTTCTTCTCCCTCTCGGTCGGCTTCGGCGCGATCATCACCTACGCGAGCTACCTGAAGCGGAAGGACGACGTGGTGCTGAGCGGCATCACCGCGGCCTCGGCCAACGAATTCTGCGAGGTCGGCCTCGGCGGCCTCATCACCGTGCCGGCTGCCTTCGTGTTCCTCGGCGTGGCGGGCATCGTCGGCCAGGGCACCTTCGCCCTCGGCTTCAACGTGCTGCCGTATGTCTTCTCGCAGATGCCGGCGGGCGAGTTCTTCGCGACGATCTTCTTCCTGCTGCTCTTCCTCGCCGCCATCACGAGTTCGCTCTCCATGCTGCAGCCCGGCATCGCCTTCTTCGAGGAGGGCCTCGGCCTCGGCCGCAAGCCGGCCATGCTCTTCCTCGGACTGGTGACGGCGCTTGGCACCTCGCTCGTCTGGTGGTTCTCGAAGGACCTGAAGGCGCTCGACACGATCGATTTCTGGATCGGCACCGTCTTCATCTTCCTCGGCGGCGCCGTGCTGATCGTGGTTTTCAGCTGGGTCATCGGCATCGACGAAGGCATCGCCGAGGCGCACCAGGGCGCCGAGATGCGCATCCCCGCGCTCTACAAGCCGGTGATGAAATACGTCACGCCGCTCTTCCTCGCAGCCATCTTCGTGATGTTCATCCTCGCGAACGTCTTCGGGTGGAACTTCAGCTTCGCCGACGCCAAATTCCAGCCCACGGGCTACATCACGGACCTCATCGGCCCCAATCCGAGCGACTCCGCGCGCATCACCTTCGGCTTCATCGTCATCACGATCATCTTCGTGGCGCTGATGATCAAACTGGCCGGCAAACGCTGGGATGCCGCCCGCAAACAGGGAGGAAACAACTCATGACCACCGGTGGCTGGATCAACATGCTGCTCTCCGTGGGCTTCGTCACGGGGCTCTTCATCTTCTGCGTCTGCCGCGTGCTTTTCGGCAAGCGCCAGGAACACGAGCTCGGTCACATCGAGCCGATCCACGAGGAAGAAGCCGACAAGTTCTGAGCGCCGTTCGCGCCTGCCTGACCTCATTCCCGCCGGATGCCTCGCGGCATCCGGCTTTTTTCTGCCCGCCCGCGCCGGTCAGCGGATCCGGAAGCGGCTGCGGCGCTGGGGCTGCTCCGGCTCCGGCCGCGGCGGCCGCACGGTGCGCACGAGGTAATACCCAAGCGACGCCACCACGACGCACGCGATCACGAACCAGTCGCCGTGCTGCACATAGAAACTCGCGCGCCCCTGCCAGCGCCGGTCGCGCGAGATCTCCACGGTCTCGTGGCCGCGGAAATAGACGCGCCCATCCGGTCCGGTGAGCGTGGCTCGGATGTGGCCGTATTCGTCGATCCAGCCGGACCAGCCGCCGTTGCCGACGCGGAGCAGCGGCCGGCGGTTCTCCACCGCGCGCAGCACGGAATGCGCCGCGTGTTGGTAGGCCGCGCCGCCCTCGCCGAACCAGCCGTTGTTCGTCAACACCGCCAGCACCTCGGCCCCGCGCAGCGTGCTCTCCCGCGCCAGCGCCGGGAAGGTGTCCTCGTAGCAGATCAGCACGCCGACCGGCAGTTCGCCGGACGGCACGCGCAGGGGCAGCGGACGCGCCTCGCCGCCGCGTTGAAACTCGCCGCCGATGGGCACGAATTTCTCGAGCCAGCCGAGCAGCGGGCGCAGCGGGATGTATTCGCCAAACGGCACCAATTTGCGCTTCGCGTAGCCGGCGGGCTGCAGACCCAGGCGCGGATCGACCACGAAGGCGCCGTTGAACCATTGCTTGTCCTCGGGCAATTCCGGCCGGGTGAAAACCGTGCCGAGCAGCAGCGGGGCGCCGGCGCGGCGCGCGACCGTCTCCAGCCAAGGTTGCACATTCGGATCGCGATGCAGGGCCCACGGCACGACGGCCTCGGGCCAGAGGATCGCGTCGGGATTGTCGCTGACGCTCGCATGCAGCGTCAGCTCCTCCAGCGTCTCCAGCACGGCGCGCGCGCGCTCGGGGTCCCATTTCTCGCCTTGGTCGATGTAGGGCTGCACCAGCGCGACGCGCGCGATTTTCTGCCGCTCCTGGCCGAACAGCTCGCGCAGCAGCGGCATCGTGGCGCAGACGAAGACGAGCATCGCCACCATGAACTCCGGGCTGCGCTTGCCCGCCTCCTTCTCGAAGAACAGGCGTTGCACGAGCGCGGCCAGCCCGAGGTTGAAGAACACGAGGATGAACGACACCGCCCAGGCCCCGCCATAAGCGGCGATCTGGAGCACCGCGGGGCGCTGCCATTGCGAGGCCGCCAGCGGCAACCACGGGAAGCCGCCGAAGATCCAGCTCCGAGCCCACTCGAGGAGCACCCACAGCGCCGCCAACCCCAGCAAGGCGAACACCCGCACCACCACGCGCTGACCGCGGATGCGACCGATGACCCACCACGCGACGAGGAACCATGTGCCGCCGATCAGGCCCACCAGCGGTCCGAGGAGGAACATGCCGATCCAGGTGACGTTGTGCAGCCACGCCAGCAGGGCCGTCCACGCGAGCACGTTCGCCCCGAGCGTGACGGCCGCATAAAGCCGGAACGCCGGCACCTGGAACGCCCACCATGCCGCCGGCACCAGCAGGAGATAAGCCGCCTCGCCCATATCGACCGGCGGAAACGCCAGAAAGGTGAGCAGGACGGTCAGCGCAAAGACGGAGGCGCTCCAGACTAGTTTCGGGTTCTGCTCCGCCCAGCTCGGCTGCGGGGCGTAGGGATCGTCGGGAGGAAGGGTGTCGTTGGACGGCGTCACGTTAAAAAAAAGAGGGCCGGTGCTGGACCGGCCCTGAAGATGGAAGACGACCGGCGGGGAGGCAACGCGCGTTGCCAGCCCCGGCTCAGGCGCCGTGGCAGTTCTTGAACTTCTTGCCGGAGCCGCAGGGGCACGGGTCGTTGCGGCCGACCTTCGGGGTTTCGCGCCGGATGGTGACGGCGGGCAGCTTGACCTCCTCCTCGGCGGGCGCCGCGGCCGGAGCCTGCGTGGAACCGCCCGTGGTGGCCGTGGTCTGCACCGCCGCGCTGAGCGCGGTCGGAGCGGCCGCCGGGCCCTGCATCTTCGCGGAGCGGGCGAGGATGGCGAAGAGGTTTTCGAAGGCCTCGCGGTTCGTGGCGGAGCGGAAGAGCGACGTGCAGATCTGGAGGCGCACGTTGTTCATCAGCTCCTCGAAGAAGCGGAACGCCTCGCTCTTGTATTCGGAGAGCGGGTCCTTCTGGCCGTAGGAGCGCAGGCCGATGGAGCGGCGAAGCTCCTCCATCTCGGTGAGGTGCTCCTGCCAGTGGTGATCGATGGCGTTGATGACGATGTAACGCTCAAGGCCACCGAGGGCCTGCGGGTCCTCGACGGATTCCTTCAACGCGTAGGATTCCTGGATGCGGCCGACGAGGCGCTTGAGCAGGGCCTCGGTGTCGCGCTCGCCCTCGATCTCGGCGACTTTGACGCTGACCGGGAAGTGGGAGTTCATCCAGCCGACGAGGCTCTCGATGTTGGCGGCGGAGGGGCCGCCCTTGACGCCGTAGCCGGCGGTCTCGAGGCGGACGGCGATCTCCTCCTCGATCATCTCGAAGATGATGTCCTTGGCGCGCTCGGCGTGGAGGGCGCCGTTGCGGATGCCGTAGATGACTTCGCGCTGCTTGTTCAGCACGTCGTCGTATTGGAGGAGGCGCTTGCGGATGGAGAAGTTCTGTTGCTCGACCTTCTTCTGCGCGGACTCGATGGAGCGGTTGAGCCACGGGTGCTCGAGCTCCTCGCCGTCCTGCATGGAGCCTTCCATGATCTTCGAGGCGAGGTTGCCCTGAAGGAAGAGGCGCATGAGGTCATCCTCGAGGGAGAGGAAGAACTTGGTCATGCCGGGGTCGCCCTGGCGCGAGCAGCGGCCGCGCAGCTGGCGGTCGATGCGGCGGGATTCGTGGCGCTCGGTGCCGACGACGAGCAGACCGCCGAGTTCGCGGACGCCTTCGCCGAGTTTGATGTCGGTGCCACGGCCGGCCATGTTGGTGGCGATGGTGACGGCGCCGCGATGGCCGGCGCGGGAAACGATCTCGGCTTCCTGCTGGTGGAACTTGGCGTTCAGCACCGTGTGGATGACGCCGGCGCGCTTGAGCATGCGCGAGAGGACCTCGGATTGCTCGACGGTGACGGTGCCGACGAGCACGGGCTGGCCGCGCTGCTGGGCGTCCTGGATGGTTTTGACGACCGCGTTGTATTTGTCGCGGCGCGTCTTGAAGATGGAGTCGTTCTTGTCGACGCGGATGCAGGGCTTGTTGGTCGGGATCTGCGTGACGGCGAGCTTGTAGATCTCGTTGAACTCGGTGGCTTCGGTCTCGGCGGTGCCGGTCATGCCCGCGAGCTTCTCATACATGCGGAAGTAATTCTGGATCGTGACCGTGGCGTAGGTGCGGGTCTCGCGCTCGATGGTCACGCCTTCCTTGGCCTCGACGGCTTGATGGAGGCCGTCGGACCAGCGGCGGCCGGGCATGATGCGGCCGGTGTTCTCGTCGACGATGACGACCTTGCCGTCCTGGATGACGTATTCGACGTCGCGCTCGTAGAGCGAGTAGGCGCGGAGGAGCTGGGAAATGGCGTGGATGTCCTCGGAGACGATCTCGTAGCGCTGCTGGGCTTCGCGCTTGGTCTGCTCCTTTTCCTCGGGAGTCTTGGCGGCGTCCTTCTCGATCTCGCTGAAATGCGTCGCGAGGTCGGGGAGCACGAAGGCATCGGGATCGTCGGGACGGAGACGCTTGCGACCGATCTCGGTCAGGTCGGCTTGGTGGTTCTTCTCGTCGATGACGTAGAGCAGCTCTTCCTTCAGCGCGTAGAGTTCCTTCTTGTTGAAGTCGGAGTGCATCTCGACGTCGGTCTTGTCGAGGAGCTTGCGCCACTCCGGATTCTCCATGAGGCGGAGGAGCTGCTTGTTCTTCGGCATGCCGAGCTTCACCTGGAGCATCTTCAGCGCGGCGGCTTGGCGGGCGTCGGCGGTGGCGTCGGGTTTCTCGAGGAGGTCGGTGGCTTCCTTGACGAATTTATTGACGAGGCGGAGCTGGTCGTTGACGAGCGAGGAGACGCCGCCCTTGAGGCGGGTGAAGGGCTGTTCGCGCTCGATCGGGGCCGGGCCGGAAATGATCAGCGGCGTGCGCGCCTCGTCGACGAGGATCGAGTCGATCTCGTCCACGATGCAATACCAGTGGTCGCGCTGGACCTGATCGTCCTTGCGCGTGGCCATGCCGTTATCGCGCAGGTAATCGAAGCCGAACTCGGAAGCGGTGCCGTAGGTGATGTCGCGGCCATACATCTCGCGCCGGAGATCGGAGGGCATCTGCTGTTGGATGCAGCCGACGGTGAGGCCGAGGAAACGGTAAAGGTGGCCCATCCACTCGGAGTCGCGGCGGGCGAGGTAGTCGTTGACCGTGACGAGCTGGGCGTTCTTGCCGACGAGAGCGTTGAGGTAGAGCGGGAGCGTGGCGACGAGGGTTTTGCCTTCGCCGGTGGCCATCTCCGCGATGCGGCCTTCGTGCAGGGTGATGCCGCCGATGAGCTGCACGTCGAAGTGCACCATGTCCCAGGTCAGCTCGTGCTCGCAGACGACGATCGTCTGGCCGCACAGACGGCGGGCACCGTTCTTCACCGCCGCGAAGGCCTCGGGCAGGATTTGGTCGAGCGTCTCGCCCTGCTTCAGGCGCGCCCGGAACTCGTCGGTCTTGGCACGGAGCTGGTCGTCGGTGAGCCGCTGGTAGCTCAGCTCAATCTCGTTGATCCGCGCGACGATCGGGCGGCACTTCTCGACGTATTTGCGGTGGTGGCGGCCCGCCAGGCTTTTGAAGAGGAAATCGAACATGAAAGAGGAAAACGATTAGCTGCGCAGAGCGACAGCGCAACTGGCAAATGGTTCGCCCGGACACGTGGCGCAAGTGTCTTGCGGCCAACAAGGTCGAGGGGGACGAAATTAATTTCATACTTTGCACGCCGCATGCTCACGCGAGGCCCGACATGCCCAAGTCCGCTCCGCCGCCCCCACCCCCGGGTCCCGCCACGTCGTTGTTCGAAGGCTATGTGCCGGACCGATTCTTCGATGAGATGTTCGCCTCCGACGGCGAGGTGCGCCCGCACTACCGGCGCTTCGCGCAGCGTTTCCACGGGGTCGACGGCGACACGCTGGCAGCGAAGCGCCGCTCCATCGACTTGGCCTTCCTGCGCCAGGGCATCACCTTCAACGTCTACGGCGACGCCCAAGGCACGGAGCGCGTTTTCCCTTTCGACCTGCTCCCCCGCATCATCCCGCTCGCCGAGTGGGAGCACCTGAAGGCCGGACTCGTCCAGCGCATCACCGCGCTGAACCTCTTCCTGCACGACATCTACCACGAGCAACGCATCCTGCGCGACGGCACCATCCCCGCCCACTACGTGCTTTCCGCGAAACATTTCCGGCGCGAATTCGTGAACGCCAAGGTGCCGCGCGACATCTACATTCACATCTGCGGCACCGACATCATCCGCGACGACGCCGGCAACTACTTGGTGCTGGAGGATAACGCCCGCTGCCCCTCCGGAGTCAGCTATGTGCTCGAAAATCGCCGTGCCCTGAAGCGCACCTTCCCGGACATCTACGAATCCTGCGCCGTGCAACCCGTCGACCACTACCCCGACGAGTTGCTCAAGCTCCTCCGCTACGTCGCTCCCAGCGGCGTCGCCGAGCCCACCGTCGTGCTGCTCACGCCCGGGGCCTACAACTCCGCCTATTTCGAGCACACCTACCTTGCCCGCCAGATGGGCATCGAGATCGTCGAGGGCCGCGATCTCGTCGTCCAGGACCAGCACGTCTACATGCGCACCACCAAGGGCCTGCGCCCCGTCCACGTCATCTACCGCCGCATCGACGACGATTTCCTCGACCCCACCGTCTTCCGGCGCGACTCGGCCCTTGGCGTGCCCGGCCTCGTCAACGCCTACCGCGCCGGCGCCGTCTCCCTCGCCAACTCCATCGGCACCGGCGTCGCGGACGACAAGGTCATGTATTACTTCGTCCCGCGCATCATCAAATACTACCTCGACCAGGAACCGCTGCTCCCGAACGTCCCCACCTACCTTGCCAGCGAGCCCGGAGACCGCCAATACATCGTTGAGAACCTCGACAAACTCGTGGTCAAGGCCGCCAACGAAGCCGGCGGCTACGGCATGCTGATGGGCCCGCGCGCCACCCAAGCCGAGCGCGACGAGTTTCGCGCCAAGATCCTCGCCGATCCCCGCAACTACATCGCGCAACCGATGATCTCGCTCTCCCGCCACCCCACGTGGTGCGACCGCGAGGGCTTCGGCGGGCGGCACATCGACCTGCGCCCCTTCATTCTCTTCGGCGAGAAACCCGTCATCATCCCCGGCGGCCTGACCCGCGTCGCGCTCCGCAAGGGCTCGCTCGTCGTCAACTCCTCCCAAGGCGGCGGCAGCAAGGAGACCTGGGTGCTCTACGGCAACGAATGACCCGCCCCATGCTCTCCCGCGTCGCCAATTCCCTCTACTGGATGAGCCGCTACATCGAGCGCGCCGACAACACCGCGCGCCTCGTCGATGTGAATCTCCAGCTCCTTCTCGACATCCGCCGCCTCGACGACCAGACGCTCGCCGACCACTGGCTGCCCATCGTGCAGAGCAGCGGCGACGACGAGCTCTTCCGCACGCTGCACACCGCCGCCACCGGTGACAGCGTCACCGAGTTCCTCGTCTTCGAGACCGCCAACCCGAACTCCATCGTCTCCTCCATCGGCCAAGCCCGCGAGAACGCCCGCATGGTGCGCGACCAGCTCACGGTCGAATTTTGGGAGGAACTCAACCGGCTCTACCTCTTCCTCCACTCGCCCCGCGCCCGCGCCACCTGGCGTTCGAGCCCCCACGAGTTCTTCCTCGAGATCAAGAACAGCTCCCTCCTCCTGCACGGCCTCGCCACCGCCACCGTCATCCGCAACGAGGGCTGGAACTTCATGCAGGCCGGCTGCTACCTCGAACGCGCCGACAAAACCTCTCGCCTCCTCGACGTGCGCCACACCTCTCTGCCCGCGCGCGGCGTGCCTGCCCTCATCAGTCAGGAGGACGCGCTCGGCTGGTCCGCCGTGCTCCGTTCCTCCAGTGCGTGGGACGCCTACAAGGCCCGCCACGGCGCCGAGGTGCAACCCGCCTACGTCGTGGACTTCCTGCTCCTGTCGGACAACTTTCCCCGCTCCGTCCGCTTCTGCGTCTGCGCGCTCGACGCCGCGCTGCGCCGCATCTCCGGCACCGCTGGCGACCGCTTCAGCAACGACGCCGAGAAGCTCGCCGGACGCCTCCTCGCCGATCTCAGCTTCAGCTCGCCCGAGGATATCTTCGCCCTCGGCCTGCACGCCTACATCGACCAGCTGCAGGGCCGGGTGAACGCCATCGGCGACGCCCTCTTCCAAGCCTACATCTACCAACCCTTCCACACGCTCGAGGACTACCAGCTCCGCCAGCAGGAGGAGCAACAGCAGCAGGCCGCCCCAACGGCAGGCCAGCCCGCCCTCGCATGAAGCTCCACACCTTACACCGCACGCGCTACCGCTACGAAGCGCCCGTGCGGGAGAGCTTCAACGAGGCGCGCCTCCGCCCCGCCACCGCCGACGGGCAGGAATGCCGGCACTTCGAGCTGCGCGTCACACCGTCCGCCCGGTCTTCCCACTACCTCGATTTCTACCAGAACTGCGTGCATCTTTTCGAGATCGCCGCCCCGCACAGCGAGCTTCTCGTCGAGGCCACCGCCCTCGTCTTCACCCGCGACACACCCGCTCTGCCCGCCGACGCCACGCCGGCCCCGCTCGCGAGCGTGGGCGACTGCCTGCTGCAGGACCGTTGCTACGACTTCCTCCCCGACAGCACCTATGTCGAGGTGACGCCCGAGACGAGCGCGCTCGCCGCCGAGGCCGCCGCCGGCGCGACGGACGTGTGGCAGGCCGCGCAAGCGATCATGCGACACATCCACGGCGAGTTCCAATACCGGCCGGCTTCGACCACCGTGCACACCCACATGCGCGAGGTGCTGAAGGCACGGCACGGCGTCTGCCAGGACTTCGCCCATGTCATGATCGGCTACTGCCGCGCGCTGAAGATCCCTGCCCGCTACGTGAGCGGCTACCTCTACAACGGGCCGCGCGACGAGTTGAAGGGGGCCCAGGCCAGCCACGCCTGGATGGAGGTCTTCGTCAACGGCGCCGGCTGGTGCGGACTCGACCCGACCAACGCCCAACTCGCCGCACACCGGCATGTGAAAGTCGCCGTCGGACGCGACTACGCGGACGTTTCGCCGCTGAAAGGCACCTACCGCGGCACGGACAGGCACCGCCTGAGCGTCGAGGTGCTCGTGTCCGAAACGGAGGAGCTGCCGCAGCCGATGTCGGTCGCGTGAGCGAAGCCGGGCGGCGGCGCGCGGCGCGTCAGACCTTCGTGCGGAAATACGCGATGGTGCGCTCGAGCCCGGCGGTGAGTGGCACCTGCGGCGCCCATTTCAGGTGTTTCTGCGCGAGCGTGATGTCGGGCCGGCGCTGCTTCGGGTCGTCGGCCGGCAGCGGCTTGTGCACGATCTTCGATTTGCTGCCGGTGAGTTTGAGCACCTGTTGCGCGAGTTCGAGCATGGTGAACTCACCGGGGTTGCCGATGTTCACGGGGCCGACCGTCTCGGTCTGGTTCATCAGACGGACGAAGCCCTCGATGAGGTCGTCGACGTAGCAGAAGGAGCGCGTCTGCGTGCCTTCGCCGTAGACGGTGAGGTCCTCGCCCTTGAGGGCCTGCACGATGAAGTTCGAGACGACGCGGCCGTCGTTCGGGTGCATGCGCGGGCCGTAGGTGTTGAAGATGCGGACGATGCGGATATCGACCTTGTTCTCGCGGTGGTAGTCGAAGAAAAGGGTCTCGGCGACGCGCTTGCCCTCGTCGTAGCACGAGCGGCGACCGATCGGGTTGACGTTGCCCCAGTAGCTCTCGGGCTGCGGATGAACGGAGGGATCGCCGTAGACCTCGGAGGTGCTCGCCTGGAAGACGCGCGCCTTCACGCGCTTGGCGAGACCGAGGCAGTTGATCGCGCCCATCACGGACGTCTTCGTGGTCTTGATGGGGTTGTATTGGTAGTGCGGCGGCGAGGCCGGGCACGCGAGGTTGTAGATCTGGTCGACCTCGAACTTGAAGGGATCGATGACGTCGTGGCGGACGAACTCGAAATGCGGATTCGTCAGCAGGTGCGCGATGTTGGCCTTCGCGCCGGTGAAGAGATTGTCGAGGCAGATGACCTCGTGGCCGTCGGCGAGCAATCGGTCGCAAAGGTGGGAGCCCAGAAAGCCGGCGCCGCCGGTGACGAGAATTCGCATACTGCTGCGGACGTTGCCAAACGCCTCCGCGCGTAGCCAGCAAAAGTTCGCCCAGCCCAGCGGCGTCGCCGTCGGCAGCGGCGGTCAGACCTGCGCCTCCCCCGCCTCGTAACGCGCGATCCACGCGCGGCTCCAAGACGCGAAGTCGCCCGCATCGAGGTGCGCGCGCGCCTGGGCCATGAGGTCGAGGTAGAAATGGATGTTGTGCAGCGTCAGCAGCGTGCTCGCGAGGATCTCGTTGGCCATCACCAGATGCCGCAGATACGCGCGGGAAAAGTGCCGGCAGGTGTAGTTGTCCAACCCCTCGACCAGCGGGCCGGCGTCGGTCCGGTAGCGCTCGTTGCGGAGGTTGATGACCCCGTCGGGCGTGAACGCGGCACCGTTGCGCCCGATCCGCGTCGGGTGCACGCAATCGAACATATCCACCCCGAGCGCGATCATCTTCAGGATCTGCGGCGGCGTGCCGAGACCCATCGTGTAGCGCGGCTTGTCCGCCGGCATGAACGGCGTCGTCGCGCCGACCTGCTTCAACATCTCCGGCTCGGGCTCGCCGACACTGACGCCGCCGACCGCGTAGCCGGGGAAATCCATCGCGGCGAGCGACTCGGCCGCCTCGCGCCGGAGGTCGTCGAAGGTCGAACCCTGCGCGATGGCGAAGACATGGTGCCCGCCCGCGAGGAAGCCGTTGTCGGTGGCGATCTGTTTGCACTCGCGCGCCCAGCGCTCGCTGCGCGCGACGGCCCGGGCGCACTCGTCGCGCGTGCACGGCCACGGCGGACACTCGTCGATCACCATCGCAATGTCGGAGCCGAGGTTGGCCTGGATCGTCATCACCTCGCGCGGACCGAGGAAGAGCTTCGCCCCGTCGATGTGCGACGAGAACGCGATGCCGTCGTCGCGGATGTCGCGGAGCTTCGCCAGCGAGAACACCTGGAAGCCGCCGCTGTCGGTGAGGATCGGGCCATCCCAACCCATGAAGCGGTGCAACCCGCCGAGCTCGCGCACGAGCTCGGAGCCCGGGCGCAGATTCAGATGGTAGGTGTTGCCGAGGATGATCTGCGCCCCCGCCTCCTTCACCTGCGCCGGCGTGAGCGCCTTGACGGTGCCCTGCGTGCCCACGGGCATGAAGATCGGCGTCTCGATGACGCCGTGCAGCGTGCGCAGGCGGCCGCGGCGCGCGGCCGTGGCGGAGTCGGTTTTGAGCAATTCGAAATGGGCAGGCATCGGGATTCGGCGCGGGCGCGCCATGACAGGAATGAGGCTACCCGCGCGCTTGACCCCCCTGTCAAATCCCGAGTGGATTCGCCCGTGCTGCTCGTCATCGACAACTACGATTCGTTCACCTTCAACCTGGTCCAGTATTTCGGCCAGTTGGGCGTGAGCATGCGGGTCTTCCGCAACGACGAGCTCACCCCTGACGAGGCCGTCGCGCTGAACCCCGACCGCGTGCTGATCTCGCCCGGCCCCTGCACGCCGACGGAGGCCGGCATCAGCCTCGACATCTTCCGCGTCTTCGCCGGCCGGAAACCCATCTTCGGCGTCTGCCTCGGGCATCAGGCGATGGGCCAGTATTTCGGCGGCAAGGTCGTGCGCGCCGGCCGACTGATGCACGGCAAGCGCTCCCCGATCCAGCACCGCGGCACCGATGTCTTCGCCGGGCTGCCCTCCCCTTTCCAAGCCGCCCGCTACCACTCGCTGCTGGTCGAGCGCACCTCGTTGCCCGCCGAGCTCGAGATCACCGCCGAGACGGCCGAAGGCGAGATCATGGGCCTGCGCCACCGGCAGTTCCCCATCTGGGGCGTGCAATTCCACCCGGAATCCATCGCGACCGAGCACGGGATGAGGATCCTGCAGAACTTTCTCGCCCTGCCGTAGTCGAAAGAAGCTCGGCACCGCTTGCCCGACGCCCTTAGCCTGCCGCCGAAATCCATGCGCTGTCCCAAGTGCACCTCCATCGAGGATAAGGTCATCGACTCCCGCATCGCGCGCGACGGCAACACCATCCGTCGCCGGCGCGAGTGCCTTGAGTGCAGCCACCGGTTCACCACCACCGAGTCGCTCGTGCGCGACAACCTTGTCGTGGTGAAGCGCGACGGCCGCACCGAGCCCTTCATGCGCGACAAGCTCGTCAGCGCCGTGCGCGCCGCCTGCCACAAGCGCCCGATCGACGGCGAGCAGATCTACATGCTCGTCGAGGACGTGATCGACGCCCTCGAAGCCGAATTCGAGAGTCAGGTGCCGACCAAGGGCATCGGCGAACACGTCATGCAACGCCTGCGCAAGCTCGACCAGGTCGCCTACGTCCGCTTCGCCAGCGTCTACAAGGAATTCCGCGACGTCGGCGAGTTCGTCGACGAGATCACGAGCCTCACGCCGTTCCCGCCCGAAACCGACACCCCGCCGAAGCCGAAGAAATGACGTCCCCCGCCCAACTGCGACGGCTGCACTTCCTGAACGCGCTCTTCGCGCCGCTCACGGGACAGGATCTCTATCTCGCGCAGCAGATCGACGACGCCATACGCACGACGCTCGCAGAAGATGTGGAGCGCGCGCCGAACGATCCCGACTTCGTCCAAGCCGCCGCGGCCCTGTTCGCCAAGCTCTGCCAGACGCACGCCTCGCACGGCTTCTACCATTTCGACGCCGCCGCCGACCCGACTGACGGCACCCCGCTCTTCGCCCGGGCCAACCTCATGCGCGGCTTGAAGCAACTCGCCCTCTGCGACGAGGCCACCGTGCTCGTGACGAATCTGCGCGCCGCCCACACCCCCGCCTCCGGTCGCTGGAGCGCGCGACGCGAGCGCGACTACGGCGACACGCTTGACCTGCTCCGCCATCTCACCGCCGCCCGCACCCGCCGCGGTGCGAACGTGAACCTCCTGTTTCTCTGAACTCTTGAACCACAGAGAACACGGAGCCATCAGGGCAAACTCTCTGTGTTCTCTGTGCCTCTGTGGTTAATCCCTTCCGCCGATGAAGACCATCTTCCAGAAAATCATCGATCGCGAGATCCCCGCCCAGCTCGCGCATGAGGACGAGCACTGCATCGCGCTCCATGACATCAATCCGCAGGCGCCCGTGCACGTGCTGGTGATTCCCAAGCGGCTCATCCCGCGCATCGCCGGAGCCGGCGCGGACGATCAGGCCCTGCTCGGCCATCTGTTGCTCAGCGCCGCGGCGGTCGCGAAAAAGCTCGGCTTGGAGGGAAGCGGGTTCCGCATCGTCATCAACAACGGTCGCGACGGCGGCGAGACGGTGCCGCATCTGCACGTGCATGTCCTCGGCGGCCGCCCGCTCGGCTGGCCGCCGGGCTGAGACGCGCCGGCGGCGCGCGACCGTCGCAGTTAGAGTGGGAGCACCCCGGTGGCGGCGAGCGCGGAGCGAGCCGTTGGAGGCTGGTTTTGCCTGGGTCGCTGGTCCTCCGGGTCGCTGGCGCTCCCCGCTACGGCTCCCCGCTACGAAAAGAAGGCGCGCCGTTTCGGGCGCGCCAGCAATCGAGGAGCGAGGATCAAAACCCCAAGCTCATTTCAGGTATTTCGCCAGCCAGGCGTGGACCTCGCCGTAGAAGTAGCGGCTGTTCTCGCCCTTGAGGACCCAGTGGTTCTCATCGGGGAACACGACCAGCCGGCTCGGCACCTGCAGGCGCTGTTGCACGGCGTAGTTCTGCAGCGCCTGATTGAGCGGCACGCGGAAATCGTTTTCGCCGACCGTGATCAGGATCGGGGATTGGAAGCCCGTGCCCGCGGCGTGATTGCCGCCCTGGTAAAACGGACTCTGCTCGACCCACACCTTGCTGCCGGCCCACGGGAGGCCGCCATTCTGCGTCTCGCGTCCGAAGATCGTGTCGCTCGTGCTCCATTGCGACGCGAGATCCATGAGACCGGCGTGCGAAACGATCGCTTTGTAGCGCGTCGTCGTCGCCTGGAGCCAGTTCGCCATGTGGCCGCCGTAGCTCGCGCCACCGGCGGCGAGACGCGAACCATCGGCGAAGGGGAAACGCTGCACGACTTCATCGACCGCCTCGTTCACCTCGTCGCAGGGCGTCTTGAGCGGGTCGTGCTTGATGCGACGGGAGAATTCCTCGCCGAAGCCCGTCGAGCCCGTGTAGTTCGTCAGCACCACGAGGTAGCCGGGCCGCGCCAGCAGATGGTAATTCCAGCGCAGCACGAAGGTGTCGCGCCACATCGACGCGAAGCCGCCGTGGATGACCGTGAAGACCGGATATTTTTTCGTCGGATCGAAGCCCGGCGGCTTGATGAGCAGGTTGTGGATGTCGCGCCCGCGGCTGCTCTTGAACCAGAAATGCTCGGCGGGCGCCCAGTCGATCGCCGCGACGCGCGCGGTGTTGAACGAAGTCAAAGCCTTCGGGCCACCATCGAATCGGTAAACCTCGGCCGGATTCACCACCGAGTCCCACGTGCCGACGAGCGCCGTGCCACCGGCCGCCAGTGCGCCGATGCAGCCGGTCGCGGGCGAGGCTTCCTCGCGCACCTCGCCACCGGCGAGATCGATCGAGTAGAGTTTCTCCAACCCGGCGTGCTCGTAGGTGAAGTGGACGCGACCGCTGCCGGCGACGAGCGCATAGCGGCTAACCGAGCGGTCGAGACCGGCCGTGAGGACCTTGCGTCCGCCGCGCGCCGGCCAGTCGAAACTGACCAGACGGGAGTTGTTGTAGACCTCGTCGTTGTTCGGGTTGAAGATCGCGAGCAACGTGCGTCCGTCGGCGGTGAATTCGAGCTGCCCGTAGCTGCCGTCGTCCTGCGTGAGCTGCTTCGGTTCGCCACCGGCGAGCGAGACTTCGAACAGGTGCGTCGACACATCGGCGTGCGCCGCCTCGTGACGGTTCGTGGACGCAATAAAGACCACCCCGGCCCCATCCGGCGTCCACTCGGCCTCGATCGACTGGCCGTCATCGCCCTGTCCGCCGCCGTAGCCGGGCAACTCGACGAGCTTGGTGCCGGCGAGGAGATTGCGCGGCTGCGAGTCAGCCTTGGCCTCCTGCACCCAGAGCGTGCCGCGCTTGTCGTCGAGCCAGCGGTCCCAGAACCGCGGCGGGAAGGATTCGTAAGCGCGGGCGTTGTATTTGCGATCCTTGCGCTCCTTGGCGGTCTTCTTGATCGCCTCCTGATCCTGCGCCCCCGGATAGAAATCGCTGACGAAGAGCAGCTGGCGTCCGTCGGGGCTGAACTTCGGCGCGCGCGCACCGAGCGTCAGATTGGTCACGCGCTGGGCCTCGCCGCCTTGGGCGAGGTTGAGCAGGTAAACCTGCCCGGCCTCGTCCCCTTCACGGCGGGTGACGAACGCGATCGTCGTCGAATCCGGCGACCACGCGACCGCGCCTTCGCCTGCCTTGGTGAACGTGATGCGCCGCGCCGGCGTGTCGTCGGTCAGCGACTTCAGCCACAGATCGCTGGTCGCCTCCTTCGGATCGTAGGCCGGTTCGCTGACCGCGAAGACCGCCCACTTGCCGTCCGGGCTCGGGCTGGGCGCGCCCACGCGTTTCATCAACCAGACATCCTCATGCGTGATGGCACGCTTGGCGGTTTCCTGGGCGGGGAGCCCGGCGGCTGGGAGGCAGGCAGCCGCAAGCAACAACACGAACAGACGCAGGGTTTTCATAGGGGAAATTCAGGCGGGGGAACGCGGCTCGAACGTGCCGTCGGCCCGTTTCGACACGAGCTTTTTCAACTCGAGCAGCATGAGCGTCGCGGAGATTTCCGGCGCCGGAAGCCCGGTGTGCGCCGCCAGCTGATCGATGCCGAGGATGCCGCCGCCGCGGAAACACTCGATCACACGACGTTCGGCCTCGGAGAGCCCGCCCTGCAATTGTTCGAGCAAGCTGGGCTGTCCGGGCGCGGCGGCCACGGCGGAGGGACGCAGGCCTTGCAGGTAATTCAACTCGCTCAGCACATCGTCGACACCCGTGAGCAGCGTGGCGCCGTCGCGGATGAGTTGATGACAGCCCGCGCTGCTCGGCTGGTCGATGCGCCCCGGCACGGCGAAAAGCAAGCGTCCCTGCTCGCCGGCGAAACGCGCCGTGATCATGGCACCGCCATCCACGTCGCTCTCCACCACGATGACCGCCTCGCTCATGCCGGAGACGATGCGGTTGCGCATCGCGAACGACTGGCGGTCGGCCTTCCGGCCGAATGGGAACTCGGAAAGCACGGCGCCTGACTCCGCGATGCGCCGGTAGAGGCCGAGGTTCTCCGACGGGTAGATGATGTCGATGCCCGTGCCGGTCACCGCCACGGTGCGCCCACCGACGGCGAGCGCGCCCTCGTGCGCCGCCGTGTCGATGCCGCGCGCGAGGCCGCTCACCACGCAGAAGCCGAGGCGCGCCAGTTCCGCCCCGAGTTTCTTCGCCGTGGCCTGGCCGTAGAGCGTGGTGCGCCGGCTGCCGACGATGGCGACGCACGGTTGATCGCAGGCGTAGTCACCCTTGCGGTAGAGCCCGATCGGCGGATCGGAGATTTCCTTGAGCAGGCGCGGATAGGCGGGATCGCGCGCCGTAATGAAGGTCGCGCCCGCCTGCGCGAGCCGCTCCTCCTCGCGCGGCAGGTCGAAATGCGTGCGCCAATTCAGCACCGCGGCACTGGTCTCCGGGCCGACGCCGCGCACGGATTCGAGGCGGCGTTTCTGGCCGGAGAGGATCGCGATGGGATCGCCGCCGAATTCGACCAGCAGGCGGTTGAGGGTGATGGGGCCGATGTTGGGCAGATCGTTCAAGATCATGAACGCCTGCCGTTCGGTGAGTTCAGGGGATGACATGGTCCGCGCAGTGGAGGGCTGGCCGGAGATACTCCAGCCACTGCGTCGTTTGCACCGCCACTTGGCCCCTGTCGCGGGCAAGCCGATCTGCAGCGAGGCCATGCCAGACGACACCGCGCGCCGCGGCGAGCCACAAATCGTCCGGCGCTTGCGCCAGCAGCCCGCCGATGAGCCCGGCCAGCAGATCCCCGCTCCCGCCGCGCGCCAGGACCGGGCCGCCGAAGAACGAGTAGCAGGTGTTGCCCGCCACACCGGCGTTCAGAATAGCGCCGGTCTCCGACCGGCGGGGGAACGTCGCGATGCGTGTCGGGCAGCCTTTCAGCACCGCGATCGTTTCGCCGCCGCCCGCGGCTCCCTTTGCCGGTTCGACCCCGGTGCGGCCTCCGAGGCGCTGCCACTCGCCCGCGTGGGGCGTGAGCACGGCCCGCTTGCCCGTTGCCGCCCACACGATGTCCGGGCGGAGCGCATCGGCATCGAGCAACAGCGGCACGCTCACGCGGCGGACCAACTCCTCCGCAGCGGCGAGCGTCTCAGGCGCGGCGCCCAAGCCGGGGCCGAGCACGAGCGCGGTGGCGCGACCGACTTTCTCCGCGATGAGATCGACGGCCTCCGTGGAGAGGCCACCCGCGGCATTCTCGGGCCAGCCGACCCACATCGCCTCGGGAAACTTCGCCGCGTATTCGGGCACGAGACGCTCGGGCACGCAGGCGGTCAGGAGCCCCACGCCGCTGCGCAGCGCGGCTTGCACGGCCATCAGCACCGCACCGGGATAATCCCGCGAGCCGCCGACGACCACGAGATGGCCGAAGGTGCGCTTGTCGCTTTGCGCCGCGCGCAACGCCGCAAGTGGACCAAGAACCGTGGGCAACAGCACCCGCGGCGCGGTTGGGCTGCCGGTGTCCTGGGAGAAGAACCCCAAATCGAGATAGCGCGCGCGACCGACGAAGGCCGCGTTGGCGGGTGCGACGACCGGGGATTTCACGCTGCCGGTGCAATAGGTGAAATCGGCGCGGAAGACAGTTTTGCCCTGGCCCGCGTCCCCCAGCCCGCTGGGTAGGTCGACGGCCGCTCGCACGCGGAGGCGCGGGTGCGTATTGATCCACGCCAGCAGTTCCGCGACGGACTCGTCCAACGGCGGACGAAATTGGAAGCCGAACACGCCATCGAGACAGGCATCGTAGCTGCTGAACGCGCGTTTGAGTTGCGCGAGGTCGAGCACGCGCACGCGGCCGGGCAAAGCACGTTGCAACTGCTCGAAGGCCCGGTGCGCCAGCGGACGCAAGGGCGCGGCGCCGAAAGGGAACACGACATCGGCGCTGCCCCGCGCCCGGTCGGCGAGCAAGCGCTGTGCCGCGAGCAGGGCATCACCGCCGTTGTGGCCTTTGCCAGCAAGGACGAGGAGACGCGGAGCCTCCCCCAGCCCACCGATCTCCAGCGCATCTTCGGTCAACGCGGCGGCGAGCGCCGCTCCGGCGCGCTGCATGGCATCCCACTCGCCGGCTTCGGTCGTCAGCAAACCAACCTCCAGCGCCTTCGCCTCGGCGCAGGAGAGGATCGGATGAGTGCAGGCCGTCGACATGCCGTCAGGCTACGACGAGCAGCGCAGCGGGGAAAGCGCGAAGCTCAGACCCAGCGAGCCACGGCGCGGATTCTCAAGCGTGCTTCACCAGCGCGGCGACAGCCATCGCGTGCGAGTCGATGTGCGACAAACTGAGCCAGACGTGCGTGGCCCCGACTTGATGCAGGAGCGCGGTGGCCTTGGCATCGAGGCGGACAAGCGGCTCCTTGCGCTCGCCGTGGTAGACAGAAATCGAGGTCCATTCCAGATGAGGGCCGATGCCGGTCGTGAAGCACTTGGACACGGCTTCCTTCGCCGCCCAGCGCGCGGCGTAGTGCTTGTGCGGGTAAGCGAGGGTCGAGCAATACGCGCGCTCCTCGTCGGTGAACACGCGCTTGAGAAAACGGTCGCCGTGCTTCTCGAGCACTTTGCGGATGCGCTCGGTCTCGATCAGGTCGCAACCGAGACCGATGAGGGTGCCGCCGGGAGGGAGAACGATGTTCATCGGAGAGAAACCACGAAACACACAAAATGCGCGAAAAGGGAAGGCCGGAGCGGCCAGTCTCTCGTGTATTTCGTGACGAGCAAAGTCACGGATTCATCCGGGCTTTCATCTCGCGGACGGCTTCCTCGATGCCGGTGAAGAGCGCACGGGAGATGATGCTATGGCCGATGTTGAGCTCGTGCAGGTGCGGGATGGTGCGCACCTCGGCGATGTTGACGTAGTTGATGCCGTGACCGGCGTTGACGACGAGGCCGAGGGCGTGGGCCTGCGTGGCACCGACGCACAGGCGCTTGAACTCATCGGCGCGAGCTGAGCCGTGGTATGCGTTGGCGTAGGCGCCGGTGTGCAGCTCGATCCACGGCGCGTTCAGTTTCTTCGCCAGGCCGATCTGGTGCTCGTCGGCATCGATGAAGAGCGAGGTCTTGATGCCCGCGGCGTTCATGGCGTCGGTGACGCGCGCGACCTTGTCGCGATGCTTCACGATGTCGAGGCCGCCCTCGGTGGTGACTTCCTCGCGGCTCTCGGGCACGAGGCAGACGGCGTGCGGCTTGAGGCGGAGCGCGAGGGCGGTCATCTCGGGCGTGCAGGCCATCTCAAGATTCACGCGCGTGGCGGCGACCTCGCACAGGCGCTCGACGTCGCGATCCTGGATGTGCCGGCGATCCTCCCGGAGGTGGATGGTGATGCCGTCGGCGCCGGCCCGCTCGCAGAGGAGCGCAAGCGTGACGGGATCGGGCTCGACATTGCCGCCGACAGTGGCGCCGGCCTGGCGATAGCGGGCTTGGCGGACGGTGGCGCAGTGGTCGATGTTGACGCCGAGAAGGATCATGCGGGAAGGATGCGGGATGGACCGGCAACAGGAAACGAGGAAAATAGTTCGCGGCAAAGTTTCTTCCTTCCTGTCGCGGGCGGTTCCGTTTTCGCTCTGAGGCCATGTCCGAACCTGCGCCCAAACGGGAAAGCCTGCTGCTCAACCTCGCCTTCAGCATCGCCGCGCCGATGCTAATCCTGTCGAAGCTGAGCGACCGGCTCGGGGCGATGCCGGCGCTGCTGCTGGCCCTGGCGTTCCCGCTGGCCTACGGCATCTACGATTTCTGGCAGCGGCGGCGTTTCAACTTCGTCCCCACGGTGGGCTTCCTGAGCACGTTGGCGACGGGCGGACTGGGGCTGATGCGGTTGGAGCCGTTCTGGTTCGCCGTGAAGGAGGCCGCCGTGCCGGCGTTGATCGGCGGGGCGGTGATCGTCTCGCATTGGACGAAGCGTCCGCTGGTGCACACGTTCCTGCTCAACGACCAGGTCATCAACCTGCCACGCGTCAACGCGGCGATCGACGAGCACGGCATGCGCGCCGCCTTCGAGGGATTGCTGAAGGCCTCCACGGTGCTGCTGGCCGGGTCGTTTTTCCTGAGCGCGGTGCTCAACTACGCCCTCGCCCGGTATCTGATCACCGCCATGCCGGACACGCCGGAGTTCAACGCGCAATACAGCGCGATGCTCGGCTGGAGCTGGCCCGTGATCGTGTTGCCCACGATGGTCGTGACGATCTTCGCCCTCTGGCGCCTGATCACGGGACTCCAGAAAATGACCGGACTCGGGCTGGAGGAGATCCTCCACGCGCCGCCGGAAAAGAAGTGAGAATGCGATAGCCGCTGCGGTTCGCACCCGCGATGCGGGAATCCGGCCCACAAAGACGGCCGGTCAGGCGACCGGCCGGAAGGGAGCAAACTCGGGAGGCGAATGCCGGCGCGCTCAGCCGCGATCGCCCATGGGGACGTAATCGCGGTGCACGGGGCCGACGTAGACCTGGCGCGGACGGTAGATGCGGCCCTTCGGGTTGGAGGCGACTTCCTTCCAGTTGGCGATCCAGCCCGGAGCGCGGCCGATGGCGAACATGACCGTGAACATGTCGGTCGGGATGCCGAGCGCGCGCATGATGATGCCCGAGTAGAAGTCGACGTTCGGGTAGAGTTTGCGCGAGACGAAGTAGTCGTCCTTGAGCGCGGCCTGTTCGAGGTTCTTGGCGATGTCGAGCAACGGGTCGGACTTGCCGAGGCGATTGAGCACCTCGTCGCAGGCTTTGCCGATGATGCGGGCGCGGGGATCGAAGTTGCGGTAGACGGCGTGGCCGAAGCCCATGAGGCGGTTCGTCTTCGAACCGCTCTTGGCGGCCTCGATGAAGCGCGTGCCGTCGTCGCCCTCGTCATGGATGTTCTGCAGCATCTGCATCACCGCCACGTTCGCGCCGCCGTGGAGCGGGCCGGAGAGCGCACAGACGCCCGCAGCGATGGAGGTGAAGAGATTGGCGCCGCTGGAGGCGACCATGCGCACCGTGGAGGTGGAGCAGTTTTGCTCGTGGTCGGCGTGGAGGAGGAGCAGCAGGTTCAGGGCACGCGTGACCTCGGGGATGGGCTGGTAGGCCACATACGGGTCCGAGAACATCATGTGCAGGAAGTTGTCGGCGAAGGGCAGGTCGCGCGGATGGATGAAGGGCAGGCCGTTGCGATAGCGGTAGATCATCGCGACGATCGAGCGGATCTTCGAGATGGCCATGGCCGCGGCCAGGTCGAAGTTCTCGAGGTCCTTCTCAAAATTGTTCGTCGCGAGGTGCGGGTAATAGGCCGCGAGCGAGCTGACGATCGAGGTGAGCATGCCCATCGGCGGGGCCGATTCCGGGAAGCCCTCGAAGATGCGCTGCATCTGGGTGCCGATGGCGGCGTTGTCGCGAAGGCTGCGGCCAAAATCGCGGCGCTGTTTGGCGTTGGGCAGCTCGCCGTAGATGATCAGGTAGGCGGTCTCGACGTATTCGGAGTAGGTCGCGAGCTGGTCGATGGGATAGCCGCGGTGGCGGAGGATGCCGTTGTCGCCGTCGAGGAAGGTGATCTGGCTCTCGCACGAGCCCGTGTTGCCGTAGCCCTGATCGTAGAAGATGTAGCCGGTGTCCTTGCGGAGGTTGCGGGCATCGATGGCTTTTTCGCCCTCGCTGCCGTGCATGATGGGGAACGTGAATTCTTTGCCGTCGACTTTGATCAGGGCGCTCATGGGTAATTAAGAGGGAACGACGCCACCGTGGAGAAAACCCCGCGGCATGCAAAGCAAAGCCGCCCGCGGGAAGGAGCCGCGCCAATGAATAAGGTGCCCGCGGTTTGGCTTTAGAAAAAGTAAAGCGCCGGGCAACCGGCGCTTCTAGTGGCGGGGCGTGGGACGCCGGCTCAGTTCGGAACGAGCATCGGGACCTCGAAGTCGGCCGGGGCAAACTTCTCGTTCAGGGTGATCGCCTCGAAGGTGATGGTGGCGATCTGACCGCTCGGCGCCTTGTTGATGAGTTTCTTCGGGAAGCGCAGGCCGTTGACGACGAACTCGCCCTCTTCCCGGATCTCGCCGCCGTTCTCCGTCTCGGTCTTCACGAGCCGGCCGGTGGCTTGGTCGAAGTAGCGGGTGAAGATGATCGCCGGATCGTGGGTGAAGACCAGCTTCACACAGGCGCGCCCGTCCACGGTGGCTTCGCCGACATACTCGACTTTCCCGCCGCGCTTCTCGATGTCGCGGTAGAAATTGAGGTTCTCCCACGTGTTGGCGCGGAGGCGCTTCACCTGCTGGGTGTCGAGCAGGGTGAGTTGCCACTGGGATTCGTTGGTCGCATCCGCGCGGCGCACCCAGGCATCGTAGCCGTCGAGGGCGGTGGTCTCGACCACCTTGTCGGAGCGCAGGATCATGCGCTGCTGGTAGGGCTTCTGGAAAACGATATCGATGCCGAGGCGAAGCTTTTCCTCGCGCAGCTCCGTGGGCTTGGCGGGATCGACCGGCACCTGCTGCGTCGTCTCGAGCGTGCCTTTGAAATGGATGCTCTGGAGGGTGCCGAGCGCCGCCTCCCCGCCCAAGGCCTGCCGGGCCTTGGCAATCCATTGGTCCGCGCGGCTGTCAGCGAAAGACGCGGTGGCGAGCAGGGAAATACACAAGGCCAACACGAGGGTGCGGAATTTCATGGTCTATCAGACCCAAACCGTGGGTAAGGGTGCCGTAGTTCGCAAGGGGAAATCCCTCACCCGGGCCGCGGGCCGGGGCCTCGCCCCTCGCAGCGGGGGCCGGGACGGCTCACTCCCACTCGATCGTCGCGGGTGGCTTCGAGCTGATGTCGAGCACGACGCGGCTGACGCCGCGCACCTCGTTGGTGATGCGGCTGGAGATGCGTTGCAGGATGTCGTGCGGGATCTTGGCCCAGTCGGCGGTCATGGCATCGGTGCTTTCGACGATGCGCAGGGCGATGACGTAGTCGTAGGTGCGCTCGTCGCCGAAGACACCGACGGTCTTCACCGGCAGGAAGACGGCGAAAGATTGCCAGACCTTCCAATAGAGACCGGTCGCCATCATCTCCTCCTGAAGCACGGCATCGGCATTGCGGAGGATCTCGAGGTTCTGTGCGGTGATCTCACCCATGACGCGGACACCGAGGCCGGGGCCGGGGAACGGCTGGCGCCAGACGACTTCGCGCGGGAGACCGAGTGCGGCGCCGACTTTGCGGACCTCGTCCTTGAACAGCTCGCGCAGCGGCTCGATGAGCTTGAGCTTCATGCGCTCGGGCAGGCCGCCGACGTTGTGGTGGGTCTTGATCAGCGAAGCCGGATTGCCCTGGATCGAGACCGACTCGATGACATCGGGATACAGCGTGCCCTGGCCGAGGAATTCGGCGGTGCGGCCGATGTCCTTCAGGGTTTTTTCAAAGACCTCGACGAAGGTGCGGCCGATGATCTTGCGCTTCGTCTCGGGCTCCGTGACCCCCTTGAGCCGCTTGAGGAAGAGCTTCGACGCATCGACGACCCGGAGGTCGATGTTGAAATGCTTGCCGTAAAGTTCGCGGACGTAGTCGCGCTCGCCTTTGCGCAGAAGGCCGTTGTCGACGAAGACGCACGTGAGCTGCTTGCCGATGGCTTTGTGCAGGAGCGCCGCGGCGACGGACGAATCAACGCCGCCGGAAAGGCCAAGGAGCACGCGCCCCTTCCCCACTTTGGCGCGGATGTCGGCGACGGCGTGCGCGATGAAGTCCTTGGTCGTCCAATCCTGCCGCGCGCCGCAGACGCCGACGAGGAAGTTGCGGATCATGTCCACGCCGCGCTCGGTGTGGAACACCTCCGGGTGGAACTGGATGCCGTAGAAGCGGCGCTTCGTGTCTTCGATCGCGGAGAACGGCGAGTTGTCCGACGTGCCGATAGCGGTGAAGCCGGGCGGGAGCTTGGCGAGCTTGTCGCCGTGGGAGTTCCAGATGCGCAGCTTGCGCGGCAGGCCCTTGAAGAGCTTGCCGGGCTTCTTGATCGTCAGGTGACCGTGTCCGTATTCGCGGGCCTGGGAATGCTCGACCTTGCCGCCGAGGAAGTGGCCCATGAGCTGCACGCCGTAGCAGATGCCGAGCACGGGCACGCCGAGTTTGAAAATCTCCGGATCGGGGTGCGGCGCCTGCTTCGCATAGACGCTCTGCGGACCGCCGGAGAGGATGATGCCGATGACGCCTTCTTCGCGAAGTTTGGCGGCAGGCGTCGCGTAGTGGTAGATCTTAGAGTAGACCTCGCACTCGCGAATGCGGCGGGCGATGACCTGGGTCAGCTGGGAACCGAAATCGAGAACGGCAATTGTCTGCGCCATGCGGGAAGCTGGGAAAGTTTGCCGGCGAAAGAAACCAAAAAAACAAGCCGACCGACACAGCACCCGCCCCGCGCGACGGCTTGCTGCGTGCGACCGCCTGCCCTTGACTGCGGACATGGCCGAATTGATCCGGGCTTATGACAATCGCAACCAGCCGCTCGTTCGCCCGGGCGGCGTCCTGCAGGCTACTTATTTCAATCTGCTCCGTCTCCGCGCCGGAGAGGTTTGCCGCGCACACGTCCCCGGCTGCGAGCTGCTGGCGGTCGTGCTCTCCGGCACCGCGGACGTGAAGGCCGGCGACGTCCGGTTCGCTTCGGTCGGCCAACGCGCCGACGTCTGGTCGGGGCCGGCGGACTCCGTCTACGCGGGGCTGGAGCCACTCGAAATCACTGCGCACACCGATGCGGAGGTCGCCATCGCTGGCGGCCGCTGTGCCACCAGTCACACACCCTTCCGCGTGCGCCCGGAGGAAGTTGCAATGGTGGACGTCGGTTCGAACGAAACGAAGTCGCGACGGAGAATCTTCCATGTGCTGGGGCAGCAACATGCCGGTCGGGCCGGCAATCTGCTGGTGAGCGAGCTCTACGCCGACGAAGGCTGTTGGTCGGGCTATCCGCCGCACAAGCACGACACCGAGCGTCCGCCGGAGGAGACGTTTTTTGAGGAGGTCTATCACTACCGCTTCCAACCCGAGACCGGCTTCGGCGGACAATACTGCTACAACGAAGGCGAGGAACCCCGCGCCGTGATGACGCGCCACGGCGACACCTTCCTGATCGACCGCGGCTATCACCCGACCTCGACGTCGCCCGGCCACCGCGGCTACATCTTCACGATTCTGGTCGGTCTGCACCAGCGCTCGCTGGTGCAATACTTCGAACCGCAGCATCGGCACCTCATGGCCGGCATCCCCGGTTTGCAGGCAATGCGGGACAAGTTCAAGTAAGCGTCCGCGGTGCAGGCTGCACCGCGGCTGCGGCGGACATTCCGGCGGGATGAGCGGCCCGAGATAAAGGCTCAACGTGAGCGTCCGCGCAATTTCAGGAATAGTGTGGCGGTCGTTGCAGGGGGCAGCCGCCGTCCCTTGCGGCCACCTCACCCGTGGCGAGGGGGACGCTCGCCGCTACCATTTGGGTTCTGCGGCTACAGTTAAGTAACCAGCCCTAAAATTTCAGGCGCGTGTTCACGTGCCCGCACTTCGGGCACGGCGCCGTTTCGGTGCCCGCCTTCCGGGTGTAGAGGTGATCGCAGCGGATGCAGTGGAAGGAAATCTTCCGGCGATCCGCATGATAAAAGGCCCGGTCGCGGCGATCGTAATAGAAGCCAAGCCCGAGGAAGACGCCGAGCGTGAGCAGCCCGTAGAGGACGACTTCGAACGTGAATTCCGGAGCAAGCATGCGCGGCACTTTCCCAGCAAAGCCACCGTCCGCCAAGGGCAAACATGGCGTGGCCGCCCCTCGCCCGGGCTTGTCGGGACCCACCCAAGAAAAACGCGCCGACCTTGCGGTGCGGCGCGTTGAGAGTGGAGCGAAGGGCCCGGTTATTCAGCCTTCGGCGCATCGGCCGCCGGAGCGGCTTCCGCGGGGGCCTCGGTCTTGGCGGCCTTCTTGGCCGGAGACTTCTTGGCCTTCTTAGCACCCTTGGACTTCTTGTAGCCCTGATCGTCGGCACCGATGAACTCGATCAGCGCCATCTCGGCGGAGTCGGAGTTGCGGGCGCCGAGCTTGTAGATGCGGGTGTAGCCGCCGGAGCGCTTCTCGAACTGCGCGACCTTCTCGTTGAAGAGGAGGGTGACGGCGGACTCGTCGCGCACGTCCTTGAGGGCGAGGCGGCGGAGATGGATGGCGGAAGCGGAGAGCTTGCCGTTTTCCTTCGGGAGCGCGGCGGCCTTCTTGGCCTTCGTGATCACCTTCTCGATGAAGGGGCGCAGGGCCTTGGCCTTCGTGAGGGTGGTCTCGATGCGACCGTGCTTGATGAGCGAGGCGCCCATGTTGGAGAGCATCGCCTTGCGGTGCTCGCGGGTGACGCCGAGGGAGGCGTGGTGTTTATTGTGACGCATTGTGGGTCTGGGTTATCGGCTCCCGATCGGCAATCCGGTCGCAGCGTTGGGCGGCAGCGGACGGCGCGAGAGCCGGTGAAATTTTCGATTTTGGATTCTCGATTTTCGGTTGGCGACGCTACGCGGCGCGAAGGCGGATTTTCGATTGGGTTTCGACCAATCGAAAATCCAGAATCGGAAATCAAAAATCCTTAGAGGTCTTTCTTGTTCTCGAGGAGGCGCTCGTCGAACTTCATGCCCAGCGACAGGCCGAGGGCTTCGAGCTTCTCCTTGATCTCGTTGAGCGACTTCTTGCCGAAGTTGCGATACTTGAGCATCTCCTGCTCGGTCTTCATGGCGAGTTCGCCGACCGTGGTGATGTTCGCGTTGTTCAAGCAGTTCGCCGCACGGACCGAGAGTTCGATCTCGTTGACGGACATGTTGAGCAGCTTGCGGAGCTTGTTCTGCTCTTCGGAGACCTCGGCGGCCTGCGACTCGAACTCGTAGCTCTCCTGCGAGACGCGATCGAACACGTCGAGGTGGTGCTTGAGGATCGAGGCGGACTGCTTGAGGGCGTCGTCCGGCGTGATGCGGCCGTCCGTCCAGATCTCGAGCACGA
>JAMPXH010000139.1 GCA_023701285.1 Candidatus Didemnitutus sp.
CCAGCCGCAGCCGCTGCTCATCAGCATCGCGCCGGCCGACAACGCCCCGGTCATCACCAGCCCCGTCTCCGCTCCCGCGATCGTCGGCGCGCCGTTCAGCTACCGGATCACGGCGACCCATGTGCCGGTGACGACGCCGTTCCCGCCTTCGGTGTTCCTCGACGCCATTGGCCTGCCCCCGGGCCTGGCCGTGAACCCGTCGACCGGCCTCATCGCCGGCACGCCATCGCAGGCCGGCACCTATGCCGTCTCGCTCGTCGGTGTGAACGAGGCTGGCACCGGCCTGCCGCGCACGCTCACCCTCACGGTGAGCCCGGCGCCGGATGCGCCCGTCATCACCGGCGCCACCTCGGTCTCCGCGCAAGTCGGCGTGCCCTTCGCGCACACGATCACGGCCACGAACGCGCCCACCTCGTTCGAGGCGCTCGAGGCGCCGCCTTGGTTGCTCGTCAACACCGCCACGGGCGCGCTCGCCGGCACGCCCACGACGCCCGGCCCGATTGTGGTCCAGTTGCGCGCAGCCAACGCCGGAGGCGAGAGCAACCTCGCGCCGCTGACGATCCAGGTCGCCGCCGCACCCAACACGCCGGTCGTCACCAGCGCCCGCTCCGTCCCGGGGCAGGTCGGTGTCGCGTTCAGCTACACCATCGCGGCCACGCTCGCGCCGACCTCGTATTTCGCCAGCGGCCTCCCGGCCGGTCTGGCGCTCGACGCGGCCACCGGGCAGATCACGGGCACACCCGCCGTCTCCGGCACGTTCCTCGTCACTGTCAGCGCGACCAACGCGCAAGGCGAGGGCCAGCCGGTCACGCTCACCCTCACCATCGCCGCCAGCTACCAGATCGGCGGCTGAGCCCGCATCATGGCCACCTTTTCCCTCCTTCCCATGATTTCCTTCGCTCAACTTCTCCGCCGCGTCGCCCTGGTGCTCGGTCTGGCCCTCGCGGCCGATCCGGCCTTCGCCCAAGGCGTCACCCTCACCGCCGGTCAGGTCGGCGTGCCTTACACGCACACGATCACCGGTGCGCCGGCCGGCACGACCTACAGCGCCACCGGGCTGCCCGACGGCCTCTCGCTCGGCACGACGACCGGCATCATCAGCGGCACGCCGACGCAGGGCGGTGTGTTCACCGGCGTGCTCTCGCTCAACGACGGCCAGTTCGTGAACAACTTCGGCTTCACGCTCGCCATCGCCGCCGCGTCCGGCACGCCGCAGATCGACAGCGAGCTCACCGCCCTCGGCGCCGTGGGCGAAACGTTCACGAGCTTGGTCAGCGCCACGAATGCGCCGACGAGCTTCAACGTCGGTGCGCTTCCTCCGGGCCTCACCTTCGATGCGGTGGAGGCGAAGATCGTCGGCACGCCCACGACCGCCGGCACCTATCCGGTCACGCTCAGCGCCAACAACGCCGCCGGCACCGGCACGGAAGTCACCCTGCTCATCGTCATCGAGCCCTCCGGCCCCGTGCCGGAAATCACCGGCGCCGCCTCCGTGCCGGCGAATCTCAACGTCGCCTTTTCCTACCAGATCGTCGCGAGCCACACGCCGACGAGTTACAGCGCCAGCGGCCTCCCGGTCGGATTGTCGTTGGATCCCGCCACGGGCGTTATCAGCGGCATCCCCACGGTCGGTGGTGTCACCACCGTCACGCTCGGCGCCACCAACGGCAACGGCGCCAGCGCCGCGTTTTCGCTCACGCTCCTGCTCGGCCCCGTGTCCGCCATCACCAGCCCCGCCACGCTGGTCGGCTACGCCGGCTACGCCATCGCCCCGTATGCGCTGACCGCCACCAACACGCCGCTCAGCTTCAACGTCGGCGCGCTCCCCGCCGGCCTCAGCTACGTTGCCGGCCAGATCACCGGCACGCCGCAGGCCGCCGGCACCAGTCTTGTCAGCCTCAGCGCCAACAACGCGCTCGGCGCCGGTCCGGCCACGACGCTCACCGTCTCCATCGGCACCGCCGTGGCGGTGAACATCTCGCAGCACCCGCAAGCGCAGACCGTGGACGCCGGCCAGAGCGTCACGTTCAGCGTGGTTGCCACCGGCACGCCCGCGCCGACTTACCAGTGGTTCAAGGGCGACAGCGCGATCCCCGGCGCGATCGGAGCGTCCTACACCATCGCCAACGCCGCCCCGGCCGATGCCGGCAGCTACACCGTCGTCGTCACGAATGTGGCCGGTAGCGTGACCAGCAACGCCGCCGAACTCGGAGTCAACGCCGCCGGCTTCGCCGCGTGGAGCGTGGAATATTTCTCCGAGGCCGAGCTGCAGAACGCCGCGCTCGCCGGCCCGAACGCCGATCCCGACGCCGATGGTCTCCCGAACCTGGTCGAATACGCGCTCGGTCTGCACCCGCGCCAGGCTTCGGTCGCCGGCTTGCCGACCGTCGGGCAGAGCGCCACACACTGGACCTTCACCTACACGCGCCCGGCCGATCGCAGCGACGTGAATTACACGGTGCAGGCATCGACCAACCTCACCGACTGGAACACGATCTCCCTCGTCGTGGCGAAGCTTGGCGAGACCAACGGCATTGAGACCTGGCGCGCCCAATACCCGCTCAGCTCGGCCCCGCACCTCTTCTTCCGGTTGAAGGTCGTTCCCAATTTGCCGGAGTGAAGCTCTGGACCGGCGATGCGCCCCGCGCCGGCGCATCGCTTCCGGAAACGCCATGCACGCCCGACGTGGGCAGCGAGCTTGCCCGCGCCCGTCACGTGCTTGCACGCGCCGCTGACACGCTTGCTCGTGCACACTGGAAATTCCGCCGCCGCCGCTGGATGGAAGGGAGGGCGAATCCTCCGGATGAGCCGCATAGGTGAACCGCTCCTGGCCATTCCGAGTCATCGCGGTAAAGCGCGGATCGGGCTCGCGCAGCACACTCACATGTAGGTTCGCGCCCAGCCGGCACACCAGCCTCTCGCGCTTCGAGCCTCGTGACCACAAACTACAAAGCCAGACCCCATTTGCCCGCACAGACCCCATTTGCCCGCACCCATTTGCCCGCAGACCCCATTTGCCCGCCTTTCGTTCTTCGGTATCGCAGGTTTGGGAACAGGTTCTCTGTTCCGCTTTTCGTTTGATTCAGTTAGTGTTGGCACCTCGGCGATTCCGGAGCCTTCCACTTACGCGGCTCTTCTTGCGCTCGCGGCTTTGGGCTTCGTTGCCTATCGCCGTCGTTTCGCGGTGGCTGCCTAAGCGAACGCTTTCATATGTTCATTCAGCCCCGCTTCGGCGGGGCTTTTTTTTGGCCTACTGGATTAGGGCGGCAGGGGCACCTACGTCTGCGCGGTAGTGTCGATCACGGACATCCATTGGCGCTGTGGCAGCATTGCCGCACCGCTGCACAAAAAAACGCCGACCTTTCGGTCGGCGTGAATCGCGTGGTGAAGTCGCGACGCTAACGCAGCGGTGTTCGCTCGCAGGTGAGGCTCAGCGGTATTCCTCGTTCGTGAGCGCGTTGATGATCTTGAAGTTTTCGACGTGGTAGTTCGGGTCGGCGCGGAAGGCCAGTTTCACGCCGAAGAGCTTCTCCATGCGCACGAGCAGGTCGGCGTCCTCGGCGCGAAGGCGCTCCAGGATGCTCGGGTGCACGTGCACGCGGAGGGAATACTCCTTGTTGTCCTTGCGGGCCTGCAGGCGGCGCGCGACGGAAGAGAGGCGGCGCTGGAGTTCGACAGACATGGTCGTCGCGCTCTTCACGATGCCGCGACCGTGGCAATACGGGCAGGCGGTGTAGATGTTGGCCGAGAGCGATTCCTGCTGGCGCTGGCGGGTCATCTGCATGATGCCGAGCTGCGAGATGGGCAGGATGTGGGTCTTGGCTTTGTCCTCGGACATGAGCTCCACCATCTTGTCGTAGACCGATTGGCGGTGGCGCCGCTCCTTCATGTCGATGAAGTCCATGATGATCAGGCCGCCGATGTTGCGGAGCCGGATCTGGCGCGCCATCTCGACGGCGGCCTCCATGTTCACCTGGAAGATGGTGTTCTTCTCGTCGCCGGAGCGGCTCTTGTGGGAGCCGGTGTTGACGTCGATGGCGATGAGGGCCTCGGTCTCGTCGATCACGATCTCGCCGCCGGAAGGGAGCTGGACCTTGCGTTGGAAGGTCTGCTCGATCTGGCGCTCGATGTTGTAGCGTTCGAAGACAGGGATGCTGTCCTTGTAATAGGCGATCTTGCTGCGTGAGCGGGACGAGATCTGGGCGACGAGGTCCTGCGTGCGCTTGAAGTCGCTCTCGTTGTCGATGAGCACGCGGTCGATGTCCTCAGTGAGGAAGTCGCGGACGGTGCGCTCGACGATGTCGGGCTCCTGATAGAGGCAGGCGGGGGCGCGGTCGGTCTCCATCTTGCGCTGGATCTCCTCCCATTTCTTGAGGAGGAGGTGCAGGTCGCGGACGAAGTAGCGGATCTTTTTGCCTTCGCCGGCGGTGCGGACGATGACGCCCATGCCTTCCGGGATGGTGAGCTCGTTGATGAGGGTCTTGAGGCGCTTGCGCTCGTGCGGTTCCTCGATCTTGCGGGAGATGCCGCAGCCGTCGGAGAACGGCGTGAGGATGAGGTAACGGCCGGGGATGGAGAGGTTGGTGGTCGTGCGCGGGCCCTTGGTGCCGATCGGTCCCTTGGTAACTTGGATGACGATCTCGGAGCCGGGCGGATACATGCCCGGGATGTCCTTCACGGTGGGCTCGGCTTTGCGGGGGCCGGTGTCCTTCTTCTTGTTGACGCGGACGACTTCGACGGAGGAGTCGGCGGCGGCGGGGAGCATGTCCCAGTAGTGGAGGAACGCGTTCTTGGAGTAGCCGATGTCGACGAAGGCGGCCTTGAGGCCGGGGTCGAGGTTCTTGATGCGGCCCTTGTAGATGCCGCCGACCATGCGGTTGTCGGACTCGCGCTCGATCTCGAAACGATCGAGCACGCCGTCGACGAGGAGGGCGACGCGCTTCTCGAGCGGTTCGGAGTTGATGACGAGTTCGCGGAAGCTGCCTTTTTCCTTGCGGAAGATGCTCAGGATTTTCTGGAGCAGGGGTCTTTGCTGGGAGCGTTCCTTGGCTTCGGAGCGCAGTTGGTCAGTGGTGATGGGTTCGCTATGTTTGAGGGGAGGGGGCTGGGAGAGCTCCTCTTCATGGCGAGCGGCGGCATCCCGGTTCGGAGTCGGGGTGCCGGCATTGGTGGGCTGGTCGTTCATGGGTGGGCGTTAGCCGGGGGTGTGGGTTGACGTCGGCGGACGCCTCGGTGCGGGCAGGCTGGGCGCAGGAGATTCCGGCAGAGCGGTCAATAACGGTGAGGGGCGCTTGCATTAGAAGTCCCTCCGGAACCGATAGACGCTTTGAACCAGTCCTTGCAGCAAACAGCAGCTGAGCACAAAGGTGCCGCCGTAACTGATGAAGGGAAGCGGGATGCCTTTCACCGGCACGAGGCCGATGGTCATGGCGATGTTGACGAAGATGTGGACGCTCATCAGCGCGGTGACGCCGATGGCGAGCAACATCCCGAAGCGGTCGCGGGCGAGTCCGGCGATGCGGATCCCGTTCCACAACAACACTCCAAACACGCCGATGACGGCGATGCTTCCCAGGAAGCCTTTCTCCTCCGCGATGACGGAGAAGATGAAATCGTTATGCGCGACCGAGCGCGGCAGGTAGCCGAGCTTCGCCTGCGTGCCCTCGGTCCAGCCCTTGCCGAACAAGCCACCCGAGCCGACCGAGATCAGCGATTGGCGCTGGTTCCAGCCGATGCCCATCGGGTCGATCTTGTCGGGTAAAGCGAATGCCAGCACACGGTTGCGCTGATAGTCGCGGAGCGGCACCCAAGAATGCTGCTCGTAGGCTCCGCGGTCTTGGGTGGGTGATAAATTGTTTTCCTCCAAGAAATTAGCGTATCGCCACACGTCCAGCGCGACGATGCCGATCAGCAGGGCGAAAACACCCAAGGCTCCGGCAAAAAAGCGCAACGACAGATTCGAAACATACAACATGGCGAAGACCATCGGGGCGATCACGAGCGCGCTGCCGAGGTCGGGTTCGGCGACTATCAACAGCATGGGAAAACCCACCGCAAGGGCCAATTTGACGAGGACTTGCAAAGAATCCCGCACGGTGCCCAGCCGGTTGCCGGTGAGGATGGACGCCGTGGTGACAAGCACGGCAAATTTGCCCAATTCGGAGGGTTGGAAGGACGCCGGACCGAAATCCAGCCAACGTTGCGCGCCCATTTTTACACTTCCGACACCCGGGATGAGCACCGCGATCAGCAACGCGATCGCCGCCAAGTAAACCCAGTGCGCGTATTTCAGCCAAAGCCGGTAATCCAGCAGCGAGGTCGCAAGATAAAGGATGCTGCCCAAGGTGAGCCACGCGATCTGCATCAACCACTGGTGCTGCGAGGATGCGAGCTGGGCGCTGTAGATGAAGAACACCCCGAACAGGGCCAGCACCGCCATGCAAAACGGGTTGATCCAGTCCGACCGCTCGCGCGTCGTGAGCTTGAAAAACTGGCGCAGATCAAGGCCCGGATTGAGTTTCACAGAGGGAGGCTGCGATTAAGCAACCGCCCCCGCCGCACGCAACGCCACAGTGCAGTCGCGCCGTGAAAACCCACCCCGCTGTCCCCGTGCCGCATGCCGCTGGCGAACCGGTCCCGCCGCGGGCGTGTCGACCGGTGCAAGGATTGGCTGCGTCCGCCCCGCCCTTGCTTTTCCGGACGCGGACTCTTCACTGGCGGCGATTCCCTCCGTCATGGCCGACACCAAGATCCTCGAAACCTTCCCGAATCCCGCGCCGCACCGCGACTTCATCATTGAGCACACGCACCATGAGTTCACCTCCGTGTGCCCGATGACCGGCCACCCCGATTTCGCCCACATCACGGTCCGCTACGTGGCCGACAAGGTCTGCGTGGAGCTGAAGTCTTTGAAACTCTACTTCCACGCCTACCGCAACGAGGGCATCTTCTTCGAGGCCGCGACCAACAAGATCTGCGACGATCTGGGCAAGGTGCTCAAGCCCCGCAGCCTCACGATCGTCGCCGATTGGAAGGCCCGCGGCGGATTCAGCTCGCGCATCACCGCCGAGTGGAAGCAGCCGCGTGGCAAACGCTGAGCGCGCATCCCGGTCCCCTGTTTGTCCGGGCCCGCGGCCGGTCCGGCGCCGCACGTTTGTGACCAGACACACGCGCGCGACTAGACGTCCGTCACACGACCGCTAAGGTAAGCCCATGCCGTCAGACCTGCACGCGTCCCGACGCCCGACCCCGCTGCGACGCAGCCTGATCGGCAGCACGTGGGAGGGCATCCTGGCGATGCCGCTGGTCTATCTCAACTTGCCGGCGAATCTGGTGATCGCGGTGCTGCTCGCCGAGGCGTTGCGCGTGCCGCCGGACACCTATGGCTGGCTCGTCTCGCTGCCGTTCTGGTGCAATTTGTTGCAGTTGCCGCTCGGCGGCGTGGTGTTCGCGCATTTCCGGGCGCGCGACGTGTTCGTGGCCACGATCTGGATCAACATCCTCATCTGGGCCGCCTTCGCGGTCCTCCTCCTCGCGGCGCCGGAAATTGTGCAGGCCCGGCCGGGTGTCTGGGCGGGCTGGTTTCTCTTCGGGTGCGGACTCACGGCATCGGTGATGGCCGTGGCGTGGACGACCTACATGCAATCGTGGGTGCCGGCGCGCGTGCGGGCGGTGTATTTTTCCCGGCGCAACCGCTGGGCGCAGTTCTCGAATCTCGCGTTCCTGCTGCTGGCGGGCGTGGCATTGCGCTGGCCCACGCTGCCCGTCATCGCGGGCGTGATCCTGTTTTCCTGCGTTTTGCGCGGCTTCTCGGCCGTCGTGGCGGCACGCAATCCCGCGCGGGGCGATCCGGTCTCGCCGCGCGGGGCGGACTGGGCCGGGCAATGGCGCGCGTTGCGGGGTGAGAAGGCGTTCTGGTCGATGGTTCTGTTCGGTGTCGTGTGGGGCGCGATGCTCAACGGCTACTCGGCTTTTCAGCCGGTCTTCATGCTGTCGGTGCTGGGCGAGGCGCCGCACGCGGCGAGCGTGCCGCTCGCGCTCTCGCTGCTCTTCGGCGCGCTGGCGCTGCCGGTGTGGGGCCGCTTGATCGCGCGATTCGGTGCGCGTCCGGTGCTGTTCTGCGCCGTGCCGCTGTGGACGGCCGTCAATCTCACCTGGGCCTTCCTGACGCCGGACTTGCACGTGCTGCTCTATCCCGTCTGGGCCTTCACCGGCGCGATCAACGCCGGCATCGTGCTCGCGCAGCTGAATCTCCTCATGAAACTCATGCCGCCCGGCGCCCGCGGCCTCGCGGTGGGGCTGAACACGGCTTGCATCGCGCTGGGCACCGCGGTGGCGCCGATCGTCGTCGGCCAAGGCCTGGCGTGGGGCTTGGCACGCGGGGCGAGTGCGGCCGCGGCCTATCAAGTCTTCTTCCTCTCGTTGCCGGTGTGGGCGTTGTTCGTGTTGCTGGCGCTGCGTCGGGTGCGCGAGCCGCAGTCGGCGCCGATCGAGCATGCGCTGGGTGCGTTCCGCAACATGCGCACGCTGGCGGGCGCGCTGGGCTTGGGCTTCTTGGCGCAGACGCTGTTCACCCCGCGCGGCGCGGACCGGCGCAGCGAATACTAGGCCCAGCCTGGATCATGCAGGAGGTGGGCGTCGGTGTCCCTACCGACGCCGGTCGCCGCTGGGACAGCGGCGACC
>JAMPXH010000026.1 GCA_023701285.1 Candidatus Didemnitutus sp.
CGGAGGAGGCGCTCAAGTCCGTGCCGAAGGGCTATCGCGAAGGCTCGCTCGCCCTCGGGGCGACGAAGTTGCAGACGATCCTGAAGAACGTGGTGCCCTACGCACTGCCGGGCATTCTCACGTCCTCGGTCCTGTCGATCGCCCGCGTGGCGGGTGAGACCGCGCCGATCATGTTCACCGCCGCCTTCGTCGTGCGCGACGAGTTACCTTGGCAGGTGGCGAAGTGGAACGACTTCTTCTTCCAGGGCGTGATGGCGCTGCCCTACCACATCTACGTCGTCGCCTCGAAGATCCCGCAGAACGAATACACCCGCGACGTCCAATACGGCACGGCCTTCGTCTTCCTCTTCACCGTCGCGGCCATCGCCGCCACCTCCGTCATCCTCCGCGTGCGCCTGCGGAAGAAATACAAATGGTAACCCCGTCTTCCTTCATGTCCGAGCCCACCGTCATCCCCGCCTCCGTCCGGTCCGCCGCGCTGGCCGGCGCGCCCGCGGCCCAGCCCGCGCCCGCCGCCCGCTCGATCATCGAGATCGACGACGTCGATTTCTGCTACGGCGCGACGCAGGCCCTGCACGACATCACGCTCGCCATCGAGGAGCGCAAGGTCACCGCCTTCATCGGCCCCTCCGGCTGCGGCAAGAGCACGCTCCTGCGCTGCCTCAACCGCATGAATGACCTCATCGACGGCGCCCGCATCACCACCGGACAGATCCGCGTCGACGGCGTCGACATCTACGATCTGCGCGTCGACGTCATCGAACTCCGCAAGCGCGTGGGCATGGTTTTCCAGAAGTCCAACCCCTTCCCGAAGTCGATCTACGAGAACATCACCTACGGGCTCCGCATCCAGGGTGTGAAGAGCAAGCCGCGCCTCGACGAGGTGGTGGAAAAGAGCCTGCGCGGTGCTGCGCTCTGGGACGAGGTCAAGGACCGCCTGCACCAGAGCGCGCTTGGCCTCTCCGGCGGCCAGCAGCAGCGCCTCTGCATCGCCCGCGCCATCGCCGTGGAGCCCGACATCATCCTGATGGACGAGCCCTGCTCCGCGCTCGACCCCATCGCCACCGCCAAGGTCGAGGAGCTCATCCACGAGTTGAAGGCCCGCTACACCATCGTCATCGTCACGCACAACATGCAGCAGGCCGCGCGCGTCTCGGACAAGACGGCTTTCTTTTACCTCGGGCGTCTAGTCGAATATGCCGAGACCCGCACGATCTTCATGAACCCCTCCAACCCGCAGACCGAGGCCTACGTCTCGGGCCGCTTCGGCTGAGACCTTCCCGATGCCCCACATGAAACGATTCTTCGACAACGAGCTGGAAGCCCTGCGCACCAAGCTGCTCCAGATGGGCGACCGCGCCATCGACCAGGTGCGCCTCGCCGTGCACTCGCTCACCGAAGCCGACCTCGCCCTCGCGGACCGCGTCATCCAAGCGGACGACGAGCTCGACAAGCTTGAGGTGCAGATCGACGACGAGGCCATCCGCTACATGACACTGCGCGGTCCGATCGCTTCGGAACTCCGGCTCGTCATCGTCGGCATGAAGGCATCGCATGACCTCGAGCGCGTGGGCGACGAGGCAACCAGCATCGCCCGCCGCGCCCGCAAGCTCGCCATCGAGCCCAAGCTCGAGCTCTACGCCGACATCCCGCGCATGGCGCACATCGCGCTGGAGATGCTGCGCGACGCCCTCGACTGCTTCGTGCACGAGGACGAGCAGAAGGCGCTCGCCGTCATCCGCCGCGACGCGGAGGTGGATAACATCAACCGCCTCGTTTATCGCCGGCTCACCAGCTACATGATCGAGAACCCCGACACGATCGCGCGGGCGCTCGAGCTCATGTTCATCTCGAAGTCCGTCGAGCGCATCGCCGACCACGCCACCAACATCGCCGAGGAGATGATCTACCTCGCGAAGGGCAAGGACGTGCGGCACAACGAGTCGATCAAGCAGCCGCAGCCTCCCGCCGGGGACGCCACGGCCGAGAGCTGACGCACGGCCCGGCTGGCCGGGCCGCTTACTGGTAGCCGAGCGAGACGCAGGCCTTCTCGACAAAGTAGCCGATCAGGCCGCAGACGGGCAGGGTGAGCACCCAGGCCCAGATGATGCGTTCGACCACGCCCCATTTGACGGCGCCGAAGCGTTTCACCGCGCCGACGCCCATGATGGAGGTCGAAATCGCGTGGGTGGTGGAGAGCGGGATGCCAACAGTGGAGGCGCCGTGGATGATCAGGGCGGCAGTCGTCTCGGCGGCGAAACCGTGCACCGGCTGCAGTTTGACCATCTTATGGCCCATCGTGCGGATGATGCGCCAGCCGCCGCCGGCCGTGCCCGCGGCCATCACGACGGCGCAGGTGATCATGACCCAGCGCGGCACGGTGAATTCGGGGGTGTAGAGGAAGTGCGCCCAGTGCGGCAGATTCTCGAACACGCCCGCCTTCGTGCCCGTGAAGAGGGCGAGGGCGATGATGCCCATGGTTTTCTGGGCGTCGTTGGAGCCGTGGCTGAAGCCCATGAAGGAGGCGCTCACGATCTGCAGTTTGCCGAAGACGCTGTTCACCGTCCGCGGGGTGAAGCGGTGGATGAGCATCATGAGCAAAAACATCAGCACCGCACCGCCGATGAAGCCGATCAGCGGGGAAGTCAGCATCGGCGCGACGACCTTGGGCCAGAGGCCGACCGCCGCGCCCTTGGCGTCGACCGCCGACCAAGTCATGACGCTCCAGTCGCCCTTGGAGGAGGCCAGCGCGGCGCCGCAGAGGCCTCCGATGAGCGCGTGGCTCGAGCTGGAGGGCAGGCCGAGCCACCAAGTGATGAGGTTCCAGATGATCGCGCCCATCAGACCGGAGAAGATGGTGATCATCGTCACGTGGTTCGTGTCCACGAGGCCCTTGCCGATGGTGGTGGCGACCGCGGTGCCCATGAGGGCGCCGACGAGGTTGAAGAAGGCCGCCAGCATGATCGCCTGGCGGGGCGTGAGGACCTTGGTGGAGACGACGGTGGCGATGGCGTTCGCCGCGTCGTGGAACCCGTTGATGTATTCGAACACCAGCGCCGCCAGGAGGACGATCAGGAAGATGGTCATGACTCGGGCGGGCGGGGGTTCAGGAATACTTCAGCATGATTTGGAAGACGATCTGGCCGGCGTCGCGGGCGCGGTCGACGGCGGCTTCGACCAAGTCGTAAAGCTCCATCAGGATGACCACTTCCTTCGCGTCGTAGGGGCCGTTGTAGAGGTCCTTGACGAGGGAGAGCATGACCTTGTCGGCTTCGCCCTCGGCGAATTGGAGCCGGGACTGGGCGTCGGTGATGCGGTTGATCTGGGTGCCCTTGCGCAGCTGGCGCACCATGAAATTGACCTGTTCGACGGCGTCCTCGAGCAGGACGACCTGACGCTGGAGGCTCTCGCGCGGCACGCGGGCCGGGCAGATGGTGAGACGCTCGACGATCTTCTCGACGGTCTTGGGGATGCGGTAGAGGGCGACCGAGAGGGCCTCGATGTCCTCGCGCTCCAGCGGGGTGACGAAGGTCTTGCAGAGCTCCTCGGTGATTTGCTGGGTGATGCGCTTGTCCTTCCGGCGGGTCTGGACGATGTCGTGGATGTTCGAGGCCTGGCCCGAGTCCGATTGCGCGAGGATCTTGGCCAGCAGGCCGGCCGCCATTTTCGCCTCCTCCGCGCTGGCCTCCAGCAGATCGTAGAACTTCTCTTCTTTGCCGAGCAGCTTCTTGAGCGAAATCATACCCGTTCAGCCGAATACCTCGGGGCGGCGGAAGCGAGGCGAATTTTACATTGGTTACGGCATCAATTTTTACGCCGCGAGACGCCATGCGCGCCTTTCGCTCTCAAAAATGGGGCGGCCAACGGGACTCGAACCCGCGACCCCAAGATCCACAATCTTGTGCTCTAACCAACTGAGCTATGACCGCCGTGAGGAAGGGCCGAAAATCCAGAGTCAGCCCGCGCTGTCAACCTCTTCTTCGGTCCGGGGCGGCGCCGGGTATTTGCTTTCGCGGCGGCGCCTCGAGGGATATGAGCTAAGTCCATGGCGCGGATTCGTCTGCTCACCTACAACATCGCGCATGCCCGCGGTCTCGGGTTGCACCAGACGCTGCGCACGCGCACGCGCATCCGCCATCAGTTGCTGCGCATCGCGCATCTCATCCACCGGCTGGACGCGGACGTGGTGGCCTTGCAGGAAATCGACGAGAATTCCCTCTGGAACGGCAGCTTCGACCACCTGGCCTACCTGCGCGACCACACCGGCCTGCCGCACGCCGTGCACGGGGTGAACAACCGCCTCGCCGGCCGCATCCACCTGAATTACGGCAATGCCGTCCTCTCGCGCTACCCGATCGTGCACCAGCAGAATGTCTCCTTCGGCAAGCGCCTGCTGGGCGAGAAAGGCATGCTCTTCACCGAAGTGGAGACCCCCGCGGGCCTCCTCCCGCTCGTGAATGTCCACATGCACCACAGCTCCCGCCCATCCCGGCTGCGGCAGGCGGAGCATCTCATGGCGTTCTTGGATGAGCAGCGGGCCGCGCGCGCCGCGCACTGGGCGGCCGGGCCGATCGTGTGCGGCGACCTCAACAATCCCTCCCACACCCCCGATGCCACGGCGATGCTGCTCGGCTATTTCGAGCAGTTCGACAACTACACGCTCATCCCCAAGGGCCAGGGCGGCCGGGCGCAGCACACCTTCCCGTCGTTCTTCCCGCGCCGCGCGCTCGACTACGTTTATCTGCCCAGCGGCTGCCAGCGCATCGAAGTGACGGTCGTGCGCAGCTACCTCTCGGACCACCGGCCCGTGCTGGTCGAGTTTCACCTCTGAAATTCTGACACAATTCCGCGTTGGCGAACGGGTGCGCCTGTGTTCTCGTGGCCATTCCATGGATCGTCTCGCCCACGCCTTCGCCTCCGCCCGCGCCCAGCAGCGCGCGGCGTTCGTGGCCTACCTCTGTGCCGGCGATCCGGATTTCGACACCTCCGTCGCCGTCTGCCGCGCCGTGATCCAGGCCGGCATCGACGTGCTGGAACTCGGCGTGCCGTTCTCCGATCCGCTGGCCGATGGCCTCACCAACCAGCTCGCCGCCCAGCGCGCCCTCGCGAGCGGCATGACGACCGCCCGCGTGCTCGAACTCGTGCGTCAGGTCCGCGCGACGACCGAGGTGCCCATCGTGTTCTACACCTACTACAACTTGGTGTTCGCCAACGGCGTGGACGAATCCGTCCGGGCCGCCCGCGCCGCCGGAGTGGATGGCATGCTCGTGCTCGACCTGCCTCCGGAGGAAGGCGCGGAATTCGCCGCCGCCTGCGCGCGCCACGGCATGAAGACCGTGATGATCGTGGCGCCCACGACGCCCGACGCCCGCCTGCCCAGGATCTGCGCGGCCACCACCGGCTTCATCTATTACGTGTCGCGCGAAGGCGTGACCGGCGAACGCGCCGAGATGGCCGGCGGCATCCCCGAGGCCGTCGCCCGCATCAAGGCCCACACGCCGTTGCCGGTCGCGGTCGGCTTCGGCATCTCCACGCCCGCGCAGGTGCGCAGCGTCGGCGGCGCCGCGGACGGCGTGGTCGTCGGCAGCGCCCTCGTCAACGTCATCAAGGCCCATCTCGACAACCCCGCCCGCATCGCCCCGGCCTTGCAGGCCAAGGCCGCCGAACTCGTCGCGGGGCTGCGTTGACCATGCCGAATTCCCAGCCCACGCGCATCCTCCTGATCGACGACGATCGCCTCCAGCATCACCTGATGCAGGGCTTCGTCGGACGTTTCCGTGGCGGCCCGTGGACGCTCGACACCGCGTCCGACTACACGACTGGCCTGAAGAAACTGCTCTCCGGCAAATACCAGGTCTGCGTGCTCGACTACCGGCTTGGCGACCGCGACGGCTTGGAACTGCTCCGCGAGGCCCGCGCCGCCGATTCCACCACGCCGGTCGTCTTCCTGACGGCCGAGGCGAGCGAGGAGATCGACGAGGCCGCGATGGACGCCGGTGCGATGGATTACCTCGTCAAGAGCGAGCTCACGCCGCGCATCATCGAGCACTCCATCCGCTACGCGCGCAAACTCGGCAACACCCTCGAGCAGCTCAAGCGCCTCGCCACGCGCGACGGGCTCACCGGCCAGCTCAACCGCCGCGAGTTCGAGCGCATCCTCCACGAGGAATGGCAGCGCAGCGTGCGCTTCAACCACTCCTTCGCGCTCGTGCTCGCCGACATCGACCACTTCAAGCGCATCAACGACACACACGGCCACCAGGTCGGCGACGAGGTGCTGAAGCACGTCGCCAGCCTGCTCGGCGGCCAGTTGCGCACCGTCGACCGCCTCGCGCGCTACGGCGGCGAGGAATTCGCCATCGTGATGGTGGAGACGGATCGCAAGCAGGCCGTCGAGGCGATGGAGCGTTTGTTCGCCTTGCTGGCCGAGACACCCTGCCAGATCAGCCCGACGCTCGCGTTGAGCGTGACCCTCAGCGCCGGCGTGGCCGAGATGCCGCACGATGCGGCCTCGCCTTCGGAGCTGGTCGCCGCGGCCGACGAGGCGCTCTACGCCGCCAAGAAAGCCGGCCGCAACCGCGTCTTCACCGCGAAGCGCGCGCGGAAGGAATAGCCGGTCGCGGCACCATCACGCGCAGGCTGCGCGGCAGCACGGAGATTTCCAACCGCGAGGTCTCCGCCCGCGGTTCGCCATCGGTGTGAATCCAGCCGGGTTGCGGGCGCTCGAGGACGAAGTGCGTGCCTTGGCGCCGCACCACGCCCCGCCCGCGGTCGAAGGAGCGCAACGCGAGCCGGCCGACGAGGCCGAGCGCGGCGAACACGCCGACTTGCGGCACGGCGATGAGGTCGAGCTGGCCGTCGTCCACCCGCGCGCCCGGCGCGATCACCGCGTCGTTGCCGTATTGATCGGAGTTCAGCACCGCGAGGGTGAAGGCCTCGAGTTCGGTGCGTCCGGTGCCGTCCGTCAGGGTCACGCGTTCGGCCCGGTGAGAAAAGAATGCCGGCACGCCGACCCGCACGTAGCCTGCGAGGCCGCGGGACGTCAGCCGGCTGAACCGCACGGCGATGTCCGCCTCGAAGCCGAGGCCCATGGCGTTGAAGAAGGGGTTGCTGTTCACGCGGCCGGTGTCGATCGCGCGCACGCAGCCCTCGCTGAGCGTGCGAAATGCGCCCCGGCCTGCGCCGGGGATGCCGAGGTGCCGGCCAAGGCCGTTGCCGGAGCCGCAGGGGATGAGCCCGAAGGTGGCGGGCGTGTTCACCAGCGCGGTGGCGACCTCGTTCATCGTGCCATCGCCGCCGATGGCGACGACCAGCTCGCACCCCTCGTCCACGGCGCGGCGGGCGAGCTCGGTGGCGTGGCGCGGGCGCTCGGTCGACACGACCGTGCCGTCCCAGCCGCAGTGGGCGATGAACTCCGCGGCGCGTTCGCGCAGCGAAGGATCGCGGCGGTTGCGGCCGGAGTGGGGGTTGAAGATGAACCGGACTTTCACGCGGACGGAGACAGTCCATCCAAGACTCGCCGCGAGGCGACGCAAAAGGAGTTTTGCAACGATCAGGTGCCGCGCTTCGATGACGGCATGTCGCGGGTCATCCACGTCCTCACGGGTTGCACGGCGGTCGGCAAGACCGAGCTGGCCCTGCGCTGGGCGGAGGCGAACGCGGCGGAGATCGTCTCCTGCGATTCGCTGCTGTTCTACCGCGGGATGGATCTCGGCACCGCCAAACCCACGCGCGCGGAGCTGGCGCGCGTGCCGCACCACCTGATCGACGTCTGCGCCGTCGATGAGCCGATGGATGTCGCGCGCTATGCCGAGCAGGCCCGCGCCGCGGTGGACGACATCGCCCGGCGCGGGCGCGCCGTGCTCGTGACCGGCGGCAGCGGTTTCTATCTCAAGGCTTTCCTCGGTCCCGTGGTCGACGACGTGGCCGTGCCCGAGGCGCTGCGCGACGAGATCCGCGCGCGTTTGGACGCTGAAGGACTGGCGCCGTTGGTGGAGGAATTGCGCCGGCTGAACCCGGAGGGACTCGGCGCGCTGGACGTGCAGAATCCCCGGCGCGTCACGCGGGCCTTGGAGCGTTGCCGGGCGGCCGGGCGCACCTTGGCGGAATTGCAGCGGGAATTCGCCGCGCGGCCCGGGCCTTTCGCGGATTGTGACGTGCGGCTCTGCGAACTGGTGCGCGAGCGCGACGACTTGGAGCGGCGCATCGTGATGCGCGTGGAGCAGATGTTGCGCGATGGCCTCGTGGCGGAGGTGCGGCGGCTGCTCGATGCGGGATTGTTGCGAAATCCGAGCGCAGCCAAGGCCATCGGTTACCGCGAGACGGTCGATTGCCTCGCGGGGCGACTGGCGGAAAGCGAGCTGGCCGCGACCATCGCGCGCAACACCCGCGCCTTGGTGAAGAAGCAGCGCACGTGGTTCAAGACGCAGCTGCCGGAGCACCGCACGGTCGCGGCCGCGACGGCACGGCCGCAGGATCTGTTCTGAAGCTCAGCCGGGCTCATGCCGTTGGACGCGATTCCCGACTGATGAGCTCCTGACCATGGGGTGGTCGCCGCTGTCCCAGCGGCGACAGGCGTCGGTAGGGACACCGACGCCCACCATCTGCACGATCCCGGCTCAGGCGTCGGTCGATTCCGGTCGGGCGGCGGCTGCCTGGTTTTCGCGCTCGAGCCGGCGATGGATCAGGAAGTGCGTGACCAGCAGGAGCGGGAGCAGGAATTGCGGCAGGAGATTGAGCGGCAACTGGCCGAACAGCTGCGCGGCCGCTTCGTCGTCACCGGCCAGCCGGGTGACATTGTAGGTCAGCAACACGAGCCCGACGAAGCCGATGACGTTCCAGACGGCGAGGACGCGGCGGCGCAACGCGGGCTTGAACGGGGCCGCCGCGACGACCAGTGCGCTCGCGGCGATGAGGTTTTCGCTCCAGCCGGAGACGAACGCGAATTGCGCGGGCAGCTCGCCGCGGGCGAAGAGGTGCAGGAAATAGAAGCCGACGAAGCGCGTGACGCTCAGCAGCACGAGCGCGCGGAGTTCGACGCCGTCGAACCACTCGCGCACCAGCTTGATCCGGTCGCCGAGGAAGATCACGGCGCCGGCGAGGGCGACGCAGAGCAGCGGCAGCGCCCAGGCGGGCAGATGCGCCAGCCCCTGGGTGTGGCCGAGATAGACGGCGGCCAGCAGCCAGAGCCAGAGGAGTCCGCGGATGAAGAGGGGAGTGGCCATGCGATCAGTCGCCCAGCAGAGCGCCGGAGACGGGGGCGAGTCGAGCCGTGAAATGCCGGAGCAACTCGGGCGCCTCGACGATCTGCACGCCCCGGATGCGCTGCTTGATGCTGTTCACGTGCAGCAGGACCTCGGCGAGGTAGTCGACGTGGCTCTGCGTGTAGACGCGGCGCGGGAAGGCGAGACGCACGAGCTCCATCGCGGCCGGTTTTTCGGTGCCGTCCGGCTGACGGCCGAACATGACGCTGCCGATCTCGACGGAGCGCACGCCGCCTTCGAGGTAGAGCGCGCAGGAGAGCGCCCAGGCGGGAAATTGCGCCGGCGGGATGTGCGGCAGCATCGCCTTCGCGTCGATGTAGATGGCGTGCCCGCCCGTCGGCTGGACGATCGGCACGCCGGCCTGGGTGAGCTTGTCGCCGAGGTATTCGACGGAGCGGATGCGGTAGTGGAGGTAGTTCTCGTCGAGCACTTCCTTGAGCCCGACGGCGAGGGCTTCGAGGTCGTAGCCGGCGAGGCCGCCGTAGGTGGGGAAGCCTTCGGTGAGGATGAGGTTGTTGCGGCAACGCGCGGCGAGGGCGTCGTCGTTGAGCGCGAGGAAGCCGCCGATGTTCACGAGGCCGTCCTTCTTGGCCGACATGGTGCAGCCGTCCGCGTAGCTGAACATCTCGCGCGCAATCTCGGCGGGGCTGCGGTGGGCCTGGCCGGGCTCGCGTTGCTTGATGAACCACGCGTTCTCGGCGAAGCGGCAGCAGTCGAGGATCAGCGGCACGCCGTGCCGGTGGCAGAGGGCGGAGGCGGCGCGGAGGTTGGCGAGCGCCACGGGCTGGCCGCCGCCGGAGTTGTTGGTGACGGTGATCATCGCGAACGGCACGCGGCCGGTGTTTTCCGTCAGGCAGCGTTCGAGCGCGGCGAGGTCGATGTTGCCCTTGAACGGGGCGATGAGCGCTGGCTGCGTGGCCTCGGGGCAGCGGAGATCGACGGCCTGCACGCCGAGCGCCTCGAGGTTGGCGCGGGTGGTGTCGAAATGGGTGTTGTTCGGCACGATCTGCCCGGCGGTGCAGGCGGTGGCGAACAGGATGCGTTCGGCGGCGCGACCTTGGTGCGTGGGGATGATGTGCTTGAGGCCGGTGACCTCGCGCACGGCGCTCTCGAAGCGGAAGAAGGAGCGCGCGCCGGCGTAGGATTCGTCGCCCTGCATCATGCCGGCCCACTGCGCGGCGGACATGGCACCGGTGCCGGAGTCGGTCAGCAAATCGATGAGGACATCCTCGGCCTTGAGGAGAAACAGGTTGTAGTGCGCGGCCTGCAGGGCGGCTTCGCGCTGCTCGCGGGTGGTGAAGCGGATCGGCTCCACGGCCTTGATGCGGAAGGGCTCGATGATCGTCTGGAATTGCATGGGGTTTGCCCTTCACGCTGCCGCGGAGGCGCCGGTGCGGCCAATCGAAACTGGTTAGTCCAAAAGCACTAACACGGAGCCGGGCACAACGGTGCCACGCGGGCAAAGAAAAGCCCCGCGGTGAGGCGGGGCTGGAAAACTGGCCGGTGCGGGCAGCGGGCGGCGCGGAAGGCAGGTGCGGGCTTGTTACAGCGTGATGCCGTAGCGTTGCAGGGCGCTGCCCTCGATGCGGTAGAGGGCGGTGTAGGAGTTGCGCAGGGCGATGCGGGATTGCAGCTCGTTCACGCGGGCGGTCTCGAGATCCTGCTGCGCTTCGAGCACGCGGCGGGAGGTGGAGAGTCCGGCGCGGAAGCGCGCTTCCTCGAGCTCGTATTGCTTCTCGCTCAGCTCGCGGGCGAGGGAGGAGATCTTCACACTCTCGGCGTTGGTCTCGACGGCGCGCACGGCGGCGCGGACCTGCACCTCGATGTCCTGCTCGAGCGAGCGGACGAGGATCTGCTGCTGGGTGAGGGACGCGATGGCCTGACGGTGGCGCGCCTTGTCGGCGACCTGGCCCCACGGAAGGGAAACGGAGAGATCGATCTGCCACGAGGTGCCGTCGCGCTCGAGCGCGCCGCGGTAGGCGCGGGAACCGCTGGTGGCGGGGAAGGAATCGAAGCCCACGGCGCCGCCGACGCTCACGTCGGGGCGGGCGTTGCTCTTGGCGACCTTGGCGTCGAGCTTCAGTTGCTCGATCGCGGTCTGGGCGGCGAGGTAGTCGGGCTGGTTGCGCTTGGCGGCGTCGTAGGAGGAGGCGAAGGTGGGCAGCTCCGGCGTGGCCGCCGGCAGGGCGACGGCGCCGACGGTGCCGTCGAGTTCGAACTGGCCGATGAGGGCGAGGAGGCTTTCGCGGTTGTCCTGGACGGTTTGCTCGGCGAGCAGCAGGCCGCGGCGGGCGTTGGCGACGCCGACGTCGGCTTGGAGGACGTCGAGGTCGGTGGCGACGCCGGTCTGCCGGCGGGTGCGGGCTTCCTCGAGGAGGCGCTCGGCGAGGACGAGGGAGAGGCGGCGGACTTCGCGTTGCTCGCGGGCGAAGGCGAGGCCGTAGTAGGCGTTCTCGGTGCGCTGGATGACGTCGAGGACGCTGGCCTTGTAGTTGAGGTTGGCGCGGTCGAGGCCGAGGCGGGCGCGGTCAAGCGGGGCGCGGTTCACCTCGCGGCCGGCGCCGGCGAGGAGGGGCTGGCGCACGGAGACGGTGAGGTCGGCGTTGTAGGCGGGGTTGAAGAGGGCGCTCGTGGCCTCGGTGCGGTCGAGGTTGGTGCTCACGGTGGCGACGGTGCCGGTGTAGAAGCGCTGGGTGACGCCGAGGCGGGCGTCGCCGGTCTCGAGCTTCGTGCCGGGCGTGACGCCGTTCTGATGCGTGCGGGTGGTGCCGCGCGAAAGGTCGAAGGTGAACTCCGGCAGGAATCCGCCGCGGGCGACTTCGACGGCGTCGCGCGCGATCTCGGGGCTGAGGCGTTCCGCCTCGAGGCTGAAGTTGCGGCGCAGGGCCCGCTGGATGGCTTCCTCGACAGTGAGGGGCGCGGGGGCCTCCTGGGCGGAAAGGATGGCGCTGAGACCGGCTAGGCCGAGGGCGACGAGGGCGAGGCGGCGGAGTTGCATGGGAAGAGTGGCGGGATCGTGAAAGCTAAACACACGCGGGAACGCCGGGAAGTTGGCGGAAATCACCGGGTGATACGCCGGAAGGAGCGAATCCACCCGGAGAAAACGCAAGGTGTCGCCGCCGCGCTTGAGCGCAGCGGGAAAACAGCCGGGCGGTCATCTGGCGGGATAGACGGCGCGCCCGGTCAGGGGTTACCGGCCCTTCAGGGCTGGGCTGCGGTCGCCGGCGCGGACTTGCGCAGCTCGGACTCGACGAGGGAGTTGAGCAGCGCGCTCTCGTTGGCGGAGGCGGTGTATTGCATCAACTGCTGGCGCACCTCGGCGTAACGGGGATTGCTCGGGCTGACGTCGGGGAGCTTCTTCTCGGCGGCGTAGACGAAGTGGCCCTTGTCGGACTCGGCGAGCATCTCGGAGACCTGGCCGGCCTCGAGGGTCTGCAGCGCGCCGTAGGCGGCGTAGGGCAGATCCTGCGGCGGCTGGCGGAGGGTGAAGCTGGCGTAGGGCTTGACGGTGAGCTTCTGCGCGGCGGCGGCATCGGCGAAGCTTTGGCCAGCCTTGACCGCGGCTTGGAGCTTCTCGCGGATGCTCTTGCCCTGCTCGTTGAAGCGGCGGCGCTTTTCGCCGTCGCGGTAGTCGCTGGCGACGCGCTCGCGGACTTCCGTGAACATCGGCTTGTAGGAGGGCAGGCTCTCGTTCCAGAGCAGCACGACGTAGCCGGACGGGGTGGGGAGCGGGTCGGAGAAGAAGCGCTCGTTGCCGAGGCGGCCGATCGGCTCGGCGTAGTTGGCCAGCCAGGGACGATCGGCGGGCGGCGAGTCGAAGGTGAAGGGGGCGATCGGGGTGGCGCTGCGGTTCTGCGCGGAGAGGAACTGGGTGAGCTCGGCGGAGTTCGCGGCGACCTTGCGCTCGAAGAGGGCGACGGTGAAGTCGTTGGCGGCGCGGGAAGCGAGGTTGCGGCCGGCGACTTCCTTCATGGCGGCTTCGACTTGGGCGCGGACCTTCGGGAAATTGTCGGTGACGGCTGGCTGGCCGTCGAGGCTGAGGGCGGGGGCGTCCTTCTTGTCGGCGTCGGCCGGGACGGGGAAGCGGGCGGCGTTGGCGTTGTAGAAGGTGCGCATTTCCTCCTCGGTCGGGGCGTTGGCGGGCGTGAAGTCCGCGCTCTTGAACTCGACGGCGCTCAGGCGCGGGCGGGCCGGGACCTCGTAGCGGAAGGAGTTGTCGTCGAAATATTTTTGGAGCACCTCGTCGGTGGCGGCGATGTTCGGCTCGAAGGTGGCGTAGTCGAGGCTGGCGACGGCGAGGGTCCAGGAGGTCTCGATGCGCTTGAGCTGCTCGGCGACGTCGGAGGGCAGCACGTAGCCGGGGCCGGAGACGACCTTGCTGAGGGCGTCGAGGCGGGCGTCCTCGCGGAGGACGCGGGTGGCGTCGGCGACGGAGAATTGCGGGTTGTCCTTCAGGGAGTCGGCGAGGCGCTGGTAGGCCTGCTGGTCGAAGTTGCCCTGCTCGTTCTTGAAGGCGGGGAGCTGGGCGATGAAGGCGGAGACTTCCTTCTCGGAGGGCTGGGGCAGGCTGAGTTGGTCGGCGAGCGCGAGGCCGGCGACGCGGCTGAGGGAGTATTGCTGCACCTGGGCGCCGCTGGCCTGGTAGGCGCCGCGGAGCTGTGCACTGAAGCTGCCGTCGGTCATGATGCGGCGGGCTTGTTGCTCGTTGCCCAGGTTGTAGCCGAAGAACTCCTGCTCGAGCGTCTTGTGGCCGGCCTGGCCGATGCCCGGGGCCGCGCCGATGGTAAACACGAAGGGAATCGTGATGACGATCAGCAGGAACAGCAGAAAGAACTTCGTGTGCTTCTGGAAGGTGGTTTGGATCCAGGAAATCATGGAATGAAACCGTGTTCGGTAGGGTGGCGCACCGGAGGTGTCAACAGGCGAAGCGTTTGCAGGCGATCGCCGAGGGCCGGCGTGCGGACGGGGCGGCGAATATTCGATTGGCGGCCCGGAGGCTTCGGCTAGGGGAATGGGTGCGATGACGCCCGCCGGAGAATCCTCAGTGCCGTTCCCGAATCCCCATCGGCTGTCTGACCGTGTGCTGGCCCGTTTCACGGAGAATCCGCCGGGTGGCCGGCTCGCGGCTTGGGTGACCACGATCTTGGCGACGTTTTTGATCGGATGGATGGACTACCTCACCGGGCCGCGGATGTCTTTCGTCATTTTTTATCTCGTGCCGGTGGCGCTGGCGGTGGCGTGGCTGGGGCGGACGAATGGCACGCTGCTGGCGGGGGTGAGCGTGGCGATCCGCTTCATCGCGGACAGCTACGGAGATCCCACGGCGTTCCAGGAGGCGTGGCTGTGGTGGAATTCCATCGGCATGCTGCTGGTCTATCTCGTGGTGGTCTGGGTGCTGGACGCGCTGATCCGGCTGCATCGTCAGCTGAAGATGCGGGTGCGGGAGCGCACTGAGGATTTCGAGCGGGAGGTGCGCAAGCGGCAGGAGGTGCAACGCGAGCTGTTGGAATTGAGCACGAGCGAACGCAGTGCGATGGGGCGCGAGCTGCATGATCAACTGGGCCAGCATCTCGTGGGCACCGCGATGGCGGCGCAGGTCCTCGCCCAGCGTCTCGGCCTGCGTGACGAGGCGGCGGCGCGCGAGGCCCGGCACATCGCAAACCTGGTCGAGCAGGGAATCGGCGAGACCCGCCAACTGGCCCGCGGTCTCCTGCTCACGCACATCGAGCCAGCACGGCTGGGCGTCGAGATCGAGGAGCTGTGTGCGGGGCTGCGACAGCAGTTCCCCCAGACCGTTTGCGAGCTGCGTTGGGAGGAAACGCTGCCGGTGGCCGATGCCGGCGTGGCGGCCCAGGTTTTCCGCATCGTGCAGGAAGGACTGCGCAATGCGCTGCGCCACAGCGGCGGCACGCAGGTGCGGGTCGAGTGCCGGGCCGACGACGCGGCGCTGCATCTGACGATCGAGGACAACGGCCGCGGCCTGCCGCCTGAAGGCGAGCGCGGGCTCGGCATGGGGCTCGGCATCATGCGGCACCGGGCCGACCACATCGGGGCCCGGCTGGAAATTTCCTCTCGACCGGGCGGCGGCACGCGCATCACCTGCGATTTGCCGCTGCACGGACACCCTTCCCATGAGCCCTGAGCCGATCCGCATTTTCCTGGTCGACGACCACCCGCTGGTCCGCGAATGGCTGGGGCAGTTGTTGTCGAGCGAGCCCGGCTTCGAGGTGATCGGACAGGCGGACGATGCGGCGCCCGGTCTGGCCGCCATGACCGGCAACCCGCCGGACATCGCGATCGTCGACCTGTCGTTGCGCAACGGCAGCGGGCTCGATCTCATCAAGGAACTGCGCGAGAAGCTCCCGGCCGTGCAGGTGATCGTGCTCTCCATGCACGAGGAACTGGCCCACGTCGAACGCGCGCTGCGCGCCGGTGCGGCCGGCTACGTGATGAAGCGCGAGTCCACGACCCGCATCGTCGAGGCGATCCGTGCGGTGCGCGCCGGCCGGGTCTATGCCAATCCCGAGGTGCTGGCGCGCCTCGCGGAGCGGATGGTCGGGCGCCGGCAGGGCGGCGCCGCCGGCACCGTCGACACGCTGAGCGACCGCGAGCTGGAGGTTTTCCGCCGGATGGGCGAGGGGCACGCCACCAAGCGCATCGCCAGCGACCTCGGGGTCAGCATGAAGACCGTGCAGGAATACCAGGCGCGCATCAAAGAGAAGCTCGGCTTGGCGGATGCGACCGAACTCATGCGGGCGGCGGTGCGCTGGACCGAAGGGGTGCTTTGATAATCATTGTCGGGCGCGGGAGGACAGCGGTTTACCCCGGAGCCCGACAGACATTGCCAAAAATTTGCCCTATAGTCGGGCGTGTTGGTTCTAAGGCACCAAGCAACTTAGGTTCAGTTCAACAAGGCTATGCTGCACGTCTGACTCAGGTCGGGCGTGCAGTCCTGTTTTCAGGCCCCGCCGGGTGCGGCGGCGAAGGGGGCGCGGGTGACGTTCGAATCGAAATCGTCCAGCAATTCGTCGAGGGTGCGGCCCCCCAGCGCCTCGGGCAACGCGGTGGCGAGGCGCGCGTGATAGTGCGCGAGGATGGGATCGACGCTGTCGAGCATGTCGCCGCTCGGCGAGGCGCCGTAGTGGGCGAAGAGCTGCTGGAATTCGAAGAGCGTGATGCGGTTCAGCGGCCGCGCGGGCTGGTAGCGGTAGTCGTTCGGGTCGCGGCTCTCGGACGAAGGCAGCTGGGCGATGAGTTGCAGGTCGCAGAGGCGGTTGAGGCTCTCGTTCAACACCTGCGAGGGCACGCGGATGCGGTGGGAAAGCTGCGTCACCGAATAAGGCGGCAGGCACTCCTTGAAGCGGCGGGCGACGAGCAGCAGCACGAGCAGCGAGAGGCTTTCGCGGGCGAAGGCGTTGAGGCTGTGCCACGCGGTCTGGCTGCTGCGATAATGGACGTTCTGCACCGCGTAGGTGATCTGCCCGCCCACGAGCACGAAGAACCAGAAGATGTAGAGGCCGAGCATCAGGATCGGCAGGATGCCGACGGAGCCGTAGAGGCTCTTGGAAAGCACGACGCGTTTGAAATAGAGGAAGGCGAGAGTGTTGTTCAGCAGCAGCAGGGCCGTGACGATCACGGCGCCGATGAAGGCAGCGCCCCAGCGCACGCGGGTGTTCGGGATGGAGCGGTAGAAAAGCGTGAGCATGACCGCCAGCAGCACGGCGGACGACGAGGGCAGCATCCACGTGAACAGCGCCTGCAGATGCCCGCCCAGCGGCAGCTTGTCGAAGAAGAGGGTCATGACCGCGCCGGCCGAGAGCAGCGTCAGCGAAGTGAAAAACAGCAGCGCTCCGAGCGTGATGACGGTCCAGTAATAAACGATGCGCGTCACCCAGCTCCGCCCGCGGCGCACGCCCCAGATGTCGTTGAACGCATTCTCGATCGTGGTGAACAACTGCACTGCGATGACGAGCAGCGTGAGCAGGCCCACGGCGCCGGCCGTGCCGGAGCGGGAGCTCTCGATGAAGTGGTTGATCAGCTTGACGAGTTCCGGGTCGGGCGCGGTCTGCGTGCGCACCGTGCCGTCGGGTGCCGTCGTCGCCACCGGGGCCGGCGCGGGGGCTTCGGGCTTGGTCTCGGGGTGCGTCGGCACGTGGGCTTGGTCGTATTGCGCGACTTGTGGAGCGATGAAGGCGATGACGCTGTTCAGGCTGCGCGCAAGGATGGCGGGGTCGCGGTCGCCGAGGGCGAAGCCCGCGATCAGCACGGCGAGCGCGATCATCGGGCCGAGACCGAGGAGCGAACTGTAGCTGAGCGCCGCGGCGCGCGCCGCGACCTTGATCTCCTGCAGGCCGGAGAGGGTGATGGAGATGACGCGGAGGATGGCGAAGAAGCGGCCGCGCAACGACCGGTCCCGCGCCGTGGCGGCGGCCCAGATGTCAACGGTCCAGAGACGGTGGAGCCGGGCGACGTAGGCTTTGAGCGGATTCATGCGGTCGCGCCGTTCGGCGCGGTCGGGGCGGCTTCAGAACAGGGACATGCTCGCGAGGGCGGCCATGCCGCCCACGCCGGCGAGCACCGCGACGCCGAGCGGGATGTAATTCAGGAAGATCGTGCTGAAATAGAGGCCGGCCGAACCGGCCAGCAGCGCGAGCACGGCGGTCGGGTTGCCCTGCGTCCAGAGGATGAAGCCGAGGAAGCCGAGCCCGAACACGGCGCGGAAGCGCACGAAAGGATAGAGCGTGATCACGCCGAGGAGCAGGAGCACGCCGATGACGAGGTCGAGCACGCCGAGGAGGATGAGCGGTTTCTCGATCAGCTGCATGTAGTCCATCGCCATGAGCGCATCCACGCCGGGGAGCACGAGCGCCACGGCGCTGAGGAGCATGATGACGGCGGCGCCCTTGGTGCCGAGCATCGCGGCGCGCATCATCTCAAGGCTCTTGTCCTTCTTGTTGCGGGTGTCGTCGGTGTTGCCTTCGGCGGCATCGAGGAATTGCTGGACGGTGATGGGCGGCGCGCTGTCGGTCGTGGCCTGGTTGACGGGCTTGAATTCCTTCTCCTTGAAACCAAGGCGCTTTTTCTGCGGCCAGATGATCGCCTTCAACTCGGCGTTCGATTCGAGCGTGAGCCACTGTTCCGTGGTCGCGTCGTAATAATAGGTTTCGGGCGTGATCTGGTCGGCCTCGGCGAGGGAGGCGAGCTGGTCGGTGTTGAACGGGCCGCGCGCTTCGGCGTCATTGATGCCGCGCACGTAATACTCGGGGCCGGAGGAAGGGGAAGCGCCGCTCGACATGGTGAGCATATGTTGGCCCCGGGGTGGGCACCGGCAAGAGTGAAGTGGTCGGCCAAACGGCCCTGCGCCGACGCGGGACGCGAATCGCGTGCCGGCGGCTTGGCGCGCGAGCGGAGGATGTCCGCTCGCGCGATGGACGGCCGACGCGCACGGCGCGCGTCACATGCGCTCGAGCGTGCGCAGGCCGAGCAGATGCAGGCCCGACTCGAGCACGATGAGCGTGCGATGACAGAGCAGCAGGCGGCGCGCCCGCACGGCGGGATCGTCGACGATGACCTTGTCCGCGGCGTAGAACGCGCTGTAGGCACCGGCGAGCTCGAAGAGATAGAGGCAGAGGAAGTGCGGGCGGAGCTGCTGCGTGGCGGCGCGGACGGCGTCGGCGAACTGCACGAGCTTGCGCGCGAGGGCGAGTTCCTGCGGCGTCTCGGGCGGCGTGGCGCCGGCGGTCGGCGGCTGCGCGGGATCGAGGCCGGCCTTGCGGAAGATCGAGCGCACGCGCGCGACGGCGTAGAGCAGATACGGCGCGGTGTTGCCGTCGAGCGCGAGCATCTTGTCCCAGGAGAAGACGTAGTTGCTCGAGCGATTTTGCGAGAGATCGGCGTATTGCACGGCGCCGATGCCGACGGCGCGGGCGATGTCGCGGCACTCGGCGTCGGTGAAGCGCTCGGCCTCGGGGCGCTCGGCGTTCTTCGCGGTGACGATCGCGTAGGCGCGCACCTCGGCCTCGTCGAGGAGCGCCTTGAGCTTGATGGTGCCGCCGTCGCGCGTCTTGAGCGCCTTGCCGTCCTCGCCGGTCACGGCGCCGAAGGTGACGTGGTGCAGCTCGGGGCGCCGGTAATTTTTGGCCGCAAACCATTTTCCGACGGTAAGGAAGAGCTGCTCGAAGTGGTCGCTCTGGCGGAAGTCGGTGACGATGACGATGCCGTCGGCCTGGAAGTGCTCGGTGCGGTAGAGCGCGGTGGCGAGATCGGTGGAGGCGTAACCGCTCGCACCGTCGGCCTTGCGGACCATGAAGGGATTCGGGCGCTCGGCGTGGCGGCTGAAGCGCGGGTGCTCGTCGTGGAAAACGACGAGGGCGCCGGCGCTGTCCTCGGCAAGACCGGTCTCGGTGAGCTCGCGATAGACGCGGTCGACCTTGTCGTTGTAGAAGGATTCGCCGAGGTTGTGGTCGAAGCGGATGCCGAGGCGGTCGTAGATCTGTTGAAACGCGGCGAGGCTGACCTCGCTGAATTTCTTCCACAGGGCGACGTTCTCGGGGTCGCCGTTCTGCAGCTTCACGAGTTCGGCGCGCGCTTCGTCGAGCTCGGGCGAGCCTTCGGGCGTGGCGTTGTGCCCGAGTTTGTAGAGACGCTCGAGCTCCTCGATCGCGTCGCGTTCGAGCGCGGCGGGATCGGCCCAGCGCTTGTAGCCGTAGATGAGCTTGCCGAATTGCGTGCCCCAGTCGCCGAGGTGGTTGTCGCGGATGACATGGGCGCCGTTGAACGCGAGCAGGCGGCAGAGCGCCTCGCCGATGACGGCGGAGCGGAGATGGCCGACGTGCATCTGCTTCGCGGTGTTGGGTGACGAGTAATCGACGACCCAGTGCTGGCCGCGGCGGGCGCCGGCGGCGGCCTCGCGCAGGTGCGCCTCGCTGTCATGTTGCGCGAGCCACGCGAGCAGCGCGGCGGGCTTGAGGCGGAAGTTGATGAAGCCCGGGCCGGCGAGCGAGCAGTCGAAGGTGGCGGCGGTTTCGGCGTCGAGCTGGTCGACGATCTGCTGCGCGACGGCGCGCGGGTTCTGCTTCTCGCGCTTGGCGAAGGCGAGGGCGCCGTTGGCTTGGAAGTCGCCGTGGGCCGGATCGGCCACGCGCACTTCCGGCTCAAATCCTCGGTCGCCGAACCCCAGGCGTCCAGCGGCCGCGCGGAGGGCCGAGTCGAGGTGATTGGCGAGGTGGAACGGCAGGTGCATCCGGCGATTGAGAAATTGCGCTTGGGCCTGAGCAAGAAGGATTTTTGCGGTTCGGTTGGGTGGGGCAGGTGAAGTCCCCTCGCAGGGGGCAGGTGAGGTGTCCAGTCTGTCACGGCGACACTTTAGGCTTGCTAAATTCGACGAAACTCTTTGTCTCTTCGAGCTTTGCGCCGTCCAGCCACCGGCTGGACCTCCTTACACACGTGACACCTTCCATGAGAAAACGTCCCATTCCGACGCGCCGATTCATCAAGCCGTCGTTTACTTCGTTGATCGAAAAGAAGCGCGATAATGGCGAATTCACCCAAGAGGAAATTCGTTACATCATCGACTCCACGCTCGATGGCGAGATGCCCCAGCACCAGCTGGCCGCGCTCCTGATGGCGATCTACTTCGCCAACATGTCCGCGCAGGAGACCGCGATTCTCACGGAGGAAATGATGCTGTCGGGCGAGGTCATCGATCTCTCGCACATCTCCAAGCCGAAGATCGACAAGTATTCCACCGGCGGCGTCGGCGACAAGACCGCGCTCGTGCTCGCGCCGCTCGCGATGGCCAGCGGCGTCGTCGTGCCGATGATGGTCGGCGTCGAACAGCAGTTCGTCATCAACGCGCTCGACAAGCTCTCCGCCGTCCCCGGCTTCAAGAGCCATCTCAGCATCCAGCAGTTCACCGACCAGCTCGCCCGCGTGGGCGGAGCGATCGTCGAGCAGAGCAAGGAACTCGCTCCTGCGGACCAGAAATTCTACGACCTCCGCCTCGACACCGGCACGATCCCGAGTCTCCCGCTCATCACCGGCAGCGTCCTCTCGAAGAAGCTCGCCGAAGGCGCCGAGGGCCTCGTGATCGACGTGAAATGGGGCAACGGCTCCTTCATCAAGGACCTCGAGCAGGCCAAGCAGCTCGCGCGCTCCATGACCCGCGTCGGCCGCTCGATGAAGCGCCGCTGCGTCGCGCTCGTCACCGACATGAACCAGCCGCTGGGCGACTCCGTTGGCACCTCGCTCGAGATCAAGGAGGCGATCCAGCTCCTCAAGGGCGAAGGCCCCGAGGACATGAAGGAACTCGTCCTCAAGCTCGGCATGGAAATCGTCCGCCTCGCCGGCGTCGCGGGCTCCACGCTCTCCGCCAAGCAGACCGTGCAGCGCCACCTCAGCGACGGCTCCGCGCTCGAGAAGTTCAAGGACATGATCCGCGCGCAGGGCGGCGACACGTCCTTCATCGATCATCCGGAGAAATTCCCGACGGCCCGCCACATCCGCAAGCTGCCCGCGCCCAAGCGCGGCTACGTGCACACCATCAACGCCGCCTTCATCGCCAAGGGTGTCTCCATCCTCGGCGCCGGCAAGGACTCGCACGGCAAGATCGACCACGCGGTCGGCGTGTCCGAGATCAAGAAGGTCGGCACGCAGGTGAAGCAGGGCGAGCCGCTGATGATGATCCATTACAACGACGAGGCGAAGCTCGAGCAGGCGCTCGATTACTTCAAGGAAGCCTACCGCCTCGCGCCGAAGCGCCCGATCCCACCGCCGTTGGTGGTCGAGCGCGTCGCCTGAGAATTCGCCGCCATTGCTTTCGGCACCCAGCCGGCCCTTCCCCTGAGGGCCGGCTTTTTTATGCCCGTGCGCAGGCTTCGCCGTCCGACGTTGCACAGCTGCGTGCCCGACCACGCGTCTGTCGGGGAATGAGCGCCGCGGTTGCGCGTGCCGTCCCGGCTGATGAGTTGTCCCGCAAATTCTAGTCGCCCGCGCGCGCCCGCTGCGTTTCCGTCGGGGCGATGGCCGAAGAATTCGACGAAGACCTGCAGGAAACGCCCGCCGCCCCGGAGCCGAACGCGCTCATGCGCGAGAAGGCGCGACCGGCCACGCCCGAAGAGAAGGCGCAGTGGCCGCGGCCGTGGGCGCAGCTGAAGTTCGTGACGTTCCAGCCGGCGATCTTCCCCCGCATGCTCGGCGAGGTGTCGCGCGACGCGCGGCCGGGCGACTTTGTCAGCGTTTACGACAAGTTCGGCAACCGGATCGGCGCGGGACTCTTCAACCCGCGGGCGAAGATGCCGCTGCGCGTGGTGACGCACGCGGCGGAGGCGGTGGGCGAGGACTACTTCGAGACGGCGCTGCGGCGCGCGGTGGCGCTGCGGCGCGAGTTGTTCAAGCTCGACGAGGTGACGGACGCCTATCGGGTGGTCGGCTCGGACGGCGACGGGATCAGCGGGCTGACGATCGATCGCTACGCGGACACGCTGTTCTGCGACGTGTATTCGCTCGGGATTTTCCTGCGGCTGCCGAAGTGGCTGCCGTTGCTCCACGAACTGCTCGGCACGAAACACGTCCGTGTCCACGTCGATCACGACCTCGGCAGCCTCGAGGGCATCAAGCCGTCGATGATGCGCGAGATCACGGCGAGCGCGCCGGACAAGGTGCGCATCCGCGAGCACGGCGTGAAGTTCGAAGTCGATTTCGCGGAAGGGCACAAGACGGGTTTCTTCTGCGACCAGCGCGACAACCGCCGGCGCTTCGGCCAGCTGGCGAAGGGCGCGCGCGTGCTCGACCTGTGCAGCTACACGGGCGGTTTCTCGATCAACGCCGCGCTCGGCGGCGCGAGTGAGATCACCGCGGTCGATCTCGACGAGAAGGCGGTGGCGCAGGGTCGGCGCAACGCGAACCTCAACCAGGTTTCCCCGAACAAACTGAAGTGGGTGCACGCCGACGCGTTCGCCTACGCGCGGCAGATGCAGAAGAACGGCGAGCAGTTCGACCTCGTGCTGTGCGATCCGCCGAAGTTCGTGATGACGCGCGAGCCGGCCGGCGCGGCCGAGGGCATGAGGAAATACGCCGACCTGAACACCATCGCCGCAAGCCTGGTGAAGCCGGGCGGGCTGTTCGTGACCTGCTCGTGCTCGGGCCTCGTGTCGCTGGAGGATTTTGAACAGGTGGTGATCAAGGGCGTGCACCGATTGAACCGGCGGCTGCAGATCTTCGACCGCACGGGCGCGGGTATCGACCATCCGGTGTATTCGAACTGTCTCGAAAGCCGTTACCTGAAGCTGCTCTGGGCGCGCGTGATCTGAGCGCGCAAAGCGACCGGCTCGCGCACCGGCCTGAGCTAAATTGTGACGCGCACCGGATGGCGGCGCGGCGGGTGCAGCAGGTTTTTTTCGCGTGCGATGGTCATCAGCGCCTCGATGCCCTGCGGCAGGAGCATGCCCTTGCCGCGGACGCTGCCTTGCACGACCGTCCAGAAGCCGGTGCGTGATTCCGGCGAGAATACGAAACGGTGCCCTTCCTCGTCCTCGCCGGTCAGCAGCGGCGCCGTGGCGTGCGCGCGCAGAAAATCCGTGAAGCGTTCGTCCCAGCACGTGGGGACCAGTATCCCGCTGAATTGCTGGAACTCATGCTCCGCCTCGGCGGCCGTGACCGGCCGCATCGACTTGATGGCCGCCCGGCGGCGGCGCTCGGCGCTGTTTTCCCATTGCTCCATCCGTATTTTCCCCGCGGCTGCCGCACCACGCGGACAAGCCGGACCTTAATGAAGTCACAAACCACTCAGCGGCCAGAAGGAACGGCCATTGACACGCACGCGACCGGCGCGGATGCCACGGGGCAGGGCGGAGGTTTGGCTTTCCTCACGCTGCGGGATGCCCCAATTTTGCCGGGCATGAAGAAACTGTCCCGCCTCTTCGAACAGAACAAAGCCTGGGCCGAGGCGATCACCGGCCGCGATCCGCAGTTTTTTCCCAAGCTCTCGCGCCAGCAGAATCCCGAGTATCTCTGGATCGGTTGCGCCGACAGCCGCGTGCCGGCCAACGAGATCGTCGGTCTGCTCCCCGGCGAGGTGTTCGTGCACCGCAACATCGCGAACGTCGTGGTGCATGCCGATCTCAACGCCCTCTCCGTCATCCAATACGCGGTCGATGTCCTCCAGGTGAAGCACATCATGGTGGTCGGCCACTACGGCTGCGGCGGCGTGCAGGCCGCGTATGCGTGCACGCGTGTGGGACTCGCCGACAACTGGCTGCGCCACGTGCAGGATGTCCGCAACAAGCACGAGCAGTGCCTCCATTTCCTGCCCGATGACACCGCGCGTTCGGCGCGCCTGTGCGAACTCAACGTCATCGAGCAGGCGGTGAACGTCTGCCAGACCACCATCGTGCAGGATGCGTGGGCGCGCGGGCAGGAATTGACGGTGCACGGTTGGATCTACGGCTTGCGCGATGGCTTGCTGCGCGACTTGCAGATGACCGCGAGCAGCGCCGAGGAAGTCACTGCCGCGCAGCGCAACGCCGTCGCTTTGCTCAGCACGTAACCCGTCATCGGGTGATTTTGTCAGGCGCGGTCCTACGCCGCGTCTGCATCCTCGCGCTCATCGTTTGCAGCAACGGTGCTTGGGCTTGGCACAGCGGGAGCGAAAATTTCAACTATGGACAGTAAGTTCATTAGTGAACGACTCGCGAATCCCCAATCGCGATCCTGGTCATCCCCCAACACCCCTGCTCATGATTGCTTCGCCCCGCTGCGAACAAACTGCCCGCCTGCTGGCGTGCCGCGCCGCTCTTGCCTTTGCCTTGCTTCTGGCCGGCCTGCTTCTCGGGCCCGCCGCGCGCGCCGCCGAGATTGCGATCGTCAACTCGGGCACGACTTCGGCCACCAGCTACAGCCTCGGCGGCACTGCCTATACGCAGAGTTTCGACACCTTGCCGGGCAGCGGCACGGTAGCTTGGGCCAATGACACCACGATTCCGGGATGGAGCGTCGCGCTCACCTCCGGCGCGCTGACCAATGCGACGATCGTCATCACCGATGGCGCCAGCAACCTCGGCGACCTCCGCGTCGCGAGCGCCGGCACCGCCGGTGCGGCCGATCGGGCGCTGGCGCTCCACACGCAGGTGGATGTTGCGCCGACCTACATCGGGGTCGGCTTCCAGAACACTTCCGGCCGCGTGCTCGAGCGTTTCTCGCTGGCCTACACGGCGGAGCAATGGAAGGAGAGCGGCAGCGCGCGCAACCTCACCTTCACGGTCCAGTATCGCATCGGCGCCACCGCTGCCGATCTGAACGCCACCTCCGGTTGGACGACTCTCGCCCCGCTCACCGCCACCACCTTGAGCGGCTCCGCTGGCGCCGCCACCACGCTCGCGGCGAACGACGTCGCGGTCACGATTCCCGCCGGCACGTCCATCTGGTTCCGCTGGCGCACCTCCAACAGCGCCACCAGCGCGACCTCGTCCAACGACATCTTGGCAATCGACAACGTCAGCGCGTCCTTCGTCGCCGCGCCCGACGGCAGCCCGTTGATCACCACCCAGCCCGAGGCGCAGAGCGTCAACCTCGGCTCCGGCGTGCCGACCGGTGCCACGTTCAGCGTCGTCGCCACCGGTGACGCCCCGCTCGCTTATCAATGGCGCAAAAACGGCACGGAGATTCCCGGTGCCACGTCCACCACCTATGGCATCGCTACGGTGCAGGCCGCTGACGCGGGTGACTACACCGTTGTCGTCACCAACGCCAAAGGCTCGGCCACCAGCGCCGTCGCGACGCTCACGGTCACGAACACCGTCGAGGCGCCCGAGATCACCACGCATCCGCAATCCCAGACCGCTGACCTCGGCGCCACGGTGCAGTTCTCCGTCGTCGCCACGGGCGGGTTGCCCCTCGCTTACCAATGGCACAAGAACGGCGCGCCCATCGCCGGCGCCGATTCCGCCACCCTGACGCTCACCAACGTCGCCGCGAGCGCCGCCGGCTCCTACAACGTCGTCGTCTCCAATTCCGCCGGCTCCTTCACGAGCCTGTCCGCCACGCTGTCGCTGAACGGCGTCATCACACCGCCCTTCATCGTCGAGCAGTCCGGCTCGCAATCCGTCGTGGTCGGCGGCGCGGTCTCCTTCACCGTCACCGCGGCCGGCAGCGCGCCCTTCACCTACCAATGGAACAAGAACGGCACGCCGATCAACGGCGCCACCTCCCTGGTGTTGGCTCTGTCCAACGTGACCCTCGCCGCGGCTGGCGATTACACCGTCACGGTGAGCAATGGCGGCGGCTCCGTCACGAGCGAACCGGCCACCCTCACGGTCACCGAGCCGCCCGCCGGCTCGGATTCCGCCCTCTTCGTCGCCCCCGACGGCCTCGCCGGCAACCCCGGCACCTACGCGCAGCCCACGACGCTCGCCAACGCCATCGCGATCGTCCCGGCCGGCGGCACCATCTACCTGCGCGGCGGCATTTACACCTACAACACGCAGATCACCATCGCGCGCGGCAACAACGGCGCCGCGGGCCTGCACAAGCGCATCTTCGCCTACACGCCCCCGGGCGGCACCGCCGAGAAGCCCGTGCTCGATTTCTCGTCCCAGCCCTACGGCAGCACCTCGCAAGTCAGCAACCCGCGCGGCGTCTTCATCGGTGGCAATTACTGGCATCTCAAGGGGCTTGAGGTGAAGGGCGCCGCCGACAACGGCATCTTCGTCGCCGGCAACTACAACATCGTCGAGCTCTGCGTCACCCACAAGAACCGCGACTCCGGCCTCCAGATCGCGCGCTATTCCTCCTCGGCCCCGAAGTCCGAGTGGCCCTCCTACAACCTCATCCTCAACTGCGAGTCCTACGACAACTACGACTCCGCGCCCAACGGCGGCGAGAACGCCGACGGCTTCGCCTGCAAGCTCACTTCCGGCCCGGGCAACATCTTCCGCGGCTGCATCGCCCACCACAACATCGACGACGGCTGGGACCTCTACACCAAGAGCGACACCGGCGCGATCGACCCCGTCGTGATCGACCAGTGCATCGCCTACAGCAACGGCACGCTCACCGACGGCACGCAGAACTCCGCCGGCGACCGCAACGGCTTCAAGCTCGGCGGCGAGAAGATCGCCGTCGCCCACTACGTCTCGCGCTCCATCTCCTTCGGCAACGGCAAGAACGGCTTCACCTGGAACAGCAACGGCGGCCCGATCCAGATGGTGAACAACCTCGCGTTCGACAACGCCGAGGGGAATTTCAAATTCGATCTCGGTGAGGCGAAGTTCTTCAACAACGTCTCGCTGTGGACGGCGAGCAACGGTCCCGGCAACCGCGTCGGCGTCAGCGATCGCTACATCGGCAACAGCGGCGCCCCCACCGGAGCGACCAATGTTTTCTGGTTCACCGGTTCCTCCAGCCGCGGCCCGAGCATCAACGACGCCGGCCTGACCGCCTACCGCACCGGCTTCGTCACGCTCACGCTGCCCGCCAACGGCTTCGCCCGGCGCGCCGACGGCAGCATCGATCTCGGTGACTTCGCCCGTCCCGTCGCCGGCAGCCCGCTCCTCAACGCCGGTGCCCTCCCTCCCGCCGAAGTCATCGCCTGGCTGCCCTACAACACCGCGACCTATTACGAGAATGCGCCGGACATCGGCGCCGTGGAAACTTACCTCGCCTCGCCGCCGGTCATCGTCTCCGCCCTCGCGGACCAGAGTGCGCTGCCGGGCACCAGCGTCACCTTCTCCGTCTCCGTGCAGGGCACGGCGCCGTTCACCTATCAGTGGACGAAGAACGACGTCGCCATCTCCGGCGCCAGCACGGGCACACTGACGCTCGCTTCGACCCAGCTGTCCGACTCCGGCACTTATCGCGTCACCGTCACGAACGATTTCGGCTCCGCCACTTCCAGCGCCACGCTCACCGTCGATGCGCCGCAAGGCCCGTCCATCACCACGCAACCGCAGTCCCTGACCGTCACCGAGGGCGGCTCCGCCCAGTTCTCCGTCGTCGCCACCGGCACGCCCGTGCTCGCCTACCAGTGGCGCAAGAACGGTGCCGCGATCTCCGGCGCCACCGCTGCCACCTACACGATCCCCGCCACGCAACTCTCCGACGCCGGCACCTACAGCGTGCTGGTCACGAATGCCTATGGCTCCGCCCCGAGCGCGGACGTGATCCTGACCATCGACGCCGCTCCCGCCGCCCCCGTCGCCGCCACGGCCTCCGAGGTCGGCAACACCGGCTTCACCGCGTCGTGGTCCTCCGTTTCCGGTGCGCTCGGTTACCGGCTCGACGTTTCGACGCACAGCGATTTCGCGACCTTCCTCGCCGGTTATCAAAACCTCGACGTGGGCACGGCGCTGAGCCGCTCCGTCACCGGCCTCACTTCGGGCACCGCCTATTACTATCGCGTGCGCGCCATCCACGCCGCGGGCGCGAGCCCGTCGTCCAACGTCGTCGCCGCGCTCACGACCGGTGCCGCGGCCACCACGGTCGATGTCTCGCAACTCACTTGGTATAAGTCGCGCTCGGCCGACACCGTCGCGGCCAACGCGACCGCGAAGACCGTCACCTTCACCGAAGGCCAGACCTCGTCGTCGATGTATGTCGCGAACCTGCCCGCGTCCGTCACGATCGCCGCGGGCCAGAAGGTGACGTTCACCTTCACGCTGCAGAGCGGCTCGAACGTCCCGAGCACCGCGAACGCCCTGCGCATCGGTCTCTACAACAACAACGGCACCGCGCTGAGTGCCAATCCCAGCGGCGACAGCAACTCCGCCTTCACCGACGACACCGGCTACATGGCCAGCTACGTGTTCAACACCGGCGCCGGCTCCCTTTACGGTCGCACGCCGTCTTCCGGCAACTCGAACCAGCAGCAGCTCATGGGCACGACCGGCGAATACACCGCCCTGGGCGCCGCCGCGGCCACGGGCACGCCGGCCGCGTTCGCCGCGTCGACCAGCTACTCGGTCGCGATCACGATCACGCGCCTCGCCGCGTCGACCGAGGTGTCCTATGCCATCAACGGCGGCTCCACGACGAACTACACCGTCACCGCCACCGATTCCGCCAGCGGCTCGCTCGGCACGGTCTCGTTCAATCAGTTCGGCATCCGCGTCGCCGGCGGCTCGAACTCGATCAACAACTTCACGCTCGGCAACCTCGGTTACATCATCGAGTCCGCCGCGCCGACCGCCCCCGCGATCACCACGCAACCTATCGCCCAGGACGTGCCGATCGGCGGCAACGCCACCTTCACCGTCGTCGCCTCCGGCACCGCGCCGCTCAGTTACCAGTGGCGCAAGGGCGGCACCGACATCCCCGGCGCCACCGCGTCCACGCTCACGCTCACGGGCGTTTCCGCCGCCGATGCCGCCGACTACTCGGTTGTCGTCACCAACAGCGTCGACTCCGTCACCAGCAACGCCGCCGCGCTGACCGTCTTCACGCCGGTGTTGCCCTCGATCACCGCCGGGCCCCAGTCGCAGACTGTGAACGACGGCGCCACCGTCACCTTCAGCGTCACGGCCACCGGCACGCAGCCTTTCAGTTATCAGTGGAAGAAGAACGGCACCGACATCTCCGGCGCCACTTCCGCCACGCTCACGCTTAACGCGGTCTCACTCTCCAGCGCCGGTAATTACACCGTGGCCGTCACCAATGTGGCCGGCTCCGTGACGAGTGCGACCGCTCTTCTCACCGTCAACGCCGTGGCGCCGTCGATCACGACCCCGCCCGCCGCGCAGACGGTCAACGTCGGCAGCAACGCCACCTTCAGCGTCGTCGCCACCGGCACCGCGCCGCTCGCTTACCAGTGGCAGAAAGGCACCACCGATATCCCCGGCGCGACGTCCGCCAGCTACACGGTCGCCAACGCGCAGACCGCCGATGCCGGCAACTACCGCGTCGTGGTTTCCAACTCCGCCGGCTCCGCCACCAGCGCGGCGGCCGCGCTCACCGTCGTCACGCCCCAGGCCCCCACGATCACGGCCCAGCCGCAAGCGCAGACCGTGTCCGACGGCGGCAGCGTCACCTTCAGTGTCACGGCCACCGGCACGCAGCCTTTCAGTTATCAGTGGAGGAAGAACGGCACCGACATCTCCGGCGCCACCTCCGCCTCGCTCACGCTCACCGGCGTCACCCCGGCCAGCGCCGGCAGCTACAGCGTCGTCGTCACCAACCTCGTGACGTCCGTCACCAGCACCGGAGCCACGCTCACCGTGCAGGCCGTCGCGCCCGCGATCACGACGCAGCCGATGGCGCAATCCGCGCCGCTCGGCGGCAGCGCGACGTTCACCGTCGTCGCGACCGGCACCGCGCCGCTCGGCTACCAGTGGCAGAAGAACGGCACCGATATTCCCGGCGCCACTTCCGCTTCCTACACCATCACCGGCGTGCAGGCGGCCGACTTCACCACCTACCGCGTCGTCGTCACCAACAGCGCCGGCTCCGCGACGAGCAGCGCCTTCGCGCTCTCGCTCGCCAGCGGCCTGCCGGTCACGGCCTTCAACCTCACCGGCTTCGCCACCGTCGGCACCGGCACCACCGGCGGCGGCGTCATTCCCGATACCGATGTCGCTTACCGCAAGGTCACCACGCCGCTCGAGTTCGTGCAGGCGATCATCGATTCGAACAAGACCGCCGGCAAGGTGAAGGTCATCGAGATCATGAACGACCTCAACCTCGGCTGGACCGAGGTGGGCACCGCCGTGCAAACCCTGGCCAGCAACGCCCTGCGCGAGCACGCGGCCCCCAAGCTCCACCCCGTGCTCAAGGCTTCTGGCGTCAGCATCCTCGACATCAAGTCGAAGAGCCCGCTCACCATCTTCTCGGCGAACGGATCGGCCATCCGCCACTGCAATTTCAACATCAAGGGCACGTCCAACATCATCATCCGCAATCTCAAGTTCGACGAACTGTGGGAATGGGACGAGGCCTCCAAGGGCGATTACGATTCCAACGACTGGGACTTCATCACCATCGGCAACGGCGGCGCCGTCTCCAATGTCTGGATCGACCACTGCACGTTCACGAAAGCCTACGACGGCACGATCGACATGAAGGTCGGCACCAAGAACGTCACAGTCTCGTGGTGCCGCATCGTCGGCGATGACGAGGCCACGAACCCCAACAGCTTCGTGCGCCAGCAACTCGCCGCCCTCGAGGCGACCAAGAGCTCCCACGCCGGCTACCGTTTCCTCCGCGACACCGTCGGCTACACGATCGACGAGATTGCCGAGATGATCCAGGGGCACGACAAGGGCGCGCTGATGGGCGCCACGTCGCTCAATTCCGGCAACGCCACGCTCACCGGCACGTTCCACCACGTGTGGTTCCAGAACGTCTGGGACCGCGTCGTGCCGCGCCTGCGCGGCGGCAATGTCCACAACTACAACATCTACGTCGACGACGTCGTCGGCCTCCAGGCCCGCCGCATGCGCGACGCCAAGGCCACCGCCGCGCTGACCACGAGCGCGCTCAACTCGTTCAACAACGGCAGCCCCTACAAGCTTCGTCCGTTCCTCAACGGCACCATCTCCACCGAGGGCGGCGCCATCCTCGTCGAGAAGTCGATCTACTCCGACTGCCTCACGCCGCTGCGCAACAACCAGACGGACCCGAGCAACGCCGTCTACACCGGCAAGATCCTGGCCCTCGACACCATCTACCGCTTCAACAACCCGGACGGCTCCGTCATCCAGGTCCGCGGCAACAGCACCGACCCGAACAACCCGCTCGGGCCCTTCCAGGCCGCGGTGATCCCGTTCTCTTGGACGAATCTCCCCAACAACCAGCTCCCGTATGCGGTGCCGGCGATGGACGATCCTGCCGAGCTGCCGCAAATTCTGACGGCCGGCGCCGGCGCCGGCGTGCTCACATGGAGCAAGGACAACTGGCTCCGCACGGCCTACGTTGAGGATGCCACGATCCCGCCGTCCATCGTCGCGCAGCCGCAAGCGGTGACCACCACCGCGGGCGCCGACACCACCTTCACCGTCCAGGCCGCCGGCAGCGCCACGCTCCTCTACCAGTGGAAGAAGGGCGGCGTGAACCTCGTCGACGGCGCGCGCATCTCTGGTGCTAACTCCGCCGTGCTCACGATCTCCGGCACCGAAGCCGGAGACGCCGGTGATTACTCCGTCACGGTCTCCAATGCCAACGGCAACGTCACCAGCTCCGTCGCCACCCTCACGGTCGGCGCCCCAGTCGCGCCCGGCATCGCCACGCAACCCGCCGACCAGAGCGTGATCGCCGGCCAGGGCGTGCAGTTCTCCGTCGTCGCGACGGGCAGCGCGCCGTTCAGCTACCAGTGGAAGAAGGACGGCGTCGATATCGTCGGCGCCACCGGTGCGCTCTACGAAATCGAGTCCGCCCGGGTCGATGACACCGGTGCCTATTCCGTCACCGTCACCAACCTCGCGGGCAACGTCACCAGCTCCAGTGCGACGCTCACCGTGGCGCCTTCGACTGCCGCTCCAGTGGCCGCCGCCGCGACGGCGGTCGGCAACCAGGGCTTCACCGCTAACTGGGCCGCGGTGGACCGCGCCGACGGCTACCGCCTCGACGTCTCCACGAGCAACACGTTCGCGAGCTTCGTCCCGGGTTACCAGGACCTCGACGTCGGTGCCGTCGTGAGCCACGCCGTCACCGGCCTCAGCACGGGCACGACCTATTACTACCGCGTCCGCGCCTACGGCACCGGCGGCACCAGCGTCTCGTCGTCGGTCATCACGGTCGCCACCACCGGCACCGCGGCCACCAACGTCGACCTCTCGCAGCTCACCTGGCTCCGCAGCCGCACCGCGGACACCGTCACGGCCAACACCACGACGCAAACCGTCACCTTCGCCGAAGGCCAGACCTCCGCTTCGGGCTACATCGCGCACCTCGCGGCGCCGATCAACGTCGCCGTCGGTCAGACCCTCACGCTCACGCTCACCTTCGAGACCGGCACCGTGAAGACGGTCGCGAATGCGCTCCGCTTCGGCTTGTTCAACACGCAGGGCACCCGGGTCACCGACTTCGGCAACACCGAGACGACCAACCTCGTCACGGACGACACCGGCTACATGGCGTCCTACAACCTCGACACCGGCAACGGCTCGCTGCTGGGCCGCATCCCCGGGAGCACGAACACGACCCTGATGAGTTCCACCAACGCCGCGCTCTACACGAGCACGGCGCCGGCCCGCCTGAGCGGTGCCCCTGCGCCGTTCGCGTCGGCGACGTCGTATGCGCTTACGCTGACCCTCACGCGACGCGAGGGTGGCAACGTCTGGTCCGCGCGCCTCCACGGCGGCGCCACCGCCGACTACGTGCTGACCGGCGTCGACACCACCACGCCGTCCGTCGCCACGCAGAGTTTCGACGAGTTGGCGTTGCGCATCGCCGGTGGCACCAACTCGCTCGACACGCTCAAGCTCACCTCGCTGCAATTTACCGTCGCGGCCACGCCTGCGGAACTCGCCGCACCCACGATCTCCGCCCAGCCCCAGCCGCGTGCCGTCGCGCTCGGTGCTGCCGCCAACTTCGCGGTGACGGTCGCCGGCCCCGGATCTTTTGCCTACCAGTGGCGCAAGGGCGGCGTTGCCATCCCGACCGCGACCGGCGCGACTTACACGATTCCCGCCGTCGCCGAGACGGATGTGGGCAGCTACGATGTCGTGATCACCGGCCCCGGCGGTCGCATCACGAGCTCGGCAGTCGCGCTGACGATCGCCGCCGATGCCTATGCCGGCTGGCTGGAGCAGTATTTCACCGCGGACGAGCGCGCCAACGCCGCCCTCAGCGGCCCCAGCGCCTCCGCCGCCGGCGACGGCGTGGCGAACCTCTTCAAGTATGCGCTCGGCCTGAATCCCCGCGCGCCGATGCCCGGCGGCTGGCACGAGATCGAAACCGTGCAAGGCGGCTGGGTCTTCGTCTATCGTCGCCCGGCGGACCGCGCGGATGTCGGCTTCGTTGTCCAAGTGTCGGGCAACCTCGTCGATTGGACCGACGCCACCGTCGTCCACGAACTCGAGTCGACCGTCGATGGCGTCGAAACTTGGCGCGCGATCCACGTCCCGCCCGCCGGCACGACGAAGGTCTTTTTCCGCCTGCAGGTCACCCGCTGACCTTGGACGGCGTTACGTTAACACCCCAGCACCCCATGAAAAACCAGCAATCCTCCGCCGGCGGGACCATTCCCGCGCGGCTTACCCTCCATCACGTCCTCCTCGGTCTTGCCCTCACTGCGCCGCTCGGTGCGTGGGGGCAAATCGTCCTGGTGAACGACAATTTCGCCGACACGGACCGCATCGGCGGCTTGAACGGCTCTTCCACCACGAGCAGCTCGCCGACCATCGCCACCGCGACATCGACGAACATGCAGTGGGTGGTGAACGGCACGAGCCAGCTGACCGCCTCCGCCTCCGGCATGCTCTGGAACATGAACTCGACGAGCAATCGCATGGCCATCGGCTACTTCCCGACCGTCACGGTCGGCAGCCAGGCGGTGACCTTCGCCTTCACGTTCACCACCGGCAACTCCGGGGCCACGGCGAACAATCTGCGCTTCGCGCTGGTGAACGGCTCGGCCGCCGGCTACCGCACGACTGACGGATTCAGTTCCACGGACGCCAGCTATGTCGGCGACACCGGCTACGGCTTCTTCTCCAGCGGCTCGACGGTGGGCGGTGGCAACACGACCAACCTCGGTCTCAACACCTATGAGCGCGTGACGACCAGCAGCAACGACCTGCTCGGCACGGCTTCGGTGTGGGGCACGGCGATCGGTTCGAGCAGCGGCGCCACGGGTTACTTCGCGGCCAACACCACCTACACGTTCTCGGTCCAGATGTCGCATAACGCCGGCACGCTGAGCATCACGACCTCCCTCACGGGCGGTAACTTCAGCGGCATGAACTACACCACGTCGGACTCCACCAGCCCGGTGTTGAGCTTCGATACGCTGGCAATCCGCGTGGGCGGCGGCTCGAATCAGTTCAGCAACTATAACTTCGAGAGCTTCACCGTCTCGCAGATCCCCGAGCCCTCGACCTATGCGGCGTTCGCCGGGCTCGCGGCGCTCGGGCTCGTGGCGTATCGCCGCCGTCGCGCGGTCGCGCCTGCCAACTGAACCGCGGCACGTTTCACCTTCTGCAAACAAAAGCCCGCGACTCACGTCGCGGGCTTTTTCATTCCGAAAATTTACGCCAACTCAGGCTCGGCCCATGTAGCTGCCGTCGATCGTGCTGACGCGCACGATCTCGCCTTCCTTGATGAAGAGCGGCACTTGGATGACCAGGCCGGTCTCGCAGGTGGCGGGCTTCTGCACGTTGGAGGCCGTGTCGCCCTTCACGCCGTCGGCGCTCTCGATGATCTTGAGGTTGACGGAGGAGGGCAGGTCGATGGTGACCGGGACCTCGTTGATGAAGAGCACCTCGGCCTTGCCGCCCGCGACGAGGTAGTTCTTCGAGTCGCCGATCATGCCGGCGGTCAGCTCGAAGGTCTCGAAGCTCTCCGGGTCCATGAAGGAGAAATTCTCGCGGTCGGCGTAGCTGAACTCGAGCGTGCGGCGGTCGGTCGGCAGCACCTCGACGGGGTCGGGGGAGTTGAAACGCTGCTCAAGCGTCTTGCCGTAGCGCAGGTTGCGCATCTTGATTTGCACAAAGGCGCGGAGGTTCCCCGGCGTGCGGTGCTGGGTCTCCATGACGAGGTGCGGCTCACCGTTGAACTTGATGACTTGGCCTTTGCGGATGTCGTTGGCTGCGGGCATGACGGAGCGGAATCGAAGTTTGAGTTGGGAAAGGGGTTAGAATTACCGAGCGCCTTTCCGGGGTGTCAACCCCGGTCTCAGGATTGGGCAAATGACTTCCTCTCCCGCCGGACGCCGGGGTGCGGCGCGCCTTCGCCACGCCCGCGGTCGGGTGGGTGGGGAACTATCTCCAAGCTTGTCATTTCCAAGTGCTTTCAGACACTGCGCCTTCACTCTCAATGAAGCAGCGCACCCTCTTGCGCGAGGTCTCCATCAAGGGCAATGCCCTGCACACCGGAGACGCCGTGCACATGACTTTCAAACCCGCGCCGGTGAATCACGGCATCGTGTTCAAGCGGACGGACCTCCACGGCCACCCGGAGATCAAGCCCCGCGTGGACCTCGTCACCGACCTCGTGCGGGCGACGACCATCCAGCAAGGCCACGCCAAGATCCACACGGTCGAACACGTGCTCAGCGCCCTCAGCGGCTGCGGCGTCGACAACCTCCTCATCGAGATGGATGCCGGCGAGCCTCCCATCATGGACGGCTCCGCCCGCGAGTTCGTGAAGCTGATCCAGCAGGGCGAGCCCGTCGAACAGGACGCCGAGCGCGAATACTTCTCGCTCACCGACACCGTCTCCGTCTCCCGCGGCAATTCCTCCATCATCGCGCTGCCTTACGACGGCCTGAAGATCACCTGCACCAGCGCCGACGACCGCGGCATCCACACCCAGCACCTCTCGCTCACGATCGATCCCGACGTCTACGTCACGCAGGTCGCCGCCTCGCGCACGTTCACGGTTTACGAGGACATCGAGGAGCTCATCAAGCTCGGCAAGATCAAGGGCGGCTCGCTCGACTGCGCCGTCGTCATCAAGGGCGACAAGATCATCTCCAAGGAACCGCTCCGCTTCGCCGACGAGTTCGTCCGCCACAAGATCCTCGATATCATCGGCGACATCGTGCTGCTCGGCATCCCGCTGAAGGCCCACATCGTCGCCACGCGCCCCGGGCACGCGCTCAACGCCGAACTCACCAAGCAGCTGCTCGAGCGATACGAGGCTTGGAAAAAAGGCGGCAAGAAGCCCGCCAAGCCCGCCACCCCCAAGGCCGAGGTCACCACCGAGACGACCCTCGATATCCGCCGCGTCCTCGACACGGTGCCGCACCGCTACCCGTTCGTGATGATCGACCGCGTGGTCGAGATCACCCCCGAGACGCTCACGGCGATCAAGAACGTCACCATCAACGAGCCGTATTTCCAAGGCCACTATCCCGGCAACCCCGTCATGCCCGGCGTGCTCCAGATCGAGGCCATGGCCCAGGCGGCCGGCATCCTCCTGCTGCGCCGCACCAACACCGAGAACAAGACCGCGCTCTTCATGAGCTGCAACAACGTGAAGTGGCGCAAGCCCGTGCGCCCCGGGGACCAGATCAGCATCCAGGTGAAGATGACCAAGCTCCGCGGCACCATCGCCTGCGCCGAGGGCGAGTGCACCGTCGGCGGCCAGGTGGTCTCGTCCGGCGAGCTCATGTTCGCCCTCGTCGACAACAGCCAGCTCGACTGACCCATGGCGGTCCGCATCCATCCCACCGCCATCATCGAGTCCGGCGCCCAGCTGGGCACGGACGTCGCCGTCGGCGCCTATGCCTACGTCGGCCCGCAGGTCGTGATCGGCGACGGCACCGTGCTGCACCACCACGCCAACGTCGAGGGCAACACCGTGCTCGGCCGCGCCTGCGAGGTTTTCCCCTTCGCCTGCATCGGCATGAAGACGCAGGACCTCAAGTTCAAGGGCGGCAACCCCGGCACGCGCATCGGCGACCGCAACGTCTTCCGCGAATACGCCAGCGTCCACGCGGCGACGAATGACGGTGAGTTCACCACGCTCGGGGACGACAACCTGCTGCTCGCCTACTGCCACGTCGCGCACGACTGCCAGATCGGGAATCACCTCATCGCCAGCAACGAGGTCGGCATCGCCGGCCATTGCATCGTCGAGGATCACGTCACGCTCGGTGCCAAGTGCGGCATCCACCAGTTCTGCCGCATCGGCGCGCACGTGATGGTCGGTGCCATGTCGAAGATCGTGCAGGATGTGCCGCCCTTCATCATCGCCGACGGCAATCCGGCCATCGCGCGTTCGATCAACAAGGTCGGGCTCGAGCGCAAGGGCTTCAGCCCCGAGCGGCTCGAGGCGATCAAGCAGGCCTTCCGTCTTTTCTACCGCACCGGTTTGAACCGCACGCAGGCCTTCGAGCAGATGCACGCACACGCCTTCGCCGGATCGCCCGAATTCACGCACTTCCTGCAGTTCGTCGAGAAGAGCGAGCGCGGCGTCGTCGCCGGCAAGTGAACCGCCGGCCGGCGCGTCAGGCGCCGGTGTCCGCTTGCGGGTCCGTCGGGGCGACTTCCATCGCGACGATGCACACATCGTCCGCCAGCGCCCCGCTGGCACCGGAGTAATCGCGCACCGCGCGCAGCAGCTGCGTGCAGATGCTCTCGAATTTCAGCGATTCGCACTGGCCGAGCAGGAAGCAGAGCCGGTCCTCGCCGAAGTAGGCGCCGCGCGAGTCGGCGGCCTCGATCAGTCCGTCCGTATAGGCGATCAGGCGGTCGCCTGGCGCGAGCGTGATCTCGCTGGCGGAGTAGGTGAATTGCGGCAGCAGCCCGGTCGCCGGCTCGGGATCGGGTAGCGCGAGGCGTTCGATCTGCCCGTCGCTGGCACGCATGACCAGCGGCGGCGGGTGGCCGGCGTTGGCGTAGCGCAGCGTCGATGTTTCCAGATCCACGAGGGCGAAGAACGCGGAGGCGAACATGGTCTGCCCCGTGTGCTCGACCAGCGGGCAGAGCGTGTCGTTGATCTCGGCCAGCACGAGCGCGGGATCGGCGGCGCGGGCGCCCATCTCCTGCACGACACCGCGGATCATCGCGGTGAGCAGGCCGGCGCGCACGCCGTGACCCATCACGTCGCAGATGATGAGGCCGCAGCGCGTGTCGGAGAACTGGATGACGTCGAAGAAGTCGCCGCCGAGCGTCGTCGCCGGCACGTAGCAGTGGGTGAAGCGCAGCGCGCTGGCTGCGGGCGGGGCACCGCGGGGGAAGACGGGGTAGGGGCGCGAGAGGAACGCCTCCTGGAGCTGGCGCGCCATGAACACGTCGGCCTCCATCTCGGCGTTGCGCCGGGCCAGTTCCTGCTCGGCCTCCTTGCGCTGCGTGATGTCGAGGCTGATGCCGACGAGGCCGGCGACCTGGCCGCGCGTGTCGCGCAGGGGCACCTTGGTGGTGAGCGACCAGCGCGTCTTGCCGTCGTCGAGCACGGCGGATTTTTCGGCGCTGAGGATCGGCGTCTCGGTGGCCATGACCTGCTGGTCGTCGGCCATGGCGAGCTCGGCGCGCTCGCCCGGCACGAGTTCGCGCAGCGTGTGGCCGGTGGCTTCCTCTTGGGTGGCGACACGCAGCGTCTGCAGGTGGGTGCGGTTGTTGAGCAGGTAGCGCGAGTCGCGGTCCTTGACGTAGATGCGGCAGGGCAGGTGATCGATGATCGTGCGCAGGAGGTTGCGCTCCTCGGTGAGTTTTTCCTCGGCGACCTTGGTGGCGGTGATGTCGCGGGTGAGGCCGAAGGTGCCGATGATGCGGCCGCTGGCATCGCGCCAGGGCATCTTCGTGGTCGAGACCCAGGAGGCGGAGCCGTCGCGGAGCGTGATGTGCTCGACCTTGCCGACGATCGCGCGGCCGGTGCGGATGATCTCCTGCTCATCCGCGCGGGCGCGGGCGGCGTGCTCGGGCAGAAAGTAGTCGGAGTCGGATTTGCCGACGCACGCGTCGGGCGAGGCCGCGCCGAGCAGCCGGGCTTGCGCGAGGTTGTTGCGGACGAACCGGCTCTCCAGATCCTTGAAGTAGATCCGGTCCGGCACCGCATCCATGAGCATCCGCACGATCGAGGCATCGATCGATTCTTCGCTCGCAGGGGACGGAGGCGGCGCGTCGCTCATGCCGGCAAACTTGGTCCGGGGCGTGGTCGGGTGCAACGCGGGAGCGGAGCTTGACGCACGGGCGCGGGCGGGATGGCTTGCGGGTGCTGGACGTGGGCGCGGTTGCGTGGTGCTCGCGCTGTGCGCGGGCTGCTGATCCTCAACAGCTCCGCGTGCCGGCCCAGAGCGGCGCAGACGGGCTCAGTTGTTGAAACGGAAGAGCGCGACGTCGCCGTCCTGGAAGACGTATTCCTTGCCTTCGAGCCGGTATTTGCCGGCGTCGCGGGCGGCGGCGGTCGAGCCGAGGCGCACGAGGTCCTCGTAGCTGACGACTTCGGCCTTGATGAAGCCCTTTTCGAAATCGGTGTGGATGACGCCGGCGGCTTGCGGGGCCTTCCAGCCTTTGACGATGGTCCAGCAGCGAACTTCCTTCTCGCCGGCGGTGAAGTAGGTCATCAGGCCGAGGAGATCGTAGGTGGCCTTGATGAGGGAGGAGACGCCGGAGTCGTCGACCCCGAGGTCCTTGAGGAAGGACTTGGCTTCCTCGGGCGTGAGGTCAATGAGCTCGGACTCGATCTTGGCGCTGATCGGGACGTAGGCGGCGTCGTGGTGCGTGCGGACGTAGCCGGCGACTTGCTGGACGAATTTGTTCTGCTCGGCGGTGGCGAGGTCGGACTCGGCGACGTTGCAGGCGAAGAGCACGGGCTTGGCGGTGAGGAGCTGGAAGAGCTTCATCTGCGCCTTTTCCTCGGGCGTGGCGTCGAGGACATTGGCGGTCTTGCCGGAGTTCAA
>JAMPXH010000027.1 GCA_023701285.1 Candidatus Didemnitutus sp.
CCCTACAGTCCGCTGCGCACGGTGAATCGCGCGCCGCCCACGGGGCATCTTTCGTATGGCCCCCGCGTTCGCGGGTGCTACGTTCGCCGCCATGGCCAAATCGAAGATCAGGTGCGGAGTCGCGGGCGTCGGATCGCTCGGCCAGCACCATGCCCGGATTTACGCCTCGTTGCCGAATGCCGAACTCGTCGGCATCTACGAGGCCAGTGACGCCCGCGCGGCCGAGATCTGCGCGAAGCACAACTGCCGCCGCTTCGCCACGCTCGCCGCGCTCGGCGCGGCTTGCGAGGTCGTCAGCGTCGTCGTGCCGACCGACAAGCATGCCGAGGTCGCCCTCCCGTTGCTGGCGGCGGGCTGCCACCTGCTGATCGAGAAGCCGCTCTGCGCGACCCTCGAGGAGGCCGAGCAGGTGCTCGCCGCCGCGCAAAAAACCGGCCGCCTCGTGCAGGTCGGGCACATCGAGCATTTCAACCCGGTGATGAGCTACCTCGAGAAGCACACCGGCCGCCCCCAATACATCACCACCGAGCGCCTCGCGCCCTACACGACGCGCGGCACCGAGGTGGGAGTCGTGCTCGACCTGATGATCCATGACATCGGCATCGTGCTCGCGCTCGTGAAATCCCCGATCCGCAAGATCGACAGCGTGGGCATCAGCGTGCTCTCCAAGACCGAGGACATCGCGAACGCGCGCATCGAGTTCGAGAACGGCTGCGTGGCCAATCTCAGCGCCTCGCGCATGAGCCTGAAGAAGAACCGCGAGATCCGCGTCTTTCAGGACAACGCCTACCTCTCGCTCGATTTCATGAACCAGAAGGGGCACCTGGTGAAGAAGAGCGACATCGTCGCCTACGGGCTGAAGCTCAAGATCGGCCTCGCCAAGGCCGGGGACGCCTCCTCGATCCCCGTGCACGAGATCCCGATCGAGAAGGGCGAACCGCTCGCGATCGAGCTGGCGCATTTTCTCGAGAGCGTCGGCGCGGCGCGCCAGCCCAAGGTCGGCGGCGAACTCGGCCGCTCCGCCCTCCAAGTGGCCATGGCCATCACGGAACAGATCCGCCAGGGGGCCAAGGGGTGAAGCCGGTCCGCATGCAGTCACTTCCGGTCCGGTCGCAGCCATGAAAGTCGTTCCGGTTAACTCGCTGCCGGCGCCGTGCGACGGCGCCGTCGATCTCCTCTTCATCGCCGGGGAGCACTCGGGCGACGAACATGCGGCGCGCCTGATCGCGGAGCTGCGGCGCAAGCAGCCGGAGTTGCGCATCGCGGCGCTCGGCGGCCCCGGCATGGCCGCGGCCGGCGCGCAGCTGCTGCACGACCTCACGGCGACCTCCGTGGTCGGGTTCGTCGAGGTGCTGAAGCACTACGGTTTCTTCAAGTCGCTCTTCGCCGCCACGCTCGACTGGATCGCGCAGCACCGGCCGCGCGCCGTGTGCTTCGTGGATTATCCGGGCTTCAACCTCCGGCTCGCCGCACAGCTGCGGGCGCGCGGGCTGAGCGTGAAGGGTGGGGGCGCGACGAAGCTGCTCTTCTACATCTCGCCGCAGATCTGGGCGTGGAAGGCCAAGCGGCGCTTCACCATGGCGCGCGACCTCGATGCGCTCGCGACGATCTTCCCGTTCGAACCCGCCTGCTACGCCGACACGACGCTGCCAGTGGAGTTCGTCGGGCATCCGTTCCTCGCCGACGACTATGAGGCCCCGGTGCGTTTCGATCCGGCGGGCCCGGTCCTGCTGTTGCCCGGCAGCCGCGTGCAGGCGGTGGGGCGGATCTTCCCGCTGCTGCTCGGCGGCTTCGCAACCTACCGGCGCACGCGCCCCGAGGCGCGCGCGGTGGCACTTTACCCGAGCGAGGAGGTGGCGGCCGTCGCCCGGGCGGAGCTCGCGCGCTGGCCGGCGCTGGCCGGCGCGGTGGAGCTGCGCGCCAACGCCGGCGTGATGCCCGCGTCCGCCGTGCTCACGTCGAGCGGCACGATGTCGTTGCATTGCGCGTTGCAGGCGATCCCGGGAGCGATCGTCTACCGCACGAATCCGCTCACCTACCTGCTGGCCCGGTGGTGGGTGAAGATCGAGTTCATCGGCATCGCCAACCTGCTGCTCCGCGAGCCGATGTATCCCGAATTCATCCAGGGCGCGGCGACCGCCGCGGCGCTGGCCGCGCAACTGGAGGATTGTCGCACACCCGAGCGGAGCGAACTGACGCGCCGGCAGGCGGGGCGTTTGCGCGAGCTGCTGCATCAACCGCGCCGCGGCACGGCGGCGGACTGGGTCGCGCGTCAACTCGTTTAGAGCAGGAAAAGGGTTGGCGGACCCGCCCGGCGCGCCAAACTCGGTGCCGATGCTTTCACGCACTCCCGGGCCGGCGACAGTTTCATGGCGGGCGACTTGGCGCCTCCCGCTGGTGGTGGGGCTGGCGTTGACCCTTTTTTCCGTCGGAGCCTGGCAGATGGCACGCTGGGAGGTGCGACGCATCGAGGAGGCGCGCTTCCAGCGTTTGAGCGACCGCTTGGTGGCGTCGGTGCGTGGCTCTTTCCGCTCCACGGAACAGGCGATGCTCAGCCTGAGCGCGATGGCGGTGCGCGACCATGGTGCGCTCAATGCGCGGGATTGGGAACGGCAGGTCACCCGGGTGAAAACCTACCTCGGCGACGGCGTGACGGGCATCGGCTTCGTGGTGCGCGTGCGACGCGACGAGATCGCGACGTTCAACGCGGAGCGGGTGGCGTCGGGTTATCCGGGCTTCGCGGTGCAGACGGAAGGCGAGCGCGATCCTCTCTACGTCGTGGCGAACATCGCCCCGCTGGCGGAAAATGCCCGGGCGCTCGGGGTCGACATCGGCGCGGGCACCAACCGGCGCGCCGCGGCCGAGAGCGCGGCCCGCTCGGGCGGCTTCGCGAGCAGTGCGCGCATCCGGCTGATCGTGGGTGAAGGCGAGGTGCCGGGCTTCCTGCTGTTCTATCCGGTCTATCGATCGGAGATGCCGGGCGACGAGGAAGCGCGCTGGGCCGCGTTGCAGGGCTGGGTCTATTCCGCCGTGCGCTTCGACCGTTTGCTGGCCAACGCCGGCGAGATCGTGGGCGGCCAGCTCGACTTCGAGGTGTTCCAAGGCAGCGAGCAGCTCTTCGAGAAGATGGTGCACGATGCCGACGGGCATCTGCCGCGCGGGGAGCAAGGGGCCGTGGAGGAATCCCATTTCGACGACCGCGCCTACAAGACCACGCGTCCGCTCTTCCTCTACGGCCAGCGGATGACGGTGCGCATGAGCTCGCTGCCGGCGTTCGAGGCCGCGGGCCGCACGCGCCTGCCCGAGGCGGTCTTCGCCGGCGGACTCACCGTGGCGGTGCTGGGCACGTTGCTGACGTGGGCGCTGGCGACGTCGCGCGCCCGCGCCTTGCGGCTGGCGGAGGCCATGACGGCCGACCTGCGCCGGACAGAGGCGGAGGCGCGCCGCCTGGCCTTGGTGGCCAGCCGCACGGCGAACGCCGTCGGGCTCTCCGACCCGGAAGGAAAGGTCGTGTGGGTCAACGAAGGCTTCACCCGGCTCTTTGGTTACACAGCGGAGGAATCGCTGGGCAAATTCGGGCCGTATCTCGTGCGCGGCCCGAAGAGCAACGCCCGCCTGATCGCGGGCGTCGCGCGCGCCGCGGCGGAGGGCCGCGAGTTTCACGGCGAGATGCTGTGCTACGCCAAGGACGGGCGGGAAATCTGGACGGATTTCGAGATGCAACCCCTGCGCGACGACACCGGGCGGGTGACGGGTTTCATGTCGATCCAGCTGGATATCACCGCGCGCCGGCTGGCCGAGGAGGAGGCGCACCGCCTCGCGCTGGTGGCGAGCAAGACCGCCAGCGCGGTCGTCCTCGCCGACACGCAGTGGCGCATCCAGTGGGTCAACGACGGCTTCACCCGCCTCAGCGGCTACACGCTCGATGAGGTCAAGGGGCGCCGCCCGAGCAGCTTCCTCATGGGACCGGACACGGACCTGCGGGTGCAGGAGGAGATGGATGCGGCCGAGCTGCGTCGCGAGGCCTTCAAGGGCGAGGTCTGCAACTACGCCAAGTCCGGCCGCCCGTTCTGGGTCGAGCTGGAGATCCAGCCGTTGCAGGACGCCGAGGGCCAGCCGGCGGGTTACATGGCCATGCAACTCGACATCACGGCGCGCAAGGCCGCCGAGGAGGAACTGGCCCGGCGCGAGGAGCTGTTCCGCTTCATCCTCAACAGCCTGCCCGTGGGCGTGAGCTGGGAGTCCCACGATCGCGAGGGCGGCACTTGGGCGAACGACGCCGTGCTGGAACTCACCGGTCTGCCCCGGAGCGACATCCTCAACCCGGCGGCCTACGAGGAGGTCACCCATCCGGAGGACTGGGCGCGGCAGCAGGAGGCCTACGCGAAGCTGCACCGCGGGGAGATCGACCGTTTCCAGCTGGAGAAACGCTACCTGCGTCGCGACGGCACGCAGCGCTGGTGCATCCTCCACGTCCGCGCCTACCGCGGGCCCGACGGACGTATCCTGCAGGAGGTCGCGGCGATCGCCGATGTCACCAACCTGAAGCTGGTCGAGCAAAAGCTGCAGCAGCAGGAGTCGCTCTTCCGCTTCATCTTCGACTCGGTGCCGGTCGGCCTTTCGTGGGCCGTGCCAAATCAGAGCGAGACCCGGATCGTGAACGCCGAGCATGTCCGCATCACCGGAGTGTCGGCGGCCGATGCCAAGCACGAGGAGCGCTTCGCCCAGGTCACCCATCCCGAAGATCTCGCGCGGCAGCGGGAACTCGCCGCCCAGATGTCGGCCGGCAAGATCGACCGGTTCACCATCGAGAAACGCTACGTGCACGCCGACGGCGACATCACCTGGGTGCAACTCTCGCGGCGGCTTTACCGCGACGAGTTCGGCCGCCCGGTGCAGGAACTGAACGCCTTGGTCGACATCACCGAGCTGAAACGCGCCCAAGCCATGGTCGCGCTCGCGAAGGAGCAGGCCGAGCAACTGAACGCGCAACTCGAGACCGCCATCGAGAAGGCCCAGCTCGCGGCGCAGGAGGCGCAGCAGGCCAACATCGCCAAGAGCCAGTTCCTTGCGATGATGAGCCACGAGATCCGCACCCCCATGAACGGCGTCATCGGCATGACGGGTCTCCTGCTCGAGACCGAGCTCGACGCCGAGCAACGCGAGTTCGCCGAGACGATCCGCACCAGCGGCGACGCGCTGCTGACGATCATCAACGACATCCTCGACTTCTCGAAGATCGAATCCGGCCGGCTCGAATTGGAGAACGCCGAATTCGTCCTGCGCGACTGCGTCGAGAGCTCGCTCGACCTGCTCTCGACCCGCGCGAGCGAGAAGCAGCTGGACCTGCTTTACGAGATCGCGGACGGCACACCGACCCTCGTGCGCGGTGACGCCACGCGGCTGCGCCAGATCCTGGTCAACCTCATCGGCAACGCGCTCAAATTCACCAGTCGCGGCGAGGTGGTGCTGCGCGTCGGCCCCGCGGACGCTTCGGCCCTGCTGCCCTCGTGGACCCGCGCCGGCGAAGGCGAGGGCGCCCCGGTGCTGCTGGAATTCTCGGTGCGCGACACCGGCATCGGCATCCCGGCGGAGGCGATTTCTCGGCTCTTCCAGTCCTTCAGCCAGGTCGATGCGTCCACCACGCGCAAATACGGCGGCACGGGCCTGGGTCTGGCGATCAGCCGGCGGCTTGCGGAGTTGATGGGCGGACAGATGTGGGTCGTGAGCCAGGTGGGCCGCGGCTCGACCTTCTTCTTCACCGTCCGCCTGGAGGCGATGCCGAGCAAGCCGCGCCCCTTCCTCCAGTCGGCCCGCACCTCCGTCGAAGGGCGCTCGCTGCTCATCGTCGACGACAACGCCACCAACCGCGAGATCCTCACCCGGCAGGCTCTGGGCTGGAACATGCGGCCGGAGTCTGTGGTCGGCGGCGCCGAGGCCTTGGAGCTGTTGCGCTCCGGGCGGCGCTTCGACATCGCCGTGCTCGACATGCACATGCCGCTCATGGACGGCGTGACGCTGCAACGGGAGATCCGTGCGATCGTCACGCGCGAGGAGATGCCCCTCATCCTGCTCTCGTCGCTCGGCCAGCGCATCGAGGAAGGTTTGTTCTGCGCCGCGCTGACCAAGCCGGCCAAGCCCGTCCAGCTGCTGGAGGCCATCGCCCGCTGCCTCGGTGCCGTGCAGGGCGAACGCGCCGCCCAGCGCGCCCCGCTGGCCCAGCCGGCGACGCCGGACCGGCCCGAGCGCCTGCTGCTGGCGGAAGATAATTCCGTGAACCAGAAGGTCGCGATCCACCTGCTGCGCACGCTGGGTTACGGCGCGGAGGTCGTGCCGGATGGACGGCAGGCGCTCGAGGCGCTGGAGACGCGCGCCTACGACATCGTCCTGCTCGACGTGCAGATGCCCGAGTTGGACGGCTTGGAGGTGGCGCGCCGATTCGTGGCCACGCACCCGCGGGCCGAAGCGCGGCCGTGGCTGATCGCCCTCACGGCGAACGCCATGCAAGGCGATCGCGAGGCCTGTCTTGCCGCCGGCATGGATGATTATCTGAGCAAACCGATCAAGAAGGCCGATCTGCTCCAGGCGCTCACGCGCGCCGCCTACGAGATGAAGCTCAGGCGCGAGACGCGGGGGGCAGAGTGAGAATGCGTCCCAGCAGCGACTTGGCGTAAGGCGGAGGAGGAAATCAGCGCCCGAAGTCGAGCATGCGGCTTTCGTGGCGAGCGGGACGCTCGCCTCCACCCTTTGGGCTGGGTCCCGCGACTACCGTTTAAGTGAATCTGCTCTGCCTTGCCGGGCGGCGGCCCTGGGGTAAGTCGCCGTGGTCAAGCTTGCCGCGGTGCGGCGGAGTTGAGCGAGTGTGCGACGGCGGGCCAGAGCTGCGCGGTGCGTTCGGCGAGGATGGCGCGGCACTTGGCGACCTCGGCGCGGCGTTGCGCGAGGTTGGACTCCGCGATCTGCGCGAGGTCGTCGAGATTATAGAGATAGACGTTCGGGATGTCCGTGCACTCCGGCTCGATGTCGCGCGGCAAGGCGAGGTCGATGAGGAAGAGCGGGCGGCCGGCGCGGCGCTTCATGGCGTGGGCGGCGAGCTCGCGCGTGATGACGGCGTCGGGGGAAGAGGTGGAGCTGGCGACGATGTCGGATTGCGCGAGGATCTCGGGCAACTCGGCCATGCTGGCGGCCCAGCCGCCGGCGGTGGCGGCGATCTCCTCGGCCTTGGACAGGGTGCGGTTGGCGACGGTGATGGACTTGGCGCCGCGGCTCTGGAAGGCCTGTGCGGTCTTCAGGCCGATCTCGCCGGCGCCGACGACGAGGACCTTCACCGGGTCGAGTTCGCCGAAGATCTTACCCGCGAGGTCGACGGCGACCGTGGCGATGGAGATCTGGCCGGCGCCGATGGCGGTGTGCGTGCGGATGTGCTTGGCGGCCTGGAAGGTCTTCTGGAAAACGCGATTGAGGACGGGGCCGGTCCACTTGCGGTCGAGCGCGCGGTCGTAGGCGTCCTTCACCTGACCGAGGATCTCGACCTCGCCGACGATCTGCGAGTCGAGGCCCGAGGCGACTTCGAAGAGGTGCGCGATGGCGTCGTGGTTTTCGCGCTGGACGACGACGCCCTCGAGTTCGGCGGGGGCGCAGCCGGTGACTTCACCGATGGTGCGGCGGACGGCGTCGACGGCAGTTGCTCCGTGGGCGACGCTGTAGAGTTCGATGCGGTTGCAGGTGTTGAGCAGGGCGAACTCGCGCACGCCCGGCGTGGCGCGGAGGCGCTCGGCGAGGACGGCGGCGCGGTCGGCGTTGATGGCCAGGCGCTCGCGCACGGCCAGCGGGGCGGTGCGGTGGCTGGCGCCGAGGAGGAGGAGAACGGGGGCGGCGTGGTCCATCGTTCAGTTCTGCTCGGGGGTGAGGATCACGCGGTGTTCGCGCGTGTTGCGGTTGATCGGGCCCAGCGACATCATCGCGAGCATGAAGAGGATCACGCAGGCCCAGGAGAAGCGCGGGCCGAAGAGCTTGCCGCGCCAGCGCAGGACGAGGACCACGCCGTAGATGAGCCAGACGCTGATCGTGGTGAGCAGCTTGGGCCAGTAAACGCTGTTGAAATCGCGCACCCACCACGCGGCGCCGACGGTGAGCGAGATGGTCAGCAGGCCGACACCCGCGAGGAGCATGCGCTGGTTGATCTGGTTGAGCTGCACGAGCGAAGGCAGGAACCAGAACAGGCCGTCGAGGCGCTTCTGTTTCAGCGCCCAGTTCTGGAGCAGGTGCATCGCCGACGTGAGGGCCAGCAGGCCGAACACGCCGTAGCTGAACACTGCGAGCGCGGCGTGGAACTCGATCCAGGCGTTGGGGAAGATGCGGGCGTTGCGGACCGCATCCCACTCCGGGATGCCGAGCGAGATGAGCGCCAGCGAGGCGGCGTAGCCCGAGGTGAACAGGCCGAGCAGGCTCACGCGGAAGGCGGGCCCGACGATGAAATAGAGCACCATGGCGGACCAGGCCACGAACTGGACGATCTCGAACTGGTTGCCCAACGGGCAGCCTCCGGTGGCCATGCCGCGCACGTAGAGGCCGGCGGTCTGGGTCGACAGGCCGAAGGCGAGCAGGCCGATGAGCAGGGTGCGGCCGCCGGTGGAGTTCTGGCGGCGCAGCAGCAGTTGCACGCAACCGATCGCGAAGCCCCCGAGGTAGAGGGCTGCCGCCAGCCAGAGCAGGCCGCGGTCGGTGAGGAGGGAAGTCATGCCCGTCAGATTGAAGCCGGCTGGTTGCGCCCGCAAGCATCCGGGCGCGGTATTATTTGAGGAAAATCGCGCAGAAAATGCGCCGAATGATGGAGGAAAGCCGGCCGGTTTGCACTTGAGCCGCCGCCGGACTGCCGCGCTAGTGTGGCGCATGGCATCGTCGGAAAACGGGGCAACGCATCGCCGGGTCCGCTGGCTCTGGCCGGCGGCGCTGGTCCTCGTGATCTGGAATGCCTCCGGGCAGGGCGAAGTGGCTTCGGCGGGCTTCGCTGGGGAGGACAAGATCGCGCACTTCTTCGTCTTCGGCCTGCTCGCCACCCTGGTGGTCCGCACCGGTTTCGCTTCCGGCCGGGCTTGGGTGGCGGTGCTGCTGGTGTCGCTTTACGGGGCGGTCGACGAGCTGCACCAAAGCCTGACGCCGGGCCGCTTCATGACGCTCAGCGACTGGGTGGCCGACACCCTCGGCGCCGCCGTGGCAGTGGCGGTCTATGTGAAATGGCACGCCTACCGACGCTGGCTCGAGCGCCCGCTGCGAAGGGGCGTGCGCAAGTGTCAGGTTGAAAACCGCGGCGGAATCCCGCCGAATCCCGGCGTCGCATGAACCCCGCCCAGGCCCGGAAACTCATCGCCGAACGCCGTGCGCAAGTCGCGCACCACGACGAGCTGTATTACCGGCAGGCGAAGCCGGAGATCAGCGACTTCGAATACGATCTGCTCAAACGCGAGTTGGCGGAGCTGGAGGCACGGTTCCCGGCCGAGGCCGCGGCGCTGGCCGGCGCTTCGCCCACGGCCCGCGTCGGCGACGACCGCGCGGAAGGCTTCGCGCGCGTCAAGCACCGGCAGGCGATGACGACGCTCGACAACACCTACGACGAGGCCGAGCTGCGGGAATTCCACGCGCGGCTCGCGAAGCTCTTCGGCCGCGACGATCTGGCCTATTCCGTCGAGCCCAAGATCGACGGCGCGTCGATCAGCCTCACTTACGAACACGGCCGCCTCGTGCGCGCCGTCACGCGCGGCGACGGTGAGGAAGGTGACGACGTCACTGCCAACGTCCGCACCATCGCCAACCTGCCGCACGAGCTGCGGCCGCCCGCCGACCTGACACAGTCGCCCGTGCCGGACCTCGTCGAGATCCGCGGCGAGATTTTCCTGCGCTACGAGGAGTTCGCCCGCATCAATCAGGAGCAGGCCGAGGCCGGACTCGAACCCTACGCCAACCCGCGCAACCTCGCTGCCGGCACGCTGAAGCTGCTCGATGCCGCCGTCGTGCGCGCCCGCCGCCTTGAGATCGTGCTTTACGGTCTCGGCGCCTGTGCGCCGGAGGAGTTGGTGGACTCGCAGGCCGCCTGGCACGGCGCGCTCGCGCAATGGGGCTTGCCGACGCTGGAGCACCGCCGGTCCGTCCGCGGGATCGAGGAAGTCGTGGCCGCCATCCGCGAGCTCGACGCGCGGCGCGGCCAGCTACCTTACGCCACCGACGGCGCCGTGGTGAAGCTGGAGGATTTCGCGTTGCAGCGTCGCGCCGGTTACCGCGGGGAAGGGCAGAGCGCGCGCAAGCTTTCGCCCCGCTGGGCCTGCGCCTACAAGTTTGCCCCCGAGCGGGCCGAGACGCGCCTGCGCGACATCACCATCCAGGTCGGCCGCACCGGCGTGCTCACGCCCGTGGCCGAGCTGGAGCCGGTGCAACTCGCCGGCACGACCGTGAGCCGCGCCACGTTGCACAACCGCGACGAGATCGCGCGCAAGGATATCCGCATCGGCGATTTCGTCACCGTGGAGAAGGCCGGCGAGATCATCCCGGCCGTGATCGGCGTCACGCTCGCCCGCCGTGCGCCCGAGTGCGTGCCGTATGTTTTCCCGGACCGTTGTCCCGTGTGTTCGACCCCGGCGGTGCAGATCGACGGCGAGGTGGCGGTGCGGTGTCCGAACCCGGATTGCCCGGCGCAACTGACCGGCCGCCTCGACTACGTGGCCGGGCGCACGGTGCTGGACCTCGAAGGTCTCGGCGGCGTGGTGGCGGACGCGCTCGTGCGCAGCGGCGCGGTGCGCGAGGTGTTCGATCTGTTCGGGCTCGATGCGGCCAAGTTGGGCGAGCTCAACCTCGGCACGGCGGAGGCGCCGCGCGTGCTCGGGTTGAAGAATGCCACGAAGATCGTCGAGGCCATCGCCCGGGCGCGCACGTTGCCGCTCGATCGCTGGCTGCTGGCCTTGCAGATCCGCGACGTCGGCGGGGCCACGGCGCAGGACATCGCGGCGGTGCACGGCACGTTGGAGCGGGTGGCGGCGTCCGAGGTGCTGCCCAAGCTGGCGCGCCTCGCGGATGTCGCCGAGGAGATGACGCGCATCAGTCCGCGCTCGCGGCTGAATCCGCCGAAGGACGAGGTGGACCGCGCGGCGCGCACGGCGCGCCACAACGAGCTGGCGCGCGAAGAGGCGGAGTTGGAGGAATTCCGCGCCCGGACGCCGGGGGCCGACCGCATCGGAGCGGAGGTGGCGCGGCACACGGTGGCTTTTTTCTCCGGCGAGCGCGGTCGCCGGGCGCTCGCGCGGCTGGCGGAGCTGGGCATCGCGCCTACGGCGGCGCGCTTGGCCACGGCGCCGGTGCAGGGCGTGTTCACGGGCAAGACGTTCGTGCTTACCGGCACGTTGCCGGCGCTCACGCGCGAGGAGGCGACGGCGATGATCGAGGCGGCGGGCGGGCGAACCTCAAGCAGCGTGAGCAAGAAGACGAGCTACGTGCTGGCGGGCGAGGAGGCGGGCTCGAAGCTCGACAAGGCGCGCCAGCTCGGCGTGTCCGTGATCGACGAGGCGGAGTTCCGCCGCTTGCTCGGAGCGTGAACGACGCGGGGCAGGTGACAACCGCTCCGCTGGTCAGTCGGGACGATCAGAAGCCGTGGCGCTGGAGCTGCATCTGCAGCTCGCGCTGGAAGTCCTGCACGTCGGCCTGGCTCGGTTTGTAGCCGGGCGTGCCGGTGTCGAGCATGAGGCGTCCGTATTGGTCGAGCGCCCATTTGCCGCTGACGCCGTCGCTGAAGGTGACGGTGCCGCTCACGACGGTGCCGGGGCGGGTGATGCGGTCGATCTCGACCGTGACGCCGCCGGTGGCTCCGGGTGCGTCGGCGGGCAGCGATTCCTCGGCGGCGAAATCCTCGGCGGGCAACTCGTCTTCGTCGTCGTTGCTCGCGCCGGAGCCGAGGCCGACCTTCTCCTTCAACTTGTCGAGCATGCCGCCCTTCTTCTCCGGTGCGGTCGCCGCCGGCAGGGCGGACGGACGGGCGGGCGGGGTCTTGCTGACGTCGGAGGTGTCGACCTTCGGGGCCGGGTCCTTGAGCTCGAGATTCAGGTCGTCGACGAGGAAGCGGACATCGCGGTAGGTCATCGAGAGCTTGAACTGCTCGGTGAGCTTCTTCTGGACGGCGGACAGATTGTCGCCGGCGGCGATCCAGGACGAGACGGCGGCTTTTTGTTCGGGCGTGAGGGTCATCGGTAAAGTCAGTGGGCTGAATCAGTAGTCATCCGCGGGCAAAGGACAAGAGCGGCGGCGCGGCGGATGGCGGGCGCACGATGCTGTGGCCGGGGCTGGAAACGCTGCAGGCCCGGCGGTGAAGCCGGGCCTGCAGTTGGTGTGTGTGTCTGGCTGAAAAGGGAACCGTGCGGCTTATTTCGAGAGCTGCGCCCGGAGGAAGTCGACGCTGCCGCGCACGGAGTCGTCGGTCTCCATCATGTTTTCCACGGTCTTGATGGCGTGGATGACGGTGCCGTGATCGCGGCCGCCGAAGGCGTCGCCGACTTCCTGGAGGGAGTGGCGGGTGAGCTGGCGGCAGAGATACATGGCGATCTGGCGCGGGAACGCGATGGCGTTGGGCCGGCGCTTGCTTGTCATGTCGGAGTGGCGGATCTGGTAATGATCGGCGACGCGCTTCTGGATCGCTTCGATGCTGAGGCGGTTTTGCGCCTCCTCCATGAGCACGTCCTTGAGGAGGTTCTCGGCGGTGGGGAGATCGAGCGGCTTGCCGGTGAGCGCGGTGAAGCTGGAGACCTTGATGAGCGCACCTTCGAGCCGGCGGATGTTCTTCGAGATGTGCTGGGCCATGAATTCCAGCACGGACATGGGGATGTCGACCTTGAGGCTGGAGGCCTTGGTGCGGAGGATGGCGACGCGGGTCTCGAGGTCGGGCGACTGGATGTCGGCGGCGAGGCCCCATTGGAAGCGCGAGACGAGGCGGGCCTCGAGCGCGGCGATCTCGGTGACGGGGCGGTCGCTGGAGAGGATGATCTGTTTGCCGGACTCGAAGAGGTCGTTGAAGGTGTGGAAGAACTCCTCCTGGATGCGCTCCTTGCCGGCGAGGAACTGGATGTCGTCGATGAGGAGGACGTCGACGTTGCGGTAGCGCTGGCGGAACTTGGTCAGAGCGTTCTCCTGGATGGCGTGGATGTATTCGTTGGTGAACTTCTCCGTGGAGAGGTAGGCGACCTTGGCGTCGGGGTTGCGCTGGAGGATGCTGTGCCCGATGGCGTGCATCAGGTGCGTCTTGCCGAGGCCGGTGCTGCCGTGGATGAAGAGAGGGTTGTAGGCCTGCGCGGGGGCTTGGGCGACGGCGAGGGAAGCGGCGTGCGCGAGCTGGTTGTTGGCGCCGACGACGAAGTTCTCGAAGGTGTTGCGGGGATTAAGCGCGCCGCCGGCGGCGGAGCGGTCGTCGTAGCGGATCGGGCGTGCCTTGGCGGCGACGCGGCTGCGGGGCGCGGGCTCGGCGCGCGCGATCGGGGCCGGGTGGCCGGCGGCATCGACCTTGCGCAGCGTGACGTGCACGAGATGGCCGGCCGTGAGACGGAGGCGCTGCGAGATGAGGTCGAGGTAGTTGTCGTGGATCCAGATCGCCGCGAAATCGTTCGGCACGCCGAGCACGACGGAGTCCTCGGTGGATTCGAGGCACTGCATCGGCTCGAACCACATCTGGAAGACATCGTCGGGAAAGAGACCCTTCAGGTCGCATTTCACGGTTTCCCAGAGGCTGGTTTGAGACGAGAGCGGAGACATGGCTTGGTGGTGGGGCGGCGGGGCTTATTCACATCTCCCGTCCGATTCAATCGCGGCACTCACGCGGCGCACTTGGTCCCACCGGTCTCGAAAAGTAAAAAGGGGTCTCCGGCCGGATGTCCGCGGGGCTCAGGGAGTCACCCGTGGAAAATCATCATGGCCAGCGTCTAGTGAGGGTCCTGATCGAGGAGCGGAGCTGGGTTGCGCTGCGGTAGCGGCAAAGAACAAATGAGAGAGGATTAGTTAAAGAAGAAAGGGACGATAACGTGAATCAAAAAATGGCTTTCAACGCTATGTTTCCGACAACTTGTTCACAGGCCGGCGCGGATAAGTTTCCGCATTTTTTTGTTGCTGCAAAAAGGGCGGGTGCGGGGAGCGCGGTTTCGCTCTGAAAACACGCGGCGCGCACAGATGGCGCGCCGGTCGCGGAAGCGTGATGACGCGAAATCATGCGCAGCGGCCTAGGGTATTTTTTTTCGCGGCGGCGGACGCTCAACGCGCTGCTGCGACCTGATGCGGCTCGGGATCGACCCATTTGCCGTGCTCGCGGATGAGCGCGATGAGGCGCGCGTCGGCCTCGTCCTGCGGGATGTTGTATTGGACGCAGGTCTTGCCGACGTAGAGGTTGATCTTGCCCGGCGCGCCGCCGACGTAGCCGAAATCCGCGTCGGCCATCTCGCCCGGGCCGTTCACGATGCAGCCCATGATGGCGATCTTCACGCCCTTGAGGTGGCCGGTCTGCGCGCGGATGCGCTGCGTGGTCGTCTGCAGGTCGAAGAGCGTGCGGCCGCAGCTCGGGCAGGCGACGAATTCGGTCTTCGAGATGCGCGCGCCGGCGCCTTGGAGGACGTTGTAGGCGAGCTTGGTGGCGCGCACCGGATCCGACTCGGTCTCGATGCTGACGAGGTCGCCGAGTCCGTCGCAGAGCAGGCCGCCGGTGAGGAAACTCGCCTCGAGCAGCTTGGAGAGAAAGCTGTTCTCCGCGTGCACGGCGGTGGGATGCGTGTTGCGGATCCACACGGGCGCGCGCGAGCCGAGCGAGCGGAGGAACTCGCGCAACCGACGGTAGGCGCCGACCGCGTGGCCGTCGGACGGGCGGTGGGCCGAAAGCGTGAACACCAGCCCTTCGTCCCCGAGCGTGCGCAGCGTGTCGGCGAAGCCCGGTAGGTCGGCCAGCGCGAGATCGACGGCGAGGAAGTGACCGTGGCGGCGCACGAGCTGGGCGAATTCCTGCAGCGCCTCCGTCTCGCCGTTCTCGAAGCGCCGCGCGATCATGATGCGTCCGCCGTGTGGATCGAGCAGACCGAAGAAATCGCCGATGGTGAGCATCGGACCGGCGTCGATGACGAGGAATTCCGCGGGCAACAAGAGGTCGTTGACGCGCACCGCCAAGTCGGCGAGGTCGCCGGGCGTGTCGACGCGGATGAGCAGGCCTTCGGGCGGCGTGTCCTTCAAGGCCGGGGTCGAGAGCTGGCGCACGGTCTCGGGCAGGCGCGAGACGAGGCCCGCCGACACGATCACGCGAGGCGGCTGGTCCGCACCGGCGGAGCAACGCGACGACAGGGCGAGCGCGGCGGTCTCCCGGCGTTGGAAGGTGAAGGGATCGACCGCGTCGGTTTGCGCCGGCGACGCGCCGGGCGCGGAGGGCGGAGTGCTGGCCGGTTGCCAGAGGCTCATGGCCTTCGCGGCGATGGCGCGGGCGACCGGGATCTCGTAGACGGAGTCCTCGGTGAGCGAGACGCGGATGGTGTCGCCGAGGCCGTCGAGCAGCAGGCTGCCGATGCCGATGGCGCTCTTGATGCGGCCGTCTTCGCCGTCGCCGGCTTCAGTGACGCCGAGGTGGAGCGGATAGGGACGGTGCGCGCGGTCCATCTTTTCCACGAGCAACCGGTAGGCCTGGATCATGACCTTCGGGTTGCTAGCCTTCATCGAGAGGACGATGTCGTGGAAACCGTGCGACTCGCAGATGCGGACGAATTCGAGCGCGCTCTCGACCATGCCGAGCGGCGTGTCGCCGTAGCGGTTCATGATGCGGTCGGAGAGCGAGCCGTGATTGGTGCCGATGCGCAACGCGCGGCCGAGCTCCTTGCACCGCTGCACGAGCGGCGAGAACGCCTCGTGCAGGCGCTGGAGTTCTGAGTCGTAGTCGGCGTCGGTGTATTCCTTCACCGCGAACTTTTTCTTGTCCGCGTAATTGCCCGGATTCACGCGGATCTTCTCCACGTGTTCGACCGCTTCCATCGCGGCGTGGGGCAGGAAATGGATGTCGGCGACGAGCGGCACATGGCCGAAGCCCGCGGCGGTGAGCTGGGCGCGGATGTCCCTGAGGCATTTGGCCGCGGGCACGTTCGGGGCCGTGACGCGCACGATCTCGCAGCCCACCTCGGCGAGCGCGATGGACTGGCGCACGGTGGCGGCGATGTCCTGCGTGTCGCTCGTCGTCATCGATTGCACGCGGATGGGGTGGACTCCGCCGATTCCGACGGAGCCGGCCTTCACCTCGACGGTGGAGCGGCGGAGCGTGGCAAAACGGGAGGCGCAGTAGGACATGGCGGGAGAGAAGTAACAATTCACCCCGTCCCAAGTGGCAAGCGGCAAGGCGGGCGGAAGACGGAAGACCGAGAACGGCGGACGGTGCACGCGCGGATCGAGGTGGTCGCCGCTGTCCCAGCGGCGACGCGGGCGCGGCGTGGGTTAGGAAAATCCATGGCGCCGCTGGGGACAGCGGCGCCCACCTCCCGCGGCGTGGCGCGCGGTGATCGAAGGGGCCGGCTGAGACCTGTCCTACTTCGCCGGCTCGGCGTTCTTTTTCTGCTGCTCGACTTGTTCCTTTGCTTCGGCGCCGGACCGGACATCGCGCACGATGCGGCGGACGTCGAAGAAACTCACGTAAAGGATCATGCCGAACAGCAGCACGATGAAGATGCTCTGCGCGGCCGCGACGAAGTTGATCGAGAGCGCGCGCCCCCGGAGTTTGCCGATCGTTGCAAAGAGCATGTGTCCGCCGTCGAGCACGGGAATGGGCAGCAGGTTGAAGATCGCGAGGTTCACGTTCACCAGGATCGCGATCCAGATGACGTAGCGGATGCCGGCCTCGGAGGCGTCCCAGAAAATTTTCCCGATGCCGACGGGGCCGCTGAGCTTCGAGACGTTGATGTCGGAGTGCGGATGCACCAGGCTCCAGAGAACCCGGGTCGTCATCGTGATGTGGCCGGCGATTTGCTCGAACGGATTCTGGTGCACCAGCCCGACCTTCTGGCGGAAGGCGGCGCCGAGCGCGTCGAGTCCGGCGGGACGATCCGCGGGCACCACGATGTCCAGCGTCTGGTCCTGGCGCTGCACGGTGAGGGTGAAGGCCGCGGGCTTTTGCAAGGCTTCGCCAAGCGCGAGCAGGTGATGCAGCGGCTGGCCGTCGAGCCGGCGCAACTCGTCGCCTTCAGCCAGGCCGATGCGGGCCGCGAGCGAACCGGCGGGCACCGCGGCGACAATGGGCGTGTAGGCGGCCACGATGCCGACGCGGCGGACCTTGTCGTCGCCGGAGAGTCGCGGATGGACGGTGAGATCGATGAGCTGGCCTGCGCGCTCGACGGTGAAGACCGTGCGGCGGCGGCCGTCCTCGGTGATGCCGGCGCTGGTGATGAGCGTCTGCAGGAGCTCGGGCCAGTCGCTCACGGCCTTGCCGTCGAGGGCGCGCACCACATCGCCGACCTGCAGGCCGGCCTCGCTGGCCGGGCTCGGCACGGTGGTGCCGTCTTCGAGTTGCAGCGTGGGCGCGACGTAGCCGATGCGCGTCGTGGAGATGTCTTCCGCGCTCGGTTGGCCGATGAACCAAAGGATCGTCGCCAGCGCGAAGGCGAACAGCACGTTGAAGAACGCGCCGGCGGCGAACACGATCATGCGGGTGCCGTAGCTGACAGGCGGCAGAGCCTGCGCTTCAGCCGAGGCCTCGCCCTCGATCGCGGCCATGTCGGCCAGTTGCGGCAACGCGACGTAGCCGCCGAGCGGCAGCCAGGAGAGGCGGTATTCGACGCCGTCCTTGCCGCGCCAGGCGAAGATTTTCGGACCGAAACCGATCGAGAACCGCTCGACCTTCACGCCGCGACGCCGGGCGGCGAGAAAGTGGCCGAGCTCGTGCACGAAGATCGAGCCGCCGAAGAACAGCACGATGAGGAAGATCGACCAGGTGCTGCCGAGGAAGGAGGTGAGCAGTTCCATTTAGCGCGGGGCGGGGAGTTGGGAAAGGTGGGCGTGGGTGAGCGCCCGGGCTTCGGCGTCGGCGGCGAGGATGTCCGCCAGTGTCCGGGGCGTGGGAAGGGCGATGTGTTGCAGAGTGTGTTCCACGGCGGCCGAAATCGCAAGGAACGGCACGCGGCCCGCGAGGAAGGCCGCGACGGCGATCTCGTTGGCGGCGTTGTAGACGGCCGGGGCGACGCCGCCGGCGCGCATGGCGGCCTGGGCCAGCCCGAGCAGCGGGTAGCGCGCGAGGTCGACCGGGCGGAAATCGAACGAGAACTCCCGCCGCCCCAGCGCCAGCGCGGCCTCCGTGCCGTGCGGCGAACGCTCCGGGTGCAGCAGCGCGTGCTGGATGGGGAACGTCATCGACGGCGGGCAGAGCTGCGTGAGCACGGAGCCGTCCGTGAACTCCACGAGGCAATGCACTGTGCTCTGCGGATGCAGCACGGCCTCGCACTGCTCGGCGCGCAGGCCGAAGAGCCACTGCGCCTCGATCAGCTCGAGGCCCTTGTTGGCCATCGTGGCGCAATCGATCGTGATCTTCGGCCCCATCGCCCAAGTCGGGTGCTTGAGCGCATCCTGCGGCGTGGCGCCGGCGAGCCGCTCGAGCGGCCAGTCGCGGAACGCGCCGCCGGAGGCGGTGAGGATCACGCGGCGCACGTCGGCGACGGCGTGGCCCTCGAGGCATTGGAAGACGGCGTTGTGCTCGCTGTCCACCGGCAGCAGGCGCACGCGGTGTTCGCGCGCGGCGGCGGTGACGAACTGGCCGGCCATGACGAGCAGCTCCTTCGAGGCGAGCGCGATTTCCTTGCCGGCCCGGATCGCGGCGAGCGTGGGCTCGAGCCCGGCGGTGCCGACGACGGCCACGAGCACGAGGTCGGCCTCCGCGAGCGTCGCGAGTTCCGAGAGGCCGGCGGCGCCTTGGTAAAGCGTGGTGCCGGCGGGGAAGGCGCCCGCGGCCTGCGCGGCGGCGAAGGCCGTGGCGTCGTGGATCGCCACGTGGCGCACGCCGAATTCCCGCGCGATCTCCGCGAGCCGTTCGTGCCGGCCGTGCGCGGCGAGGCCCACGAGCTCCAGCCGGTCGCGGTGCGCGGCGACGACTTTCAGCGTGTTTTCGCCGATGGAGCCGGTGGCGCCGAGGAGGACGATGCGACGTTTGGCAGGAGAGGGAGGCACGGGTGGGAACGGGGCTTATGTAGGCTGTCGCGGCGCGGGGACAGCAAAAATCGGCCCTAAGGAGGCGGGGGGCGGATGCGGACCTGCACGGTGGCCGCGAGCGCCAGCGAGTGGAGGTCTGTCGGCTCGCTCCGCATGCAAACGTCGGCTCGCTCCGCGCTCGCCGCTACGGTGGAGGATGCAGAGCTCGGCGCGATGGCGCGGCCGCCTCAGGCGAGAAACAGGAAGATCACATACGCCACCGGCGCGGTGAGGATCAGGCTGTCGGTGAGATCGAAGGCGCCGCCGATGCCGGGGATCATGCGGCCGCTGTCCTTGATGTCGGCCCGGCGTTTCATGGCGGACTCGATCAGATCGGAGACGATGGTGGTCAGCGCCAGCGGCACGGCGACGAGTGCGGCGACGGCCGGGGTGAGACCTTCCGGCAGGTAATCCGCCGCGAGCGCGGCGATGCCGGCGCCGACACCGGCCGAGATGAGCACGCCGCCGATCGCGCCTTCCCAGGTCTTCTTCGGGCTGATGATGGGGGCCATCTTGTGCCGGCCGAACGCCAAGCCGCTCAACAGCGCGCCGACGTCGCAGAACTTCGAGACCGCCACGACCCACAGGCAGACGACGAGGCCCACGGCCGGGTCGACGAAGAGCAGCATCAGGCGCACGAGGAAGTGCAGCATGAACGGCACGTAGAGCAGGCCGATCAGCGTCGCGATGAGCGTCTCGATGCGGCTGTTGGTGTCGCGCTCGCCGAGCACGCGCACGCCGCAGACCACGACCGCTAAGCCGAGGAGGGCCGGGGTGAAGCCGGCGAATTCTTCGCCGTCGAAGAGATATTCGGTGAGGTAGAACGGGCCGGCCGTCATCGCCACACTGAAGGCGAGGCTGATCCAGCGGAAGGGGCGGAAGCCCATCTTCTCGGCGAGTTGGTAGAATTCGTGCAGCGTGAGCGCGGTCAGCGCGGTGAGGATCCAGACCGCGGCATGCGGGCCGAAAAACCACAGGCTGCCCAGGATCACGCCCCAGAGCAGAAGAGTGCTGAAAATACGGGAGAGCACGGGTCGGTATTGTCGGCGGGTCTTAGCGCGCGCCAGCCTTGATTTGTTCGGTCGTGGCGCCGTAGCGGCGCTCGCGCCGGGCGTAGTCCTCGACGGCCGCGACCAGGTCCGCGTGGCCGAAGTCCGGCCACAGCGTCGGGGTGAACACCAGCTCGGCATACGCCAGCTGGAGCATGAGGAAATTGCTCAGGCGCAATTCGCCGGACGTGCGGATGAGCAGGTCGGGCTCGGGCAGCTCGGCGGTGTAGAAGTAGCGGCGGAAGCGTTCCCACGAGGCCTCGGCGGGATTCTCGCGGCCGGCCTGCACGGCCTCGGCGTAGGCGCGCGCGGCGTCGGCGGCTTCCGTCTGCGCGCCGTAGTTGAGCGCGAGCACGAGGTTCCATTGCGTGAAATGCCGCGTGGCTTCCTTCACGCGCGCGAGTTCGCGCTGCACGTTCGCGGGCAGCTGGTCCGTGCGGCCGATCGTGTGCAGCCGCACCTGCTGCTTGATGAGGTTGTCCAGCTCGCGCTTGAGGAAGAAATCGAGCAGGCCCATCAGGCCGGACACCTCCTCCGCGGGGCGTTTCCAGTTCTCCGCCGAGAACGCGTAAAGCGTGAGGTAGCGCACGCCCAGCTGGCGGGCGGAGTCGACGACGGTGCGGACCGTCTCCACGCCCCGCCGATGGCCTTCGAGCCGGGGCAACCCGCGCGCCTTCGCCCAACGGCCATTGCCGTCCATGATGATGGCGATGTGTTGCGGAGTCTTGCCCGGCCCGGAAGCACTCATTGAGCGGGCATTGAGCGGGTCGCGTCGCCGTTTGACAAGGCCGAAGGCCCGGCCTTGCCTCGGGTGAATCTGCCATGACCGACCTGCCGGATTTCCTCTGCCGCGGGCTGCGGCGCCGCTCCCGGATACCCGCGATGAAACGTGCCGCCGGCTGGCGGCGTTGGAGTGCGGTCGTCGCGCTCGCCGGCGCGGTGTTGGGCGCGGCCGGCGCGGAGGAGGCGCCTCTGGCCGGCTCGCCCTTCGGCGAACTGCTCGCGGCGGACGCGACGCAGCCGGAGGCGCCGCACCGCGCGTTGCGGCTCGAGATCGGCGCCGAGGCGTTGCTGGCGCGCGTCCACCTCATCCGCGCGGCGCGGCGCTCGGTGGAAATCCAGACCTTCATCTGGAGCAACGACGAGTGCGGGCGCATGCTGCTCTGGGAGCTGCTCGAGGCTGCGCGCCGCGGCGTGCGCGTGCGCATCGTGGCCGACCAGATGTTCTCCGAGACCGACCCCGAGGTGATCGCGTTCGTCGCCACGGCGCATCCGAACCTCGAGGTGCGGCACTACCGCCCGGCCTTCCGGCGCATCGATCCGGCGCTGTGGCGGCAGGCGCTGGCGGCGCTGTGGTCGTTCCGCGCCACCAACCAGCGCATGCACAACAAGGTGATGATCGTCGACGGGGCGGTGCTGCTCACCGGCGGACGCAACATCGAGAACGCCTACTACGACCATGCGCTCGAATACAATTACCGCGATCGCGACGTGCTCGCCACCGGTCCCGCCGTCGCGGAGGCGCAGCGCTCGTTCGAGGAATACTGGAACTTCCGCCACGCCATCCCGAGCCGCGCGCTGAAGGATGTCGCCGCCGCGATCGAGCGCGGCCGATTCCGCCGCTACGACCGGCGCGAGGACTGGGAGTTCGGCCCTTCCTTTGCCGCGATCGACCGGGAGGCCGGCGAGGCCGCGGCGGTGCGCGCCCGGTTCGTGGCGCCGCTCGCGGTCGTGCGCAGCGCGCGCTTCGTCAGCGACGAGGCGGGCAAGGCGCGCGGCTGGCTCAAGCGCTCCGCGCCGCGCGGCACGATGGAACTGCGCCGCGCGCTCGAGCAGGGCCGCGCCGACATCCTCGTGCAGACGCCCTACCTCGTGCTCAGCCCGGCGGCGCGTGACCTCATCGCGGAACTGCGCCGCCGCGAGCCCGGCCTGCGGATCCGGATCTCGTCGAACAGCTTCGCGTCGACCGACAACCTCATGGCCTACTCGGGCAACTACCGGCTGCGGAACCTCTACATCGAGCAGCTCGGCTTGGAGGTGCACGAGTTCAAGCCCCGCCCCGCCGTCCTGCCGGCGCTCTTCCCGGATTGGGCCGCGCAGGACCGCCTCGCCGCCGCGCGCGTGGCGGCGGGGGAGCAGAAACGACCGATGTATTTCTCGCTCCACGCCAAATCGCTCGTGGTCGACGACGCGGTCGCCTTCATCGGCTCCTACAACCTCGACCCGCGCTCCGAGAACCTCAACACCGAGGCCGGGCTGCTGATCGAGGATGCCGCCTTCGCGCAGGGCCTGCGCGCGGAGATCGAGCGCGATCTCCGGGCGGAGAACAGCTGGGTGATCGCGCGCCGCGCGCTGCCGCTCGGCCTCGACACCGTCAACGGCCTCGTCGGCCGCCTCGCGGGGCTCAGCCCGATCGACGTGTGGCCCATCCGCAACACCACGAGCTTCGAGCTCCGGCCCGGCGCATCCGAAGTCGCGCCGTCGCACCCCGATTTCTACCGCCATTATCGCGAGGCGGGGTCCTTCCCCGGTGCCGAGGGCTGGATGAGTCAGGAGGAGATCGTCACGCGCCTCTACAAGGCCATCGGCGGTCCGCTCACGCCGATCCTGTGACGCCGACCGCGGCCCGCCGCGCCGTTTGACAAGCCCGCCGCGCGGAGCGAGCCTTTGCGCATGGCCACGACCCCGCTGGACTCCGAGCAGATCAACGCCGCGTTGCAGGAATTGCCCGGCTGGAAATTCGAACACGACGCATTCGTGCGCACCTTCCAGTTCGGTGGTTTCAAGGAGGCGATGTCGTTCATGGTGCGCGTGGGCTTCGAGGCCGAGGCGATGGACCACCATCCGGAATGGACCAACGTCTACGCCCGCGTCGCGATCCGCCTGACCACGCACGACGCCGGCAATCGCGTGAGCGCGAAAGACGTCGCGCTCGCGCGAAAGATCTCGGCGTTGAGCTGGGTGCCCTGAGCCGCGCGCTTCGCTCCGCGCCCGCCGCCACACCGACGCCTCCCGCACGTAGCGGGGAGCGCCAGCGACCCGACCTCCACGGCTCGCTCCGCGCTCGCCGCCACGAGGGAGGACGCATGAGGGAGGCATCGGCTTGGTAGCCGCGAGCGCCAGCGAGTGGAGGGCCATCGGCTCGCTTCGCGCTCGCCGCTACGCCGGCGCTCCGCGATGTGCCGTCGCGGGCAACCTCCAGCGCGGTTTCTCAGCGAGGGGATGCGGGCGCGCCGGCGTGTCCCGCGCCGTGCACGGAGCAGGTGATGATGTAGCCCTGCACGTCGTCGTAATTGGCGCTGTAGCTGCCGCCCCCGATGCAGGCCGGCATCGTGCGGATGTATTTGTCCGGCCCGACGATGTCGTCCCAGGTTTCGGCGCCCTTGCCGTTTTCGAGGCGGTATTGGTCGAAGGCGGCGGAGAACATGCGTTGGTTGTTTACACAGACTTTCTCCTGCGAAGTCTGCCGGACTTTCTGGAAGGCGGGGATGGCCATCGCGGCCAGCAAGCCGATGACGACGATCATCACCATCGCGCCGGCGGGCGAGGCGGAGCCGGCACCGCCGCCGGGCATGAAGAGCCCGAGCAGATACGCCAGCGGGTGGCGCGGCGCGCGCGGCGGCGGGGCACCGTCGGCCAGCGCCATGACGTCCGTGACGCGGCGCGAGAGGGTCGGGTAGGTGGATGTGAGCTCGTGCAGCGACACGAAGAAGCCGCGCTCCTGCGCGTATTGTCCGGCGTAGGCGGCGGCGTCGATGCGGCGGCCGTGCTCGCGTCCGCCGGCCAGAACCAGCAGGCCGCGCGTGGCCGCGCCGACGTCCTGCGCGGCGAAGGCGCCGTAGCGATCGCAGGAAGTCTCCCACGCACGCCGGTAAGCGGGCCCGAGCAGCGGGAAGAACAATCCGGGGGCGAGAAAGACCTGCTTCAGGATGTGGCCGCTCTTCAGGTGGCCGATCTCGTGTCCGAGGAGGAAACGCATCTCGGGCGAGTCCGGTCCGAGCGCCTCGAGCAGGTCTGAATAGACCACGACGAAGTCGCGGCCGGTGTGGCGCGTGGCAAAGGCGTTGAGCATGCCGCCGGATTGCAGGATGTAGAGGCCGGGCACCTGGCGCAGGCCGAGGCGCGCGCAGACGTCGACAAAGGCCCGGTGCAACTCAGGCATCTGGCGCTCGGTGACGCGCACCGCCTCGGCACGGAGATACGCGACGAGCAGCCCGTTGCCGAGCCAGAGGATGAAGCCGAAGAGCAAGGCGTAGAGAAGGCCGACGATCGTCAGCGCGAGGCCGAGCCAGACGAGGATCGACACGATCAACACCCACACGAAGTAGGTGTTTTCCTTGGCGACGGTGAGCTTGGCGGGCGAGAGCCCGAGCGGGGTAACAGTAGTGTCAGACATGATTGGGAATGATGAGGAACGGCCCGTGTGCCCGCGAAATTGCCGGGTCGCAGGATGCGTTTCCACCGCAAAACCGCCGTGACACAGTCGTCTTGGCGGTGCGGGTCGTCTTCCGCCGCGCGCGGCGCACCCCTCGGCGCGCGGCGGGCGTTCACTGCGGCTGGCGCAGGTATTTGCTGACGGCCTGGGTGCGCGAATGCACCTGCAGCTTCTCGTAGATGCGGCGGATGTAGGTGTTCACCGTCGGCACGCTGACGCCGAGGGATTCCGCGATCTCCTTGTAGAGATAGCCCTGGCTGAGGAGATCGAGGACGGATTGTTCGCGCGGCGAGAGGTGCGTGAGCTCGGCGGCGGCGCTCGTGGCGGCGGCGGTCGGGGCGGGGGCGGGCACGGCGGCGAAGGATTGCACGACCTTGCGCGCGATGCCGCTGCTCATGGGCGAGCCGCCCTGCAGGATCTGCGCGATGGCGGCGAGGAGCTCCTCGCGGCTCGTGCTCTTGAGCAGGTAGCCGGTCGCGCCCGCGGCGAGCGCGGCGAAGATGTGCTCGGGGTCCTCGTAAACGGTGAGCATGAGGAACTGCGTCTGCGGGAGCTGCGGCTTGAGGCGGCGCACGGCCTCGACGCCGTTGAGCTCGGGCAGGTTGATGTCGGTGAGCACGACATCGGGGCGCAGCGCGGGCAATTCCTCCAGCGCGGGCGCGCAGCGCGGGTAGGCGCGCACGAGCTCGAGATCGGGCGCGCCGGCGATCAGGTCGGTCAGGAACTTCCGGGTCAGGTCGTCGTCCTCAATGATGGCGAGGCGGGTTTTCATCGGGATGGGTGGAGGGCAGCGGCACGCGGAGGGTGACGACGGTGCCGCCGGTCGGGGCGGTGGCGAGGGTGCATTCGCCGTGGAGGTCGGCGAGGTGTTGGCGCAGGTTGGCGAGGCCGTTGCCGGCGGCGATGCGATCGGGCGTGCGCGTGCCGGCTGGCGCGGCATCGAGGCCGCGGCCGTTGTCGACGATGCGGAGCGTGAGCGCGGCGGGTTGCACCTCGAGCTGCAGCGTGACCGTGGTGGCGCCGGAGTGTTTCACGGCGTTGTGGAGCGCCTCGCGGCAGCTGAGGAAGAGATTGTGGCGGAGCTGGCTGGAGAGCGCGATGGCGGGCGTGGGGTTCGGCGCCTCGAGGCGGCAGCGCATGCCGGCGGCGGCGAGGAATTCCTGCGCGAAGTTGGCGAGGTAATAGACGAGGCTCTCGAGGTTGTCGTGCCGCGGGTTCACGGCCCACACGATCTCGTCGAGGGAGCGGGTGATGGCGCGGGTGGCGTCGTGGATCTTGTCCAGCGGCTCGGAGGGCGCGGCCTGCTGCTGCTTGGCGGTCTGGGTCAGCAGGCTGATGCGCGTGAGGGTGGCGCCGATGTCGTCGTGGATGTCGCGGGCGATGCGGGTGCGCTCGCGCTCGATGGCGCGGGCCTGCTCGGCCTGGCGCAGGCGGCGCTGGAGGCGGCGGTGGGACCAGGTGCGGATGACGAAGCCGAGCGCGGCCAGCACGGCGGTCGCGGCGGCGAGGAGGAACCACCAAGTCTGCCACCACGGCGTGGGCACGACGAGGGTGAGCAAGGCGGGTTGCAGATGCCAGCGGGCGCCGCCGTGGCTCACACGCACGGCGAGCACGTAGCGTCCGGGCGGCAGGCGCGGGTAGGTGACGGTGCGGTCGGGACCGAGCACGGTCCAACCCTCGTCAAAGCCCTCGAGGCGCACGCGCAGGAGGATGCTCTCGGGCATGGCGAGGTTGAGCGCGGCGAGGCGGAGCTGGACCTTGCGCACGGGGGCGGGCAGCTCGACGCGGGCGGCGAGCGGCTGCGGCGCGTCGTCGAACGTGAGCGCGGCGAGCTCGACCGGCGGCACGGTGTCGCGGCCCTGCGCGACGACGGCGGGATCGGTGCGCAACACACCGCGCCGGGTGGCGAACCAGAGCGTGCCGTCGGGCGCCTTCCACGCGGCGGGTTGGTAGATGCCGAGGCAGGAGAGGGGCGGCACGCCGTCGTCCTTGCCGACCATGATGGTGTGGACGTAGTTGGCGCGGCCGGCGGCGAAGGCGCGCACCTGCTCGACGTGCGCCCAGAAGATGCCGCCGCGCGTGGCGAACCAGTAGCGGCCGTGGTCGTCGAGGAGGAGTTGGGAGACATTGCTGTTGGGCAGACCGTGCTCGCGATCGAGCGCCCGCGGCGCGCGGAAATCGCCGGGGGCGAACATCAGCACGCCGCGGCGCGTCGTGCCGATCATGAGCCGGCCGTCGGCGTCGAAATGAATCACCTGCAGGGCGCCCGACTCGGCCGCGTCGGGGAAATCGACGCGCTCGAAGCCGTCGGCGGTCGAGCGGAAGAGCGCGCCGTTGGCCGCGCCGAGCCAGATGCGGCCGGCGGCGTCCTCGGCGAAGGCGCGCACCTCGCGGCCGTCGAAGCCGCGGCTGCGGTCGAAGACCGTGAGCTCCCCGGCGCGCCAGCGGCCGATGCGCTCGGGCTCGAGCGCGAGCCAGTAATCGCCGTTGCGGGCGACGAAGGTGCTGCGCACGTCGCGCCACGCCGCCAGCTCCGGGACGCGGATGAGGCTCTCGGGCTTCTCCGGGTCGGTGTGAAACACGCCGAGGCCGGACGCGATCCACACGCGGCCGTCGGGCGCGGGGTGGACGGAGCGGGCGCTGAAGGACGGCCAGCCGGCGCGGCGGGCGAGGGGATCGACGTTGCCACTTTCGACCCGCGCCACGCCGCCGTCGCGGTTGGCGAGCCAGAGGGCGCCGCGGGGATCGGCGGCGACGGTGTAGCTGTAGTTGTCGTGCAGCCCGCGCTCGCGGTCGAAGAGCTGGTGCGCCTGCACGCGCAGGCGGTTGAGGCCGCCGCCGTCGGTCGCGATCCAGAGCGAGTCGTCCCCGTCCTCGCAGAGGCCGGCGATGTCGTCGCTGGAGGTGGGCACCTGCCGGAGTTCCTCGCCGGCGAGGCGGTGCAGGCCCTGGGAGCGCGTGCCGAACCAGAGGCGGCCTTGGCGGTCTTCGAGCGCGGCTTGCAGGTAGAGCGCACGCAGCGTCTCGGGCAGCCGGCGGATCTCGGTGAAGCCACTCCCGGCGGCATCGCCGCGGTAGAGCGTCGTGCGCGCGACGAGCCACACGCCGCCGCTGCGGCCGGGGAAGATCTTCAATTCCGTCTCGGGGTAGGGCAGGGGCACCTCGCGCGCGCCGGTGCGGTCCAGCCGGTGCACGGCGTTGTTCCACAGCGCCCAGGTGCGGCCGGCGGCGTCGCTGGCGAACAGCCACGGGCGCTTCGACGTGCTGCCGGCGAGCGTGTCGACGCGGCCGCGTGCCGCGCCTTGCCGCCAAAGCAGCGTGCCGTCCGCGCAGCCGATCCAGCGCGTGCCGTCGGCCGCGTGGAAGGCCGCCTGCGGGGATTTTTCCGCGAGGAGCGGCTCGGGGACGAAATGAAACGCGCCGCGCCGCCACAGGTGGTAGCCCGCCGTGAGGTCGTGGCGGTCGCGCGTGCCGGGCAGGAGCAGTTCGCCGTCCTGCGCCGGTCCGGCCGGGGGCGCGCTGAAACCGCGCAACACGGCGCCCTCGGGCACCGGAACGGGGAGAAAGGTCGTGCCGTCGAAGCGCGCGAGCGTCGTCTTGCTCACGGCCCAGAGGTAACCGTGCGCATCCTGTGTCACGCCCAGCATGTCGTCCGACGGCAGACCCTCGCGTTCCTGCCAGCTGCGCAGGGTGAACGCGGAGGGTTCCATCGGTTCGACCCGCTCGGGACCGGCTTCGCACGTGCCGGCGGCGAAGCCGAGGACGACCAGCAAGGCGCCGTGAAACAGGGGAGAGAGCCTGAAGGGGTGGGGCATGGGCAACCGGCGCGAAATCAACGCCCTGGGCCGGCGCCGGGCAATCCCGCTTCTGCGCGCATCGATGAGAATGTCGTCAAATTTGACGACATGACGGCCCGTCGCTATCCGCGCATAGTGGTTCGTCCGCGCGCGCCTGCGCGCCTCCGCCTCATTCCCCCGCTGTCCCCCCGCGCCGTCCCGGTGCGTCTCCCCATGTCACTTTCCCGCTCGCTCCTTCTCGGCGCCACGCTGCTGGCGTCGCTCCTGCCCTTGGCCGCCTCGCGCTCGCTGGCGCAGACGAAAGTCGTCAACGACGCTTTCACTGCCGGCAGCACCATCAACAGCAACCCGGCCAATCCCGCGGTGCCGTCGCCCACCGCGATCGCCTACCAGCAGATCGCCACGAAGGTGCTCAACCCCGCGCCGCCGGTCCTCGCGGCCAACAGCCTGCGGCACGGCATCGTCAGCACGTCCTCCGGCCTGAGCCACATCCAGGCGCTGTTCACGAACTACCCGGTCAATCTCGCGAACGACGGCGACTACATCGAGGCGACCGTCACCTTCGTCTCCGAAGGCGGCATCCTCACGGCGCACAGCAACAGCGCCGTTTATGTCGGCCTCTACGATGCGAACCAAGTCGGCCCGATGCCCGGCGGCATCGCCAACTCCACCGCGGCTGTCGCCGGCTTCGCCCAGAATTGGCAGGGTTACGTCAACCGCTACTTCGGCCCCGGCGGCGGCAACGGCTTCGTCTATCGCGCGGCGCGCGGCGCCACCGACGGCAGCAATCAGGACGTGGTCTTCAACTTCCTCAGCAGCCCCCCGCGCGTCGGCTCGGACATCACGTCCACGCTGACGCCGTTGGTGACCGCGGCGCCTTACACCATCGTCTATCGCATCACGCGCACCGCCACGGGTGTTGCCCTCAGCACGACGCTCTACGCCAGCGACACGCCCACCGGCACGCCGCTGCACACGCAGACCAACACGGCCACCGGCATGGCCACGACCAAGTTCGACGCCCTCGCGGTCGGCTACCGCTGCGTGGCCAGCGTCGCGAGCGTCATGAACATCAAGGCCATCAAGGTCGTCACCACGGGCGCGACCACGATCGTCCCGGAAATTCTCGCGCCCCCCCTGAGTCTCACCAAGAGCCTCGGCGAAACGGTCGAGTTCAGCGTGCAGGCCGACGGCGGCGCGGGCACGACGCTTACTTACCAATGGTTCAAGGGCGCGGAGCCGATCTCCGGCGCGACCGCGGCCAGTTACACCATCGCCGCCGCGGCGCTCGCCGACGCCGGCAACTACACCGTGGTCGTCACGAGCCCCGCCGGTTCCACGACGAGCGCCGTCGCGACGCTCGACGTCACCACCGGTGCCGTGGCCCCGGCCATCCTCGTCGAGCCCCAGGGCGCGACGATCCTCGTCGGTGGCACGCACACCTTCACGACCGCGGCCAACGGCACCTCGCCGCTCGCCTACCAGTGGCAGCGCAGCACGAACGGCGGCACCGATTGGACCGACATTCCCTCCGCGACCGCCACCAGTTACACGCTCGCGGGCGCCACCCTCGGCGACGCCGCCCTCTACCGGGCTGTCGTGACCAACGGCCAGGGCTCCGCGACCAGCGCGGCCGTCGCCTTGGTCGTCAACCAAGCCCCACAGATCACCGTGCAACCCGTCGGCGGCTCGATCGCGCTCGGCGGCTCGCTCACCTTGAGCGTCACCGCCACCGGCACTCCGGCACCGACCTATCAATGGCGGAAGAACGGCACCCCGATCGACGGCGCCACCAGCTCCACCTTCACGATCAGCGGCGCGACCGGCGCCGACACCGGCGGCTACACCGTCGTGGTCTCCAACGTCGTCAGCTCCGTCACCAGCGCCACCGCCGCCGTCGGTGTGCTCTCGCCGACACTCGCTCCGACCGCCTTCACGCCGACCGCCGCGGCTGGCGGTCGCAACCCCGACACCCGCCTCACGATCGCGTTCAACGAGTCGCTGTCGGTCGGCGTCTCCGGCGTCATCCGCATCCACAACGCCGCCGACCACAGCGTCGTCGACACCATCGATCTCGTCGCCGGCACCACGTTGCGCGACTCGCTGCGCGCCGGCAACGCCCTCTCCACGCAGCTCCTGCCGGTGCAGAAGAAGCCGATCGGCGGCATCCCGAACGATTTCAACTACTACCCCATCACCGTCTCCGGCAACACGGCCACGATCCACCCGCGCAACGGCGTGCTCGCCTACGGTCAGACCTACTACGTCACCATCGAGCCCGGCGCCTTCGTCAACGCCTCCGGCGAGACCTTCGCCGGCCTCAGCGACCCGCAGGCCTGGCGCTTCTCCATCAAGGCGAGCGGTCCCGCCGCGGGCACGACGACGCTCCGCGTCGCCGCCGACGGCTCGGCCGATTTCGACACCATCCAGGCCGCGCTCGATTTCATCCCGGCCAACAACACCACGCCCACGCTCATCCACGTGAAGAGCGGCACCTACTTCGAGATGGTCGGCTTCCAGCAGAAGCACAACGTCACCATCCTCGGCGAGCACGTCGACGGCACCGTCCTCGTCTACCCGAACAACAACACCTTCAACAGCGTCTCCGGCGTCTATCACCGCGCCACGCTCGTCGCCCAGAGCGTCCGCGACTTCACGCTCGCCAACCTCACCATCATCAACTCCACGCCGCAGAACGGCACGCAGGCCGAGGCCCTCGTCCTCAACGGCGCCAGCGCCACCATCGGCCGCAACATCGTCACGAACTGCAAATTCTACAGCTACCAGGACACCGTCCAGTTCAACAAGCAGACCTACGTCAACGACAGCGTCATCCACGGCGACGTCGACTTCCTCTGGGGCGACGGCCCCGCGTTCATCGAGAACTGCGACATCCGCTTCCTGCGCAGCGCGGGTTACCTCACCCAGATCCGCAACTCCGCCGCCAACCACGGCTACGTCTTCGTCAACTGCCGCTTCACCGCCCCCGCGGACATCACCGGCGTGTTCCTCGGCCGCATCGACCCCAATTCCTTCCCCGCCAGCGAGGTCGTGATCCTCGACTCCACCTTCGGCGACGCCACCCAGAACGCCTTCCTCGCCACCGCCACGGGCGCCGTCGGCTCGAACTACGCCGCCGGCTGGTGGCGCCTGGACGGCACGACCAACACCAACAACGCCGGCAACGTGCGCTATTGGACCGACAACCTCCGCGACGCCAACGGCGCGCTGCTCACCAATCCCGCCAGCGACACCTTCACGCAGATGCCCCTGGACCCGACGCTGCAGGCCAACTACCGCAACGCCACCTGGGTCCTCAACACCAGCATCGCCGGCGCCGTCAACGGCACCTGGACGCCCGCGCTCGCCCCGCTCATCGGCGGCCAGCCCACCTCCCGCACCGTCACGACCGGCGCCTCGACCACGCTCTCGGTCTCCGCCGTCGGCATCCCGCAGGTCTCCTACCAGTGGCGCAAGGGCGGCGTCGACATCCCCGGCGCCACGCAACCCACGCTCACGCTCACCAACCTCTCCGCGGCCGACGCCGCCAACTACACCGTCGTCGTGACCAACGCCGCCGGCTCCCTCGAGAGCGATCTGGCCACCCTCAGCGTCGACGGCACCGCCGTGCCGCCCGCGATCACCACCCAGCCCGCCTCCCAGACCGTCACGGAAGGCGAGGGCTTCACCCTCAGCGTCGCCGCCAGCGGCACCGCGCCCTTCACTTATCAATGGCGCAAGGACGGCGCCGCCATCACCGGCGCGACCTCGACCACCTACACGGTCAGCGCGACGACTCCGCTCGACGCCGGCAGCTACACCGTCGACGTCACCAACGCCGGCGGCACCGTCACGAGCGACGCCGCGGTCATCGCGGTCAAAGGCATCGGGGTGATCCGCCCCGGCGGCTACGCCGCCAACGTCACCGGCGGCGCGGCGGGCGACACCGTCACGGTCAGCACCGCCCTCGCGCTCAAGACCTACGCCGAGTCCGCCACGCCCTACACCATCGTCGTCTCCGGCACCATCGACCTCGGCGCCGGCGTGCGCATCAAGCCCAAGTCGAACAAGACCATCCGCGGCGCCACCGTCGCCTCCACCATCCTCGGCACCATCGAGATCAGCAACGCCAACAACGTCATCATCTCGAACCTGCACATCTCCGCCGACACCGGCGTCGCCGGCGACAACGACGGCATCACCATCACCAACTCCACCAACGTCCTCGTCACCAAGTGCAGCATCTACAACTGCACCGACGGCAACCTCGACATCGTGAACGGCTCCGACCTCGTCACCGTTTCCTGGTGCAAGTTCTACTACACGCGCGACAACGGCCACAACTTCTCCAACCTCATCGGTTCGAGCGACACCGACACCGGCACCGGCGATGGCCGCACGAACTACCGCGTCACCTGGCACCACAACTGGTGGACTGGCCTCGCCAAGCAGCGCATGCTCGCCTGCCGCTTCGGCCGCGCCCACATGTATAACAACCTCTGGGACTGCACCGGCAACGACTACTGCACCGAGTCGCGCAACATCGCCGCCATCCTCTCCGAGCGGAACTACTACCAGGCCGTCAAGAACCCGCTCGCCAAGCGCACCTCGCTCCCCACCGACGTCGGCCTGCTCATGACCATCGACAACGTGTTCGACGCCTGCACCGGCACGCAGCTCGTCTCCGCCGACGCGATCTTCACCCCGCCGTATTCGTATCAACTCAGCGCCGCCGCCGCCGTGCCCGCCCTCGTGCGCGCCGGCGCGGGCAACGTCGCCGTCGATACGCCCGCCGCCTTCGCCGCCAGCATCGCCGGTCCCGCCGCCGCCGTGCCCGCCGGACAGTCCGCCACGCTCACCGCGCAGCCCAACGGCTTCACGCCCACTTCCTACCAGTGGCGCTTCAAGAACGTCGCCCTCGCCGGTGCCACCTCCGCCACCCTCACGCTGCCCAGCGTGCAGGAAGCCGACGCCGGCGACTACACCGTCGTCCTCGGCCTGCCCGAAGGCGCCGCCGTCGTCAGCGCGCCTTACACGCTCACCGCCGGCCCTGCGCTCACCACCGCCGAGGCCTGGCGCATGCAGTATTTCGGCGCGACTGCGGCCACCGGCGACGCCGCGGATGCCGCCGATCCCGACGCCGACGGCTTGAGCAACCTGCTTGAATACGCCCTCGGCCTCGATCCGCGCGTCGCCAGCAACGCGAACGTTCCCGCCGTGGCCGCGAGCGCCAGCGAGTGGATCTACACCTACACCCGCCCCGCCGACCGCAGCGACCTCACCTACATGGTTGAATATTCGACGACGCTCACCGGTTGGAACCGCACCGGCATCGTGCACGAGCGCACCGCCACCGGTGCCACGGAGACCTGGCAAGCCCGTCTCCCGCTCAGCACCGGCCCGCACGTCTTCTTCCGCCTCGAAGTCGCCCGTCCCTGAACGTCCCACGCCCAACGTAGGCATCTCCCCCGCCTGAACAGAAGGTGGGGCGAATCCTCCGGCTGAGCCGGATTGACGAACGGCTCATCGGGGACACCTCACTCGTCCGCCCCCCCAACGCCCGCGCATTACACTCCGACGTAGGCAGCGCGCTCGCTCGCGCCCCTTAAGCGCCCGCTCGCGCTTGCTCGCGCGCACCGAAAATTTCGCCGCGACCGCTGGACGGGAGGGTAGGGCGAATCCTCCGGCTGAGCCGAATTGGCGAACGGCTCATCGGCACGATTCGCCCGCTTTGCCGCCGCCGGCTTTCATCCGCCCCGTGCTGCGCAACCCTGCTCGCCGGTCTTGCCGACGCGCGATGCCCCGCGTTGCACCAGCCCCGAAAAGGGTGGGGGCCTCAGCCGGGATCGTGCAGGAGGTGGGCGTCGGTGTCCCTACCGACGCCTGTCGCCGTTGGGACAGCGGCGACCACCCAATTGTCAGGAACTCATCAGTCGGGAATCGCGTCCAACTGCAGGAGTCCGCCTCAGCGCTGACATCGCTGCATGAGCGGCGCCCCCGGCCTCACGCCCGGTCCAACGGGCTCCGCACGCCCAGCCCGGGCTTCTGCATCACATGGGTGTAGATCTGCGTCGTCTCCACGCTGGCGTGCCCCATGAGTTCCTGGACGGTGCGGATGTCGGTCCCGGCTTCGAGCAGATGCGTGGCAAAGCTATGCCGGAACACATGCGGCGTGACGCGCTTGTTCGTGCCCGAGCGCTCGGTCGCCCGTTTGACGATGCGCTGAAACGTCGTGTCGCTCAGATGATGACGCCGCACGATGCCACTGCCCGGATCGCGCGACAGTTCCTTGGCTGGAAACACCCATTGCCACTCCCAGCGCTCGCCCGCCTTCGGATATTTGCGGGCGAGACCTTCCGGTAGCCACACGCCGGCACAACCTGCCTCACGATCCGCTTCCCATTGTTGCTGCAGCCGCGCCAGGTGCGCCTGCAGCCGCGGTTGCAACGCCTCCGGCAGTATCGTGACGCGGTCCTTGTCGCCCTTGCCGCCGAGCACTCGCAGCTGATTGCGTGCGAAGTCCAGATGATGCACGCGCAGACGCAGCAATTCCATCAGGCGCAACCCGGCGCCATACGCGAGTTCGACCATCAAGAGCGGCGTCCCTTCCAGTTGCGCGAAGAGCGCGCGGCATTCGCCGTTCGTCAGCACCGTCGGCAAGCGCCGCTTCGGATGGGCACGCGTGAACTGCATTGCGCCCAAACTCCGTGACAACGCGTGCTCCATCAAAAACACGAGTGCATTCAACGCCTGCTTCTGCGCCGACGGACTCGCACGGCCGTTCACCGCCAGCGCCGACAAAAACGCGGCGACCTCCTCACCGCTCGCCGCGTAAGGCGAGCGCGGCGCGATAAATCGCGCGAACCGCACCGCCCACTCGCGATAGGTCTGCTCGGTGCGCCACAGGAACCCGCGCTCGCGAATCGCCTTGATCAGCGCGCGCTCCCACGGCTCGCCGCCCGGATCGTCTGCCGCCTTCGGCGGTGGCGCCGAATTGCGGTAGCGGCGCTCGTCCCGAGCGCCATCCGATTTCCGGTGGCGGACTGTCTCCGCGTTACCACGGTGGTCGCCGCCGTCCTCGGCGGCGATCGGTGTCCGATCTTCCCCTGCAACCTCCGCCTTCAACTGGCGCGGGGAGCCCTCGCGCATCCGCACCGTTCCTTCGCGATAGAACCACCGCAACGCCTCGCGGGCGGGTGCCCGGGAGAGTTTTTCCCGCACCTCGAGATACTGCTTTGCCAACGCCGCTGTCGCCGGTGAGCGCGCTTCCTTGCAGTGCTTGAGAAACGAGAGGATTTCGCGACGAAATGCCTCCCGCCGATTTCCGTCCATGCCGGCCTGAGCCAGCACCACCTTCCAGTTCGGGAAAGAAATAGGGCCATTCATGATGTAAAATGGCCCGTGTAAAAAGTGAGGTTTTTGTCGGAGGTGAACGCAACCGCAAAAAACTTCACGTTCCCATAACACCCTTGAACATCAGTTGTTTTCCGGCAAGGTTGATGCAGCGGGCCAAACCAAAGTGAGGTTTTTCACTGAATCTGAATAACACTGATCGGCGGAAGAAAGATGAAGAGCGAATCGAAAGCACTGATTGCCGCGTGGGGCTACATTGCGATGGGAACGCTTTCAGCGAGCATCTTCTTGCCTGGTGTGATCGATTCTCTGCCGAACGGGATGACGATTGGCGTTTTTGCAGCTTTGGGTTTCATCGTGTTCGGTTGTTGGAGCATCATATTCGGACTGAGCCGCCTATTTATGCCAGCCGCCGATCGCGGGAAATGGTTTGCGGAGTTTCAGCAGCAGGAGAAGAAGATTAGAGGCGGAAGCCCTCGCACCGTTATTATCTTGGGCTGTATTGCCATCGCCTTGCTCGGGGGCGCGTCGACCTATTTTCTTTGGTTTTTTTGAGTCCCGAAGAAGCCGATCCAGGCGCCACAGCAGCAACGCCCTTGATCTCACCTGATTCGCTGATGTCATCTCCGCTCAACATGGCCCAGTCATTCAAAAGAGTCGGCTTGCCGCTCAGCGGGCGTGGCTGATCTGAAACGATGGGCGAAGAAAGATGATCCTAGCAGCACTTCCAGTCGTCGTGTTCTTGGCTGCAATGCCTGTCCTTTATCGCGCGCTCGTCTGCAATGACCGCGTCCTTGAAGGGCTCTACAGGAATCATCGGGACATTTGGTTTAGAATCGGCAGCCCAAGAGGCTGGAGCTGGCGGTCGCCGGAAGACCGTGGCCACTTCCCGCAGATGGTTATCAATCTCCGCTCCGCACCTCCGGTTTGGCTGGAGCAGGCACCTGAGCTCGAAATCGAATATTCCACCGGCCAGCGCATGACGAAGATTTGGAGCTATGTGGCGATGCCATTATTTGCGGTGAGCATAGTCATAGTCGCAGTCGCTGGTTTCAGATGAAGAGCCCATCCAGACCGCCAGAGAACAACGCGCGGGATGTGACCTGAATCGTATGTGCCTTCTCCGCTCAACATCTCCAGTAGTTCAAAAGGGCTCACTCCACGCTCGCCCGCGCGTGTCTCATCGGTGACGTTCGGCAAAGAATGGAAAGTTTCGCTTACGGTTTTGCCTTCCTAATCACGGTCGCCGTGGTTTCCGGCGGGGTCGCCATAGTAGGGACACGCGCCGGTAAGCTGCCGCGGCACAGTGGAGGGTTCGTTGTTCGGACGAAGGAGCCACGCACCTTTGCGTTTCATCTCGTCTGCTTTAGCTCGGTAAGCGTCGTGGCTATTGCTTGCGCAATCCGATTAGCGGTGTGGGCGAGCGCGAAATGAAGAACGAGCCGAACCAGCCGCCACAGCGCAACGCGGGCAGCCGTCCGTCTTCGGGCGATTCACCCGCATCCGCAACTCCGTCCTCGTTTGGCCCGCGTGGCTGATCTGGAACGATCGGCGGAAGAAAGATGAAGAGCGCAGCACCATCGAAAGGCCGGCTTGAGATGCGTTACCACGGCAGGATTGCGCTTGGATGCGCTTTTCTGTGTTTCGCGGCCGGCGCAGTGTGGCCGGAAGAGTTCGGTGGCTGCGCGCGTGATGTATTGACGGGTGAGTGGATTTCTACCCGCACATATGGGACAGCCATTTTGTGGAGCGTTGGCTTGGCGCTCACAGTAATTGCCGCGTTTTCCGTGAAACGAGCCCGTTGAAGAAAGAGGCCGATCCAGCAGCCAGAGACAACGCGCGGGAAGTGATCGGTTGGTATTTCGTCACCCCTTGGCGCATCTATGAGATTGCCGCCACGCATACGCGGGTGTCCTGAAAGCAGAGGCGATCCAGCCGCCACAGCACAACGCCCTTGCTCTCACCTAAATCGCCCATGTCATCTCCGCTCAACATGGCCCGGTCATTCAAAAGAGACGGCTCGCCCGCTCGGCGGGCGTGGCTGATCTGAATCGTTGGGCAAATCAATGGAGCATCCAATCGGCAAAACGTTGGGCACGTTTCATCGTGTGAAAGCTTCGCTAGCTTCGCCCGAGGATCGTTCGTTGATTCACAGACAAATCGCGCTTCTCGAAGAGATACGCGACTCGCTTGGAGTCTACGGCTCCATGCAGCACAAGATGACGTCGTTCGAAAAGCTGATGTCCGATCCTTGGATGGAAGATCAGAAGGCGTTTGAGCGTCTCTATGCTGCCTGGACGGAGCTGAAGGAGTCATATGCTCGCGAAATCGGGGCGATGACGGTGAATGAGAGGCTTTGCCATTTGGGCCTCATGGAGGAGTTTGATCGTTCCGCCGGCAGCCCCGAAGCGCTCCGATCAGTTCTAAGATCGGCATTCCTGACCCAAGAAGACATTGAAGCGATTGTGCGATCACCTAAGCGTGAATAAAGAGGCCCAACCAGTAGGAATGAGAAGGCGTGAGAGGTCTGCGTCGCGCGCGAGCGCGGTGTCGGGCAAACTCTCCGCCTATGAACACCACCACTGACCAGCTCACGATCGGAATAGACCTCGGGGCCCGCCGCCATCACGTGTGCGTCCTCAGTGCCTCGGGCGAGATCCTCGCCGAGGAAGTTTTGCCCAACACCCGCGGTTGTCTCGAGCAGTTCTCCGCGCGCCACCCGGGAGCGAAGTTCATCATGGAGACGGGCACGCACAGCCCGTGGGTCTCGCGCCTCTTCGCGCAGCTCGGCCACCCGGTGCTCGTGGCCAATGCCCGCAAGCTCCGCGCGATCTCGCAGAGCCACACCAAGAACGACGCGGAGGACGCGCGCATGCTGGCCCGACTCGGCCGCGCCGACCCCGCGTTGCTCAGCCCGATCCAACACCGCAGCGAGCAAGGCCAGCGCGCGCTCGTGCGCCTCAAGGTCCGCGCAGCGCTGGTGCGCAGCCGGGTCAACCTGATCAACTCCGTGCGCTTCCTGTTGAAGAGCCTCGGAGTGTTCGTCTCCGCCTCGATCAAGGCCATGGCCTTCACCCGCAAAGTCCGTGCCCAACTCACGCCCGCCGACGCCGCCTTGGTCGAGCCCTTGCTCGCCGCCATCGACGCGCTCAACGCCCGGGTCAAGCAACTCGACGCCGAACTCGAGGCCTTCGGGCTCGAGCGCTATCCCGCCACCGCTCGGCTGCGCCAAGTGCCCGGAGTCGGCCCGCTCACGGCCCTCGCCTTCGTCCTCACCCTCGAAGATCCGCAACGCTTCCGCGACACCCGCGACGTCGGCGCCTACCTCGGACTCGTGCCCCGCCGCGACCAGTCCGGCAACACCGACAAGCAGCTGCCGATCACCAAGGCCGGCAACGTCCAGCTCCGCTGTCTGCTCGTCAACTGCGCGCATTACATCCTCGGTCCGTTCGGTCCACCCTCGCGCCTGCGCGAAGCCGGCGAGCGCATCGCCGCGCGCGGCGGCAAGTCCGCCAAGAAACGCGCCGTCATCGCCACCGCCCGCAAGCTCGCCGTCACGCTGCTGGCGCTGTGGAAGAGCGGAGCCGACTACGAGGCGCGGCCGTCGCTCCCGCGCGCGGCATGAAAAATCTTCCCACCAGGTCCCGTCCTTCGGGCGACTGCGCTCTAGCGCCAGCATGACCAATCAATGCGATAACCAGTAAGCAGCGCCCGTCCTCCCTTCACCGGACTCCACGGACTCCTCCCTGCACCAGCGCGGCACCATTGACGCCGCCACCCCGAGTGCGTATGGAAGCCTGACCATCCGGAAGCACCGAGGGCCAACGGCACCGAACCAAAGACAGTAAAATGGTGAACCATTTTCAACATAACCCTCGACACGCCTTCTCATGGAAGGCGGCAGAGACAACGCGCGGGAAGTGACCGTAATTCGCATGGCCCAGCTCCGCTCAACATCTCTAGCAGTTCAGAAGCGCTCACTGCACGCTCGCCCGCGCGTGTCTCACCTTTAACGATCGGCGGAAGGAAGATGACACCCAA
>JAMPXH010000028.1 GCA_023701285.1 Candidatus Didemnitutus sp.
GCACCGCCGTGAAGGAGTTCCCGAACTTCAAGGTCGCCGCCACCACGCTCCGCCGCGTCATCACCGCGACGAAGAACGACTGGTCCGCGATCCTCTGGCACGACGGCAAGTTCTACGAGAGCCGCAAGTATCCCGAGCTCGAGATCCTCGACCGCGTTGGCGGCGGCGACTCCTTCGCCTCGGGCCTGCAGTTCGGCTTCATGCAGTTCAACGACCCGCAGAAGGCCGTCGAATACGGCGCCGCCCACGGCGCGCTCGCCTCGACGACCCCCGGCGACACCTCCATGGCCACCCGCAAGGAAGTGGAAAAGACCATGGGCGGCGGCGGCGCCCGCGTCGTGCGGTAAACCGTCTCCCAGTAGCGCCGGTCGTCGACCGGCGGCTCGACCGCTCTCTCCCCGCGGCGCGCGCCCTTCCGGCCCGCGCCGCTTTTTCTTTTCCGCCCAGCGAGCAGCCGGAAACGTGCGCGCCCGCGCTCCGCCTTCAGGTCCGGGCCTTCCCTTTTCGCGCCACCTTCGACTGATCGACCGCGCATTCCGGCCTTTCGGCTCGCGCCATTTTCCATTTCCAGCGAAAACCTCCGCTATGAAAGCCGAGATTCCCGCGGACATCAAAGCCACCCTCCCCGAAGGCAAATGGGGCAAGATCCTCGGCATGACCCCGGTCATCATGACCGTGGTCGCCACGCTTCTCGCCGGCCTCTCCACCAGTGAGATGACCAAGGCCCAATACGTCCGCGCCCTCGCCGCCCAGCAGCAATCGAAGGCCGGCGATCAGTGGGCGTTCTTCCAAGCCAAGCGCCTGCGCGGCGCCATCCAAGCCGGCGCGCTCGACACCGCGCAACTCACCGTCGGCGACATCGCGCCCGACGCCGCGCGCCTCCGCGCCTTCGCCGCCACACTGCCTGACTCCGCCCCGCTGCTCGGCGCCCTCGACACGCTCCTCTCCGGCGAACTCCCGCCGCAAGCCGCCGCGCCCGCGCTCGCCCCGGAAATCCGCACCGCGCTCGACACCATCGAGCGCGGCGCGCCCGACACCGAAGTCGCCGCCGCCGTGCGCGCCATCGCATCCGCGGCGCTGGCCGATGCGCTCCGCGCCGCCCAGGACCACGCCCGCGCCTTTGACGAGACGCTCCGTCCGATCGTCACGCAAGGCGACCGCCTCGGCGAGGCGATCGACGCCTCCGACGCCGCGAAGAAAACGCTCGGCCGCGACTTCGCCGTCCTGCGGCTTTCCTATTCCTCGATGCGCTACGACGCCGAGGCGAAGCTCAACCAATCCATCGCCCGCCTCTACGACGTGCAAGTGCACCAGACCAACCTCACCGCCGAGCGCCACCAACGTCGCAGCACGCGCTTCTTCTACGGCATGCTCGGGGCGCAGGCCGCCGTGCTCGTCTCGACCTTCGCGATCGCCGCCCGCCGCCGCAGCCTGCTCTGGTCGCTCGCCGCCTCCGCCGGCCTCGTCGCCGTGAGTTTCGCCGCCTATGTCTACGTTTTTCTCTGACCCATGCGCTTCACGCTCCCCGTTGCCCTTCTCCTCTTGATCTCACCGCTCCTGGCTCTGGCGGAACCGACCGTGATTCCGCTCTGGCCCGAGGGGGTGCCCGACGCGCAGCCGAACGGCGGCCAGGAATACGTCGAGAACGACCGCGTGTTCAACGTGCAGCAACCCTCGCTCACCCTCCACGCGCCTCCGGCCGGCCAGGCGAACGGCACCGCGGTGATCCTTTGCCCGGGCGGCGGCTACGGCCGGCTCGCCGTCTCCGTCGAAGGCACGCCCACCTCCGCCTGGCTGACCGCGCAGGGCGTCACCTGTTTCATCCTCAAATACCGGCTCAAGGAATACGGTCATCCCGCGCCGTTGCGCGATGTGCTGCGGGCCGTGCGACTCGTGCGCGCGCGCGCCGCGGAGTTCGGCGTCGATCCCGCGCGCATCGGCGTCTATGGCTCGTCCGCCGGCGGACACCTCGCCTCGTGCGCCGCCACGCTCTTCGACCACCCCGCGGGCCGGACCGGCCATCCGCTCGACGCCGTCAGTGCACGCCCGGATTTTGCGATCCTGCAATACCCCGTGATCCTCCTCGAAGGCCCGCACGCCCACCGCGGTTCGGTGCAGAATCTCCTCGGCGCGCAACCCTCCGCAGAATTGCTGACGCTGTTGTCCACCGATCGCCAGGTCTCGGCGCAGACGCCTCCGGTGTTTCTCGTGCACACGGCGCAGGACACTTCCGTGCCGCTCGAGAACTCGCTGGCCTTCTACACGGCGTTGCGCCGGGCCGGCGTGCCGGCCGAACTCCATCTCTACGAAAAAGGCCCGCACGGCTTCGGCATGCGCGCGGATCTCGGTCCCACGTCCACGTGGCCGCGTCGCTGCGAGGAGTGGATGCGCAGCCACGGCTGGCTGCCTTGAGCGCCGCCTATTCGTAACGGATACCCGTGATCTCGAGCGTCGTCTGACCGCTCGGAAATTTGAACGGCACCTGCTGGCCTAATCGCGCGCCCAACAAGGCCCGCGCGAGCGGCGAGGTCCAGTTCACCTCATCCCGGCCAAAATCCGCCTCATCGGCCCCGACGATCCGGTAGACGCTTGCCGCGCCCTGCCGATCGCGCACTTCCACGGTCGCGCCAAAACGCACCACATCGTGCGGAGGCGGCGGCGCCGCCGTGATCTCCGCTTGAGCGAGACTCTGTTGCAGGTAGGCGATGCGCAGCTCAGCACGCTGCAGCTCTTCCTTGGCGTCTGCGCCCCGCCCGCCCGCCGCGGCCGATTCGGCGATGAGACGCGGGCGCTCCTGCTCGGACAAACGCTGCAACTCCTCCCGCAACCGCGCCGCGCCGGAGGCCGTCAGGTAGTTGCGTGCCCCCGGCGGCAAGACCGATACCGGACGCGGGAGCGTGACGTCCCTCGCATCTTCTTCCCGTGTAAAGGCCCGGCTCATGGCGAGAGCTTAGCCGTCGCAGCGTGCCGCGCAAGCCGCCGCGGTCACAGCCCCAGCGCCGTCAATCCCGCCCGCGCGATGCGCCACCCGAGCAAATAGTCCAACGCCAGCAATTGGTGCAGCAGCACCGTCGACCAGAACACCAGTTGGAAAGAGACCTTGGCCGTTTTGTGCCGGAACAGATGCTGCGCCGCATAAGCCCCGGGCCAGCCGCCCAGCATGGAGAGCAGATGCAGCGTGCCCTCCCCGATGCGCCAGTCGCCCTGCTTGGCCCGGCCTTTGTCCGCCGCATAGACGAGCGCGGTGAACACCGAAATTCCCACCGCCACGATCCAAGCCCATTTGCCCTGCCCGCCGAGCGCACGCGCCCCCGCCACTCCCGGCACGACCAAGAGTGCGAGCAAAGCAATCATCCAGTCCCACCGTCGCTCCGGCTGTGATTTTTCGGCCATGGGCCAAGATGAGAGGCGCCTCGCCTGACCCGACGCGAAACAAAACCTCGCCTGATCCGCCCCCAAAATCCTGGTCGCAGCGGAAAAACGCACCGCCCGCCTCAAGCGCAACCCGACGCAGCAAAGCGCTGCGCATGCCCCGATGAGCCGCTTGGCTGCATGAAATCCCCCAGCCGGGATTATGCAGGAGGTGGGGGTCGGTGTCCCTACCGACGCCTGTCGCCGCTGGGACAGCGGCGACCACCCCATTGGATGGCGCTCATCAGTCGGGAGTGGCGTCCAACTGCATGAGTCCGGCTCAGGCCGCGATTGCCCACGCCATAAAGACCAATGTCACACGCCGAATGGACCTAGCGGCGCCAAAGCGAGCACCTCGTCGCCTTCTATGACCGAGAAAAGATCGCACTCTGACTCCTCGCCCTGCCGAGCCCAAGGCGTCGACAATCCGCTTCAGCCTAATGACGCACAAGCCGCACGTCTCTGGTGGATTGCATAGTCAGCGCCACCCATCGGACTATCAATTTGAGGTTTCAGGCCTATTTCGTGCGCGCACTTTATTTGCAATTGTTGGCTTGGCTCCGGACGAAACACCCGCCAACTTACTGGCGAACCTAAGCCCACCCATGCATCGACTAAACCTGTTTCGATTCCTCTTCTGCGCTTTTGCCGCATTCGCCGTCGCCTTGTCGGCCTCGGCTCAAACCCAAGCCGGCGCGGTCAAGGCCGCTCGCGTGACGGGCGAAGTCTTGAAGCTGTCCAAGGACGGCACCACCGCCTCGGTCAAGGACGGCAGCCTCCTCACGGAGACGGACACCGTCATCACCCGCGGCAGCGCCACCGTGGTGCTCGTTTTCGCCAACGGCTCCAGCATCTCCCTCGCGGAGAACAGCCGCTTGGCCATCGAGGAATTCAAAATGGATCCGCTCGCGGGTGACATCAACGTCGCCAAGCTGAGCAACGAGCCCTCCGTTTCCAAGACCCGCCTCAATCTCGCCTACGGCGAAATGGTCGGCAACGTGAAGAAGCTGAACGCCGCCTCGTCCTACGACGTCACCACGCCCGTCGGCGCGGCCGGCATCCGTGGCACGACCTTCCGCATCGTCCTCCGTTTCGATGCCCAAGGTAAGGCCAGCTTCAGCCTCGCGACCTCCGAGGGCTTGGTGAACTTCACCGCCAGCGGCACGGTCCAAGTGACCAGCGGCACGGGCGAAGCCGCCGTCCCCGCGGGCACCGAAGTCACCGCCACGGTCACGGTCGATCCCACGTCGGGCGCCATCACCAACATTGCGGTGAGCACGCCGAGCACGATCTCGTCCACCGCCGCTGCCGCGATCACCAGCGCCGTCACCACCGCGGTGGAGGCCACCGCGACGGTCACGATCACGCAGACCGAGCAAAACAATCCGCAGCAGCAGCAACAGCAGCAGAATCAGCAAAACCAGCAGAATCAGCAGAACCAACAAAATCAGCAGAATCAGAATCAAGAGACGATTGGTAAGGATACCAGCGTCATCAGCCCGGGCTGATTCACTGCGCGACTGCACATTTTCCAACGCCGGGCTTGAACGCCCGGCGTTTTTTTTGCCCAGACTCGGCCTGCAACTCAACGCCTTGAGGGTCACCTCTGGGCGCAACCCGTCGACGGCGGACCGGGCAGATCCGGAAACTAAACCGCTCGGTAGTGCCGACTTGGCCTGCCGGTGGTGCATCCGGTTCCCGCGTTCCCGCAATGCGTGTCGCAACGCCGTTCCCGAGCGATCGAAGCAGGAGCGAGGGCGCCTCGCATCCCTACTCAGCGCACCTGCAGCGTGCTGGAATCGAATTCGAGGCCGAGCGAAGGCACGATGACCGCCTTACGATTACCTTCCTTGCGCACGCGCCCGGCTTCCCACGCCTCATAGCCGCCGGCCCGCGCCGCTTCGAGCACTGCGGGCGCCAGCGCAGGGGCCACGTAGGCCGCGAACCCCACGCCCTGATTGAAGGTGGCATACATCTCCCGCTCGGTAATCGGACCGGCCTGCTGGAGGAACTGGAACAACGGCAACGGAGCCCGCGGCGCGGTGATCTCGTAGACGAACGGCTCGTCGAGACGCATCAATTTGCGCCAGCCGTGGCCGGTCACGTGGGCCACGTAGTTGAGCTTCAGCCCGCGCCGCTGGCACTCGCGCACGAAGGCCACGTAAATGACCGACGGCGCCAGCAGCGCCTCGCCGTAGGTGCGCGGATCGCCGTGCCCGATCGGTGTCTGGTAGCCCTGCGGCAGGCGCTCGGCGATGAGCCGGCAAAGGGAAAGTCCGTTCGTCTGCACGCCCGAGCTGGCGAGAAAAATGATCGCATCGCCGTCCTGCACGTCGCCCTGGATGCGCAGGGACTTGGGCGCGATCCGGCCGATGGCGGAGCCGGCGAGCACGATGGCATCCTTTTCGACGATGCCGCGGAGGGTCGGCGTCTCGCCGCCGCCCCAGACGGCGCCGGCCTGGCGGCAACCCTCGGCCCAGCCGTCGACCAGCGCCTGCATGCGCTCCGCGTCGCCGAACCACGCCGACTCGCCCACGGCCGCGTGCATCGCCACGGAAATCGGCAGGGCGCCGCACGTCGCGAGGTCGTTCACGATGGTCGCGACCGTATCGATCGCGATTTCGCGGTAGAAATTCTTCCCGGTCTGCGCGTAGACCGCATCAGCGACGAGGTTCTTGGTGCCGAGACCTTCCTCGACATGCGCGAGAAAATGATCCTCCGCTTCAATCAGGTAGGCGCTCTCGCCGCGCGTGCTCGCCGGCTCGGCGTAGCCGTGCGCCGCGAGTTCGCCGGACGTCGTGCGCGCGGCCCGCTGGCAAGCGCGCTTGAAGGCATCGAGCTGGTCGTAGTTTACGCCGGAGGATTCGTAGGAAAGGGACATGGAATTGGGACGGGAGGAGGCGGAGGAAACGAAGACCCCGGCAGCGCAGCTTCTCGGTTGCCTCAGTTGCCTCCCATGAGAAATCAGTAAGCCCGGCCTTCGGACTTGTGGAAATAATTCACGAAGGCCTGGTTCACCACGCGATAACCGCCGGGCGTGGGATATTTGCCGCTGAAATACCAGTCGCCGGTGTGGTTCGGCAGCGCGCGGTGCAGGCTCTCGAGCGACTGGAAGATGATCTCCACCTCGCCGCGCCACTCGGCGTTGCGCGGAGTCACGAGTTCCGTGATGCGCCGCGAAACTTCTTCCGCCGTGAATGGCTCGTAGATGCGCCGCACGTGATTCACCGGCTCCTTCGAATGGCTGTCCACGTAGCTGCGGCAGGCTTGGTAAACTTCCTCCAGCACCGAGTTCTGGCCGCGCTCCTTCAGCAGGGAGACGGCGGCCTCGAAAGCGATGAATTTGCCGAGCTCGGACATGTCGATGCCGTAGCAGTCGGGGTAGCGGATCTGCGGTGCGGTCGAGGCGATGACGATCTTCTTCGGGTTGAGCCGGCTGAGGATGCGCAGGATCGAGCGACGCAGCGTGGTGCCGCGCACGATGGAGTCGTCGACGCACACGAGGTTGTCCTTCGGCGTCACGATGCCGTAGGTGACGTCGTAGACGTGCGAGGCGAGCGTGTTGCGCCATTTCTCCTGGCCGATAAAGGTGCGGAGCTTGGCGTCCTTGCTCACGATCTTCTCGCCGCGCGGCCAGTTGATGAGGATGAGCTCGTCCACCAGCGCGTCGGTGAGTTCGCCCGCCTTGGCGGCGTCGAGCAGCGCCTGTTTCACCTCGGCGCGGCGGCGGTAGCGCAGCTCGCTCATCAGGCCGAGATAGGCGACCTCGGCGGTGTTGGGGATGAAGCTGAAAATGCTGTGCTCGAGGTCGCGTCCGATGGCGCGCAGGATGGGCTCGGCAAGCTGGGCGCCGAGGGCCTTGCGCTCGCGGTAGATGTCGGCGTCGTTGCCGCGCGAAAAATAGATGCGCTCGAACGTGCATTGCGAACGCGGCAGCGGTTCCTTCACACGCTCGACGCGCACGACGCCGTTCTTCTTCACCACGACGACATGGCCGGGGTCGAGCTCCTGCACCTGATCGGGCGTGCGCTGGAACACCGTGCAGAGCGGCGCGCGCTCGGAAGCGAAGGCCACCACCTCGTCGTCCTCGAACCAGTGGCAGGGACGGATGCCGGCGGGGTCGCGCGTGACGAAGGCATCGCCGTTGCCGAGCGCGCCGATCAGCGTGTAGCCGCCGTCCCAGTCCGCCGCGACTTCGCGCAACACATAGGCGGGGTCCATGCCTTCGTTGATGCGGTGCGTGATCTCGGTGCCGGGCAGACCCTGGGCCTTGAACCCGCGGTAAAGGTCCTCGTGGTGCTTGTCCAGGCCGTGGCCGAGCATCTCGAGCAGCGCCTGCGTGTCCGTGGCGAAGATCGGGTGCTGGCCGGTGGCGGTGAGCACGGCGTTCAACTCCGCCGTGTTGGTCATGTTGAAATTGCCCGCCAGCACCAGATTGCGGGTCGGCCACGAGCTGCGGCGAAAATACGGGTGGCAGGCGCTGAGGTTGTAGCCTCCGGAGGTGCCGTAGCGCAGGTGGCCCAGATAGAGTTCACCGCAGAAATCGAAGTGCTGCTTCACCGTGTCCGGGAACTCCGGATGCACCGTGCCCTCACCGAGGAGCTGGTTGAACCGGGCGATCATCGGCTGGAAAATCTTGTCCAGCGGGTTCGACTCCGTCGTGCGCTCGCGGAACATGTAGGGCTCGCCCGCCGGCATGTCGAACTTGATGCAGGCGATGCCCGCGCCGTCCTGTCCGCGGTTGTGCTGCTTCTCCATCAGGAGGAACAACTGGTAAAGCCCCCACAACGGCGTCCCATACTTCTCCTGATAATACGCGAGCGGCCGCTTCAGCCGGACCAACGCGATGCCGCATTCGTGGGAGAGAAATTCGCTCATGCAGGGAAAGTCTAGGTTTGGACGCCGCGCGCATTGGTCAACGGCTTTCTCCATCCGCCGCCGCCTCGCCCCGCAAAAGCCGTGTCATCGCCCATGACCGGCACAGTTCCGGCCCGGGAACTGTGCTGTGCCGGTTCCATCGCTTGACGCCGCTCCCTTCCCGACGAAGCCTCGATCCCGACCATGCTGACGCTCCGTGGCTCACCGGCCCTTTCTCCCTTCCGCCTCCAGAAGCTGCTGCAGGACCTCACTGCCGCCGGCCTGCCTGTGCAGGCGATCCATGCCGATTTCGTCCACGTGATCGAAGTCGCCGGCGCGTTGGAACCCGCCGAGCGCGACGTGCTCGAGAAACTGCTCACCTACGGCCCAAGCCGCACCGCCAGCGCCGCCGCAGGACTCGTCCAGATCGTCACCCCTCGCCCGGGCACCATTTCACCTTGGTCATCCAAGGCCACCGACATCGCCCACATTTGCGGCCTGAACCGGATCACCCGCATCGAGCGTGTCATCGCCTACACGCTCACGCTCGACTCCGGCGCGACCGAGCCATCCTCCCTGCCCTCCGCGCAACTGCGGCAGCTCCGCGCCCGGCTGCACGATCGCATGACGCAGACGGTATTCGACACGCTCGAAGCCTGCGCCGCGCTCTTCACGCAGGAGTCGCCGCGTCCGCTCACGAGCGTTCCCGTCCTTTCCGAAGGTCGCCCTGCCCTCGTCGCGGCCAACGCCGCGCTCGGCCTCGCACTCGCTGACGACGAGATCGATTACCTCCTGCAGGCGTTCCGCACGCTCGGCCGCGATCCGCACGACATCGAGCTCATGATGTTCGCGCAGGCCAACTCCGAGCACTGCCGCCACAAGATCTTCAACGCCACTTGGGAGATCGACGGCGTCGCACAGGACAAGTCGCTCTTCCAGATGATCAAGAATACCTACCAGCTCCACTCGGACGGTATTCTTTCCGCCTACAAGGACAACGCCGCCGTCCTCGCCGGCTCACGCGGCGGCCGCTTCTTTGTCGACCCGCGCACCGGCGAATACGCCGCGCACGAGGAGGACATCCACCTCCTCTGCAAGGTCGAGACGCACAACCACCCGACCGCCATCGCCCCCTTCCCCGGCGCCGCCACCGGCTCCGGCGGCGAGATCCGCGACGAAGGCGCCACTGGTCGCGGCGGCAAGCCCAAGGCTGGCCTCGTCGGCTTCACGGTCTCGAACCTGCGCCTGCCCGGCGCCGTGCAACCTTGGGAGCAGGACCACGGCAAACCCGGCCGCATCGTCTCCGCCCTCGACATCATGCTCGACGGCCCGCTCGGCGGCGCCGCCTTCAACAACGAGTTCGGCCGCCCCGCCATCAACGGCTATTTCCGCACCTATGAGGCGGCCGTGCCGGCCGCAGGTCAGGGATCCGCGGTCAAAGGTCATGGGGTCGCCCCCCATCACCCCTCACCCACCACCTCTCACCTGGCCACCAGCGCCATCGAACTCCGCGGCTACCACAAGCCTATCATGCTTGCAGGCGGCCTCGGCAACATCCGCGCCGAGCACGTGCAGAAGGGCGCGATCCGCCCCGGTGACAAACTCGTCGTGCTCGGCGGCCCCGCCATGCTCATCGGCCTCGGCGGCGGCGCGGCCAGCTCCATCGCCAGCGGCGCCGGCAGCGAGGACCTCGATTTCGCCTCCGTGCAGCGCGACAATGCCGAGATGGAGCGCCGCTGCCAGGAAGTCATCGACCGCTGCTGGGCCATGGGCGCGGACAACCCCATTGCCTTCATCCACGACGTCGGCGCCGGCGGCGTCTCCAACGCCCTGCCCGAACTCGTCAATGACGGCGGGCGCGGCGGCAAATTCGACCTGCGCAAGCTTCCCTGCGACGAGCCGGGCATGAGCCCGCTCGAGCTCTGGTGCAACGAGTCGCAGGAACGCTACGTCCTCTCCATCCCGGCCGACCGCATCGACACCTTCGCCGCCCTCTGCACGCGCGAACGCGCGCCCTTCGCCATCGTCGGCGAAGCCACGGAGGAGAAACGCCTCACCGTCGAGGATCCACATTTCCAAAACCGCCCCATCGACCTCCCGCTCGACGTCCTGCTCGGCAAGCCGCCGCGCATGCACCGCAAGGAGCGCAGCCGCCGGCGCCCGCTCGCGCCGCTCGCCCTCGCTGACGTCGAACTCCGCGAAGCCGCGCACCGCGTGCTCGCCCACCCGGCCGTGGCCGACAAGACCTTCCTCATCTCCATCGGCGATCGCTCCGTCGGCGGCCTCGTCGTCCGCGATCAGATGGTCGGTCCCTGGCAGGTGCCCGTGGCCGATTGCGGCGTCACGGCGGCCTCCTTCGACGTGTTCGCCGGCGAGGCCCTCGCGATGGGCGAGCGCACACCCGTGGCGGTGAACAGCGCCGCCGCGTCCGCCCGCCTCGCCGTGGGCGAAGCGCTCACCAACCTCGCCGCCGCCCAGATCGGCGACCTCGGCAAAGTGAATCTTTCCGCCAACTGGATGGCCGCCCCCGCCGTGCCGGGCGATGCCGCCGATCTCTACGCCGCCGTGCGCGCCGTCGGCATGGAACTCTGTCCCGCCCTCGGCATCACCATCCCCGTCGGCAAGGATTCCATGAGCATGAGCACCGTCTGGCAGGACGGCACGGAACAGAAGCGTATGACCGCGCCCGTCTCGCTCATCGTCTCTGCCTTCGCGCCGGTCACGGATGTGCGACTCTCGCTCACGCCCCAGCTCCAGCGCGTCGAAGATTCCGTGCTCCTGCTCATCGATCTCGGCCGCGGCCAGAATCGACTCGGCGGCTCCATCCTCGCGCAAGTTTTCAACCAGACGGGCAGCACGCCGCCCGACGTCGACGACCCGGGCGACCTCAAGGCCTTCTGGAGCGCCATCCAGCAACTCGGCCGCGAAGGCAGGCTGCTCGCCTACCACGACCGCTCCGACGGCGGCCTCTTCGCCACCATCGCCGAGATGGCTTTCGCCGGACACACCGGCGTCGACCTCGACCTGCCCGCCGCCGCCATCAAGCTCAGCGAGCGCAGCCCCAGCCTCTTCGGCCAGCTCTTCAGCGAGGAGTTGGGCGCGGTCATCCAAGTCCGCGAATCCGACCTCGACGCCGTCTCCGCCGTCCTCCGCCACCACGGTTTCAAGACCTGCACGACCCGCCTCGGCACGCTCAACGCCACGCAACGCCTCGTCGTGCGGCAGGCCGGACGCGTCATGCTCGACGAAGACCTGTTCGCCCTGCGCGATATCTGGTCGGGCGTCACGCGCCGCATGCAGGGCCTGCGCGACAACCCCGCCTGTGCCGAGCAGGAACACACGCTCCGCCTGCAGAAGGATAATCCCGGCATCACGCCGAAGCTGACCTTCAGCATCCAGCCTTCCGCGTTCGGCATCCAGCCGGGCAAGGCACGTCCCAAGGTCGCAATTCTCCGCGAACAGGGCGTCAACAGCCAGCTCGAGATGGCGGCCGCCTTCACGCGCGCGGGATTTTCCGCCATCGACGTGCACATGACGGACATCCTCAGCGGACGCATCTCGCTGCGCGATTTCCGCGGCCTGGCCGCCTGCGGCGGCTTCAGCTACGGCGACGTGCTGGGCGCCGGCGAGGGCTGGGCCAAGAGCATCCTCTTCAACCCGCGCGCCCGCGCGGAATTCGCCGCCTTCTTCGCCCGCGAGGACACCTTCGCCCTCGGCGTGTGCAACGGCTGCCAGATGATGAGCAACCTCCACTCGCTCATCCCCGGCTCCGACCACTGGCCGCGCTTCGTGCAGAACAAGTCCGAGCGCTTCGAAGCCCGCTTCGCCTCCCTGCGCATCGAGCGCAGCCCCAGCATCCTCTTCCGCGGCATGGAAGGCTCCGTGCTTCCGATCGTCGTCTCGCACGGCGAAGGGTTCACCGAGTTCAAGGACAGCGCCGCCGCCGCCCGCTGCAACGACTCCGGGCTCGTCGCCGCCCGCTACGTCGACAATTTCCACCAGCCCACGGAGCACTACCCGCTCAACCCGAACGGCTCGCCCTTCGGTCTCACCGCGCTCACGACCACCACGGGCCGCGTCACGATCATGATGCCGCACCCGGAGCGTTCGCACCGCAACGTCAACCTGAGCTGGCGCCCGCCCGAGTGGACCGGCGACGAATCGCCGTGGATGCAGCTCTTCCACAACGCGCGCTCCTGGATCGGCTGAGCTTCCGTCCGCGCATGCCCGCCATCATCCTCGTCGTCGACGACGCCAAACCCGTGCGCGATCTCGCCAAACGGGCCTTCGCGCCTTTCGACGTCGTTGTGACCGAAGCCACCAACGGCTTCAACGCCCTCTTCGCGATGGAGCAGGCCATGCCGGACCTCATCCTGCTCGATGTCAGCATGCCGATCATGGACGGCGTCGAGCTGCTGACGCTGATGCGCTCCAAGCCCGAGCTGCAACGCATCCCCGTCGTGATGCTCACCTCGCCCGCCGATCATCGTCTCCGGCCGACCTTGGACGCGCTCGGCATCGCCGCCGTCCTCATCAAGCCGATCAAACCGGCCGACCTGCTCGCGGCCGTCCAACAGACTCTTCAACTCCAGTCGGCAAAACCATCAGCCGGTCCGGCAGCTTGACCCTTTCCGCTCCGCCCGGCGCAATCGGTTCCCCATTTTCGGCCCGCCTGTGCCCGCTGAGGCGAGATTGGGGCGTCGATTTCGCCGAACTCCTCGCCCAGTCTGCTGAACAAGGCCTCCACGCATGACCGCATCCGCGCAACCTTCCGCCACACCGGCGCCGCCCTTCTGGCGCAGCGTCTGGCAGGCCATCAAGGGCACGCACAGCGACTTCACGACCCTGCCGCTCAAGCAGGCCATCCTCCTGCTGTCCGTGCCGATGGTGCTCGAGATGTCGATGGAATCGCTCTTCGCCGTCGTCGACGTCTTCTGGGTCTCGCGCCTCGGCGCCGAGGCGGTGGCCGTCATCGGCCTGACCGAGTCGGTCATGTCCCTCATCTACGCCGTCGCCATCGGCATCTCGTTCGCGGCGACCGCCATGGTGGCCCGGCGCATCGGGGAAAAGAACCCCGCGCAGGCCGCCCACGCTGCCGGCCAGATCATCCTGCTCGGTGCGGGCGTGTCCGCGCTGCTCGGCCTCGGCTTCGGCTGGTTCGCCGCGGACATCCTGCGCCTCATGGGCGCCGACGACCGCATCGTGACTCTCGGGACGGGTTACGCCCGGATCATGCTCGGCGGGAACATCACGGTCTTCCTGATTTTTCTCATCAACGCCGTCTTTCGCGGCGCCGGCGACGCCACCATCGCCATGCGCACGCTCTGGCTGGCGAACGGCCTGAACATCGTCCTCGATCCCTGCTTCATCTTCGGCTGGGGTCCCTTCCCCGAACTCGGCGTCACCGGCGCCGCCGTGGCGACCAACATCGGACGCGGTATCGGCGTCTGTTACCAACTCTGGCATCTCACCGGTCGTCCCGGCCAGATCCGCCTGCATTGGCGCGATCTGCTGCCGCAGCCGGGCGTCATGGGCACGATTTTGAAGACCTCGGGCAACGGCATCGCGCAGTTGCTCATCGCGACCACGAGTTGGGTCGGCCTGTTCAAGATCATGGCGCCCTTCGGCAGCTCCGTGCTGGCCGGCTACACCATCGCCATCCGCGTCGTCATCTTCGCCCTCATGCCCGCGTGGGGCCTGGCCAACGCCGGTGCCACCCTCGTCGGGCAAAATCTCGGCGCCGGACGGCCCGACCGCGCGGAGGAAGCCATCCGTCTCGCCGTGCGCTACAACATGATCTTTCTCGGCGTCATCGGCCTGATCTTCATCGCGCTCTCCCGCCTCATCGTCGGCGTCTTCACGACCGACCCTGCGGTGTTCCCCGAGGCCGTGCGCGCGCTCTGGATCATCAGCCTCGCCTTCCCGCTCTATGCCGCGGGCATGTGCTACGAGGCGACCTTCAACGGCTCCGGCGACACCTGGACGCCGACGCGCCTCAACTTCTTCTGCTTCTGGCTCGGCCAGGTGCCGCTGGCCTGGACGCTGGCCCAACCCGTCGGGCTCGGTCCGCTAGGCGTCTATCTCGCCGTGCCCGTGTCGTTCTCCGTGCTGACACTCTGGAGCGCCGCGCTGTTCAAGCGCGGCACATGGAAGACGCAGAAAATCTGAACGCTCCGCGCTTCACCGCGGTCAGCCAGCCGACGCAGCCGCGGCTGCCGGCGCATTTTCCCCGCGCAGCTCGCGGTCGATCCAGTCGCGGATCTTCACCAAGCCCTCGCGTCGCTGCGGGTGGTCGCGGCGCATGGTCTCGAGCAACTTCACCGTGGTCACGGCGTAGTCGAGCGGCGTGGCGCTGGACATTTTCGCCAACTCGAAGGGATTGATCTCGCCGTTGCGGATCATCTGCCGCGCCTCCTGCTCGAGTTCGCTCGTCGAGCCGCCAAGCGCACCGGCGTCGCCTTTGCCCTTGGAGAAGCCTCCGCCGCCCCCGCCACCGCCCTTCTCGCTCGAAGCCTCCTCGGTCTTACCGCGCGGCTGACGCTCGACCGCGCCGGGATAGTTTTTCCCGTCGCGCCCGGTGACCGTGATCACCTCGGGGATGCGGCCGGCTTTCTGCATCTGCTGGCGACAGCCACGGACGAGTTCGACCGACACCTTGCAAATCTCGGCCAGCACGGTGTTGGCCAACTCGGGCCATTCCTCAAGGGCGATCTCGACCGCGTGGCGCTTGTCGCCGTTCGTGCGGTAGATGCCGTTGGTCGCGTTGGCCCCGAGCGCGTGACGGAGCGCCTCGGTGCGCCCGCCGGGCTGGACCTCGGCCGCGATCACAGGCGTGCCATTGCGCTTGGTCGCGAGGTAGCGGTGGAAACCGTCGGCGAGCCAGTAAGTGGAACCGTCGAAGTAGAGCGAAATCGGCGGGAAAACCGTGCCGCGCGCCATCTCCTCCGCGTAGCTTTCGACCGCGTCGTCGTTCGTCTTCACGCGCGTCTGCGTGCCGCCGAAGAGGTTGATCTTATCGAGTGGGATTTCCTGGGTCTGGCTGGTCATGAAAAAAGGGCCGCGTTTTTGCCGGCAACACCGGCGCCCGCACAAGACGAAACCGGCCGCAAACCCCACTCGCGGCTTCCGTCGCCCGGCGGGATGAGTAACGTGACGGTGTCATGCGCTGTTCTCTCTGGCTCGCCCTCACCGCCGCGGCAGTCTCCGCCTGCGCCGCACCGCCGCTGCCGCTCGACGCCTTCGCGGACTGCATCCACCACTGGCAGAACTCGCACCACACGACCGATTATCCGCGCCTCGCCGAGGACGACGTGCGCGGCATCGCGGACAACATTCTCCTCTTCCAGCGCGCCAACGGCGGCTGGCGCGAGAACGAGGACCCGCTGCGCATCTTGTCCGATGACGAGCAGCAACAGCTCCTCGCCGCGCGCGCGAAAACCGACACGAGCCTCGACAACCGCAACACCTGGCCGCAAATCGCCTACCTGGCCGGAGCCTTCGCTCTCACGGACGACGCCCGCTACTGTGACGGCGCGTTGCGCGGCCTCGATTTCCTCTTGGCCGCCCAGCATCCGAGCGGCGGGTTTCCTCATTCATATCCGAGCACCGAGGGCTACCGTCCGCACCTGACCTTCGCCGACGACGTGCTGCCCGACGTGCTGCGCTTCCTGCATCAGGTGGCCGAGGCGCGCCCGCCGTTCGCCTTCGTCGATGCTGCGCGCCGCGCACGCGCCGCCGCGGCGGTCGAGCGCGGCAACGCCTGCATCCTTCGCCTGCAAGTCCGCCAAGGTGGCCGGCGCACGATCTGGGCCGGGCAATACCACCACGCCACGCTCGAACCGGTCGGCGCCCGCAGTTTCGAGCTGCCGGGCCTCGTCTGCCGCGAGAGCGTCGCGGTCGTGCGCTACCTCATGAGTCTCGACACGCCGTCGCCGGAAGTCGTCGACGCGGTCGAATCCGCCGTCGCGTGGTTCCGGGGCGCGGCAATCCGCGGCCTGCGTTACGAGACCTTCGACGCCGAACCGGTGAAATACCAGTGGCACACGAGCACGACCGACCGGCGCACAGTGCCCGATCCGGCCGCGCCACCGCTGTGGGCGCGGTTCTACGATCTCGAGACCAGCCAGCCCTTCCTCGCCAACCGCAGCGGCCAGCGCGTCCCCCAGCTCACCGACGTCGAACGCGAACGGCGCACCGGCTACGAGTGGTATGGCAGGTGGCCGGTCGCGTTGCTGGAGCGCGACTACCCGGCGTGGCGCGCGCGGGTCGGTCGCTGAACTATGCGGCGCGCGCGGGCCTCACCCGCCGCGCCTCACGCGAGGTTGAATCTCACGATCTGGTCGCGCTCGCGGTGGTTGGTCCAGAAATCCACGCCGTCGAAGGCGAGCGCGCGGGCCGGGAAGCCGATGCGGGCCAGCCGCTCCGTCTTGCCCGTTGCAGGATCGAGCCGTTCGAGATGGTAGTTGTTCGACTCCTCGTCGTCGGTCGTCGCGAGATGGAACGCGCCGTGCGCGAAGCAGTGGCCGACGATTTGCGTGGGCGCCTTCAGCACGCGGCCAGGTTGGCCGTCGTCACCGATCGAGATGAGCTTCTGCGGATACCATTGGCTGAGCACGAGCGTGTGGCCGTCGTGCGAAAGGTGGGAGCCCATGCCGTCGGGGCACGCGACCCGGTAGCTCGCGTCGAAACCCTGACCCGGCACATAGCGGCGGATCGTGCGGGCATCGACGTCGGGTGCATCCTCTCCGCACACGACATAGAGAGCGCCGCCGACCTTGGTGACGCCCCAGACCGTCTGACCGTCGGTGGTCTCGGTCTCCCACGTGATGTGCCGCGTCGCACGATCCAAGGCGTAGAGCTTCTGCGTGGCGCGGGAGCTGACCCACAGCGTGGTCGCGTCGGCAAACAGCGCCTGCGGGCGCGGGAACGGGGACGAAAAACGATCCAATTCGACGATGGCTTTCATCGGCCAAGGGTTAACCGGCCGCACGCCAGACGGGAAGCGCCAACCGACTGTGGCGCCCGCCGGGCGACGGCAGTGTGCACAAAGCGCGCGGGGATCAGCGGCCCACCATCACGCTGAAGCCGCCGTAGAGCATGCGCTTCGTGTCGAACGGCGCATTGTGCTCGTCGCACATCTCCGCGATCCGCGGATCCTGCATGACTTTGGCGTTCACCTTGTCCCGATGCGCGCGTGAGCGGTAGACGATCCAGGAGAAGATGACCGTCTCATTCGGTTTGAGCTTCATCGCCTTGGGATAGCCTTGCCCGAACGGCACCTTCAGGTCGTCGCCGAGGCACTCGAAATACTGCAAAGCACCGTGTTCCATCCAGATCTTGCCCGCGGCTTGGGCCATCTTGAGGTAGGCGGCGCGATTCTTCTTCGGCAGCGGGATCACGAATCCATCGACGTATTTGGGCATGGGAGGTCAGGGTTGAGTTGGCGCGGGCCAACCGGGCCCGCAGGGAACGACAGACCAGCGTGGAAGCTCGGCCCGATGCACCGGAGCCAAACGGGAAACGGACGCCCGCGCAAGCCCGCCGCCACACAGCCACGCGGTCACACGGTCGCGTTCACCACGCGATGCCGTAATCCTCGCCGTAATCCGAAGCGGCGCCCTGGAATGCGCCGCGTGCCTGATCGATGAAGATCGCCGTCGTCGGTGCATAGACCCGCGGGAGCACCTCGACCTTGTAGCCCATCGCGGTCAGCTCGGCGCGCACCCACTCGGGCACGTCCTGCCGCACCTGCAGCCGGCCCGGCTCGGAGCGGTGGTCGCCGAACGAGGATTGCATCTGGAAGCTCTGGATGTTCGCCGCCTCCGCCGCGACCTGCACGTTCATGCCGAACTCGACCACGTTGAGGAAAAATTGGAGCAGGTTCTGATCCTGCGAATCGCCGCCTTGCACCGAGAACGCGAGGAACGGCTTGCCGTCCTTCAACGCGAGCGACGGCGTCAGCGTTACGCGCGGCCGCTTGCCGGGCTCGAGCACGTTGAACGGGTTCATCGCCGGCTCGAAGACGAAGCTCTGCATGCGCTGCGAGAGCCCGATGCCCGTGCGCCCGGCGATGAACGCCGGGATCCAGCCGCCGCTCGGCGTCACCGAGACGACCCACCCGCTCGCGTCCGCCGCCTGGATCGACGTCGTGCCGGCGCGGAAAGCCTCGTCGGGCGGGAGCGTGTTCGGCATCGGCGCGGCGGCAACCTGGAAGCCCGCAGGGCGCTCCTGCGCGCTCGGCGGCGTGGGCGTCCAGCGCTCGAGAAATTCGCCGTAGGGATTCACACCGCCTTGGAACGGATACGGATCGCCCGGCTTCGCGCCGGCATCGTTCTTCGTCCAGAGAATCGAATCGTAGCGCTGCTTCGCATACGCCTTCGACAACAGGCCGCGCACCGGCTCCTCCGGCGGGAAATCCGGGTCGCCGTAGTAGAAATCGCGGTCGGCGAACGCGAGGTTCATCGCCTGGTAGACCGTGTGGATGTAGCGCGTGCTGTTGTAGCCCATCGCGCGGAGGTCGGCATGTTCGAGGATGTTCAACGCCTGCAGCATCGCCGGCCCCTGAGTCCAGGTGGTGAGCTTGTAGACGTCGACGCCGCGGTAATTCGTCGCGACCGGCTCCTCCAGCTTCACCCGCCAGGCGGCGAGGTCCTGCGCCGTGATCAGCCCGCCCTGTTCGCGCGTGGCGCGGGCGAGCTCCTCGGCGATGTCGCCGCGATAGAAGCGCTCGTAAGCCGCCAGGATCGCCTCGCGGCGGCCCTGGCCGGCGGCGAGCGCGATCTGCTCGGCCTCGACGAGCCGGCGCAGCGTCGCGGCGAGTTCGGGCTGGCGGAAGATGTCGCCCGCCTGCGGCGCGGCGCGCTTGGCCGGGTTCGCCGGATCGAGGTGCGGCAGGAACACGCGCGTCGAGTCGGGCCATTTTTCGATTTCCTTCCGCTGCCGCTCCATCGCGTCGGCAGCCTGCGCCTCGATCGGGTAGCCGTCGGCCATCTCGATCGCCGGCGCCAGCACCTCGGCGAGGGACAGCGTGCCGAACTCCGCGAGCATGACCATCAACCCGCCGGGCGTGCCGGGCGTCACGGCCGCGAGCGGCCCGTATTCAGGCGGAAAATTCAAGCCGCGCTCGCGGAAGAAGGCCACCGTGGCCCCGGAGGGCGCGACGCCGAGGGCGTTCAGGCCGATCACCTGCCGCGTGTGCGGATTGTAGATCAGGGCCTGCGTCTCGCCGCCCCAACCGAGCGTGTCCCACATCGTGCAGGTCGCGGCGAGCATCGCACAGGCCGCGTCGATGGCGTTGCCTCCGCGATGAAACATCCGCGCGCCCGCGGTGGCCGCGAGCGGCTTGCCCGTGACAGCAACCCAGTGCTTGCCGTGCAGGAGCGGCTTGTTGGTGCGTTGCGCGGAGAGCGGCAGCGTCAGGCCGGCCAGGGCCAGCGTGCAGGCGAGAACAGACAAACGGCGGAGCGGGCGCATGGGGAACGGGAGGGTGATGCGATGCAGCGGGGCGGCGCGAACCTGCGCGAGCCCTCCGCCGGCGTCAAATCCGCTGACGGCGCGGCGCCGGCGCGGGACCGGTTACAGCACCTTGACGGCGGCGATCACCAGCCGCTCGAAGGCAGCGGCGCCGCGCGCGGCGTTCTCGAGCGTGTGGGCGTGGGAAAGTTTCTCGTCCGAGAGGCCCGCGCCCATGTTCGTGATGCACGAGACGCCCACGACCTTGAGCCCGCAATGCCGCGCGATGAGGCAGTCGGGCACGCTGGACATGCCGACCGCGTCCGCGCCCCAGCCCTGCGCCATGCGGATCTCCGCCGGCGTCTCGAACGACGGCCCGCGGAACGCCACATAGACGCCCTCGTGCAGCGTGATGCCCTCGCGTTGCGCGACGGCCTTGACCTTCGCCCGCAGGTTCGCGTCCCACGCGTCGCTCACCGGCACGAAGCGCGGCCCGAAGGCCTCGTCGTTGGGGCCGGTCAGCGGGTTGAGCCCGAGGAAATTGATGTGGTCCGTGATGAGCATCAGTTCGCTCACGCCGATGGACGCGCGCAGGCTGCCCGCGGCGTTGGACAGGAACAGGGTCTCCACGCCCGCCGCGTGCACGGCGCGGATCATCGTCTTCAGCGGATAGGCGTCGGTCGTCTCGTAGAAATGCTTGCGTCCGTTCAGCACGATCACCGGCACGCCGTCGAGCCGGCCCACGATGAGCTGTCCCGCATGCCCGGCGACGGTGAGGATCGGAAATCCGGGCAGGTCGCGATAAGCCAGCACGACGGGCTCCTCGATGCGGGCGGCGAGACCGCCGAGCCCGGAGCCGAGGATGATCGCGATCTTGGGCGCCAGCGCCCCGCAGGCGGAGCGGATCTTCGCGGCGGAGAGGCGGACGTTTTCGAAGTGTTGTTGCGGGTCGAGCATGCGGTGCAGCTTGGCGCAGCGCGCGCGCCGGCGGAAGCACGCATTTGCGCGCCGCGAACGGCACGGCGCGAAACGCAGCTCAGCTCTCGCGTCCGCCCACGGCCTTGATGTCGCGCCGGTATTCGATGGCGGCGGCGATCGCGAGGCGCACCGCCTCGGTCATCGCCTCGAAGGGCAACGACGGCTGATCGCCGGTCTGCTCGGGCAGGTAGGGCACGTGGATGAATCCGCCGCGCACCTGCGGACGGTGGGACGCCAGCTCATGCATCAGGCCGTAGAAAACGTGGTTGCAGACGAAGGTGCCGGCGGTCTGCGAGAGTTCGGCCGGGATGTAGTGCTTGCGCAGCGACTGCACGATGGCCTTCACCGGCAGCGTGCTGAAGTAGGCCGCGGGTCCGTCCTTGACGATGGGCTTGTCGATGGGCTGCTGGCCGGCGTTGTCGGGGATGCGCGCGTCGTCGAGGTTGATCGCGACCCGTTCGGGCGTGATGGCGGCGCGGCCGCCGGCCTGGCCGAGGCAGATGACGACCACGGGGTCGTGCAGCTTGATCTGGTGCTTCAGCTCCTTGATCGCGGCGCCGAAGACGCAGGGCAGGAGCGCTCCGACGACTTTGTGGCGCGCGATGGTGGCCTCGTTGATCTCGCGCGCGATTTCCTCGGAAGGATTGAGAGCCTGGCCGTCGAAGGGTTCGAATCCCGTCAGCAGGACGTTCTTCATGGGACGTTTGCCGGAAAGCGATACACGGCGAGGCACATCGCGACGACATTAAAAATCCAGATTGCGAGCGCGAAGGGCACCTGCGCGCGGATGACCGCCGTGTCGCGGCGCAACTCCAGCAGGCGCACGGGCACGAGGTTGAAATTCGCCGCCATCGGCGTGAGCAGCGTGCCGCAGTAACCGCAGAGCATGCCGATCGCCCCCATCAGCGCCGGGTTGCCGCCGTGCGCCTGCACGATGAAGGGCAGCCCGATGCCCAGCGTCATCACCGGGAAGGCCGCGAAGGCATTGCCCATCATCACCGTGAACAGCGTCATGCCCGCGCAATAGGCGACCACCGCCACCACCGGGTGCTGCACCGGCAGCAACGCGGCGACGATGCGGGCGATCTCGTCGCCGACACCCGCCTGGGCGAAGATGCCGCCGAGCGCCGCCAGCATCTGCGGCAGGATCAGCGTCCAGCTGATGAGCTGCAGCAGACGTCCGCCCTCCTCCGCCGCCACGACCGGCCGCGCCCGCGTCAGCGCAAAGGCGAGCGCGAGCGCCAGCAGGCCGCCGAGCGCCAGCGAGATTTGCGAAGCCTGCCCCAGCGCGGCAATGGGCACGCCGGCAAATTCGATCCGGCCCAGCATGAAGCCGCCCGCGATCGCCACCACGGGCACGAGCAGGACCGGCGCGAGCAACCGCTGCCCGAGTCGCTCCGCGCGCGCGTTCAGTTGCTCTTCGTCCCCGGTCGAAAAATCCGGCGGCGCAACCTGCCGCGTGGCCGCGAGCAGGGTCATCACAAGCACCGCGTAGCCGATGATCTCCGCCGGCACCTGCCGGCCGGCCATGATGCTGACGCCGAGCAACAGCCAGAACAGCGCGGAGCCCCACCGTCGCGGATGCGTCGGATTGGCCGCGATGCGCGCGCCCACCACGACCAGATACGCGCCGGCGAGCACCAGGAACCCTTCCAAGGTCAGCCACGTCGTCATCGCGGGCCTCCCTCTTCCTCGGACTCATCACGCGCGGGCGGCTGCGGCGGGCGGCGCAGCCGAGCATCCAACACGCGGTAGCGCCACCACCCGACCGCGAGCACCCACGCCGCCGTCGGCGCGCTCCAGAGCTTCAAATCCTCCAACGACACCGGCACGCCGGCCGAATCGAACACGCCTTTGATCAACAGCAGCGCGCCGACGGCCACGAAGATGTCGTCCGAGAAGAAATTGCCGACATTCTCCGACGCCGCCGCGTGCGCGCGGATCCGCTGGCTCGCCGCGTCGTCCAGCAGCCCCTGCGTCTTCGCCGCGCTCTCCGCCATCGGCACCACCAGCGGCCGCACCATCGAGGCGTGGTTGCCGATGCTCATGCCCAGCGTGCTGGTGAGCCCGCGGATGAATTGATACAACCAGAGCACGCGCCCGGCCGTCGCCGCCTTCGCGCGCCGCATCAGGGCAGCCACATGCTGCTGCAAGCCGTGGCGCTCGAGCAGACCCACCACCGGCACGAGCACGATCACGGGCAGCACCAGCGCCCGGTTGTCCACGAAGAGCCGGCCGGACATCTCCATGATCTCGCGCCAGGAAAAACCCGCCAGCAGACCGGTGGCGATGCCCGCCAGCACGACGACCAGCAGCGCGTTCCAACGCAGCGCGAAGCCCACCGCGATGAGGACGATGCCGAGCAACTTGATCATCGCATCGGCCTCCCTCGACGGCGGCCACAAGTCGAACCCGCGCGGATTGCCGCCGTGAAAAGGAGCGCGCTCATGCGTCCGTGAAACACCGCAGCTCGACGCCCGCCTGTTCGAATTCCCGGCGGATGCGCCGGGCGAACTCGACCGCATGCACCCCGTCACCGTGCAGGCAAAGCGTGTCGGCGCGCACGGGCACATCGCTCCCATCGACCGCGCGCACGCGACCCTCGACGACCATCCGACGCGCCTGAATCGCCGCCGCGCCATCGTCTGTAATGAGCGCGTGCAGTTGGGTGCGCGACGTGAGCGAGCCGTCGGCCTGATATGTGCGATCGGCGAACACCTCGTGCGCCACGCGCAGCCCGCACGCTTCCGCTTCCCGCGCGCCCACGCTGCCGGCGAGTGCGAACAGCGCCAGCTCCCGGCCGCAGGCCAACACTGCCTCGGCCACCGCGCGCGCCACCGCCGCATCGCGCGCCGCCAGGTTGTAGAGCGCGCCGTGCGGCTTCACGTGCCCCACCCGCCCGCCGCAGCGGGCGGCAATTTCCTGCAAAGCGCGCGTCTGCGCCTCCACCAAGTCGCGCACGGCCGCGGGTTCGACCGCGAGCTCGCGCCGACCGAAATGCGCGCGATCCGCAAAACCCGGATGCGCCCCGATCGCCACGCCGTGCCGCAGCGCCAGTTGGACCGTCTCGCGCATCGTCTCCGCATCGCCCGCGTGCGCGCCGCAGGCGATGTTGGCCGACGTGATCAACGGCATCAGCGCGGCGTCCTGTCCGGCGCCCTCGCCCAGATCGCAATTCAAGTCGACGCGCGGCATGCGGACATCAGCCGCCCAACCGGGCCAGCCCGAGGTGCGCCCGCCGCAGATTGCGCTCCCGCGCCAGAGTGAGCGCGTGCGCCGTTTCCACGCTCACCCATTCGAATTGCACGGTCGCGCCCGGCGCCAGTTGCGCGAGGCGGCCGAAATCGACCGAGGCGACGCAAGCGATCCGCGGGTAGCCACCGACGGTCTGCCGGCTCGCGAGCAACACGATGGGTTGTCCGCCGGCCGGCACCTGAACCGCGCCTTCGGGCACGGCCTCGGAAATCATCTCGCGCTTGTCGCTGTGAGCCAGCGTCGGCCCTTCGAGGCGGGCGCCCATGCGGTCCGCATCCTTCGAGACGCGCCAGCCGGTGGCGGCGAACAGTTCCTGCGCCTCTCCGGTGAACCAGTCCCACTCCGGGCCGCGCACCGCGCGCACCTTGCCGGGCGAAGGCGCCGGCACGAACGTCTCGGGTCGCAGCGACCACGGCGACACGCGCGCCGTCGCCTGCATCCGGGCGAGGGCCCAAGCCGAGGCGGTGCCCAGCGGGATCTGGTCGCCGGCCTGCAGGCGGCGACCGTGGAATCCGCCGATGCCCGCGCGCCGGTAAGTGCTGCGGCTGCCGAGCGCCAGGGGCACGTCGATGCCGCCGGCGACCGCCAGCCAGCCGCGCAAGCCGGCGCGCGCGGGACCGAACCAGAGCGGCTCGCCTGTGCGGATCCGCACCGCCTTGTCGCGCGGCAGGTATTCGCCGCCCACGCGCGCATCGAAATCCCCACCGCACCACGCCACGAGCGTGTCGTGCGCGAAGACGAGTTCGGGGCCGAGCTGGGCGAACTCGAGCACGGCGGCGCCTTCGTCATTGCCGACGATCGTGTTGGCCACGCGCGCCGCGAAGCGATCCGCGGCCCCGCCGCAGACGACGCCGTGGCGCTGCCAGCCGGGGCGGCCGAGATCCATGACAGAGGTGAGCAGACCGGGTTTGACGACGGTGATCATGCGCCGGCCTCCAGTTGGCGGAATTGCTCCGCGGTGATCGGCCGGAATTTCACCCGGTCGCCTGCCTGCAGCAGTGTCGGCGGCGTGTTCTCCGGCCGGAACAGCCGCAGCGGCGTGCGGCCGAGGAGATTCCACCCGCCGGGCGTGGCGAGCGGGTAGATGCCTGTCTGCTCGCCCGCGATGCCGACCGTGCCGGCCGCGACTTGCATGCGCGGCCGGATGATGCGTGGCGTCGCCAATTCCTTCGCCAAACCGAGGAGATACGGGAAGCCCGGAGCGAAACCGATGAGCGCGACCAGATATTCGGGCTTGGCGTGGCGACGCACGACCTCCTCGACGCTCAGCTTGGCGAGCCCGGCGATGCGCCCGAGATCGGGACCGAATTCGCCGCCGTAGCAGACCGGGATCTCCACCACGCGCGCGCCGCGCACGCTGGATTTGCCGGCCTTCTTGAGCCGTTGCGCCACCTGCCCCGTGAGCCAGACGACGGCATCGTCCGCCGGCGCCCCGGTCGCGATGAGCGCGGGCAAATCATAATAGACCGTCAGGGTGGTGTAGGCCGGGACCACTTCGACGACGCCGGGCAACGGCACCGCGGTGAGCGCCTCATCGGCGGCGCGCACGCGGGCGAGCGTGCGCTCGTCGATCGTGTCCCCCAATTCGATTCGCAGGGCTGAATCGCCCAACGGCATGACTCGCATGCACGTAGCGGTAGTCCCCGCCGGACATTTCGCAGCAACAATCGGGAGCTTGTGCATTTTTTGCCAAAAGGTGGGCCCGCTCTGCGCGCGCGGCCGGTTCGTGTTGCCCTTTGGGAGGGATGGGATTCAAAAAGCGCGCATGTCCCTCCGTTTATCCACGCAAACGCTGGTCGCATCCGCCCTCCTATTCCTTGCCGCCGGGTGCAAGGATCGCGACGTCGTCGTCTATCGCACGGCCAAGGAAGGCCCCGCGCCCTCCGCCACGGCCACGGCGCAGAAAATGCCGCCGCCTTCCACCGACAAGCTCCCTGACGGCCACCCGCCGATCGATGGCTCCGCGGCCCCCGCGGCGACCGCCCCGAATGGCTCGGCCATGGGCGCCCTCCCGGGCAGCGCGGTCGCGCAGGGCAACGCCCTGAAGTGGACCGCCCCCGCCCATTGGCAGACGAAAGCCGCCGGCTCCGTCCGCAAGGGCAGCTACGCCATCCCGGGCGAGAACGGCGCCGCCGGCGACTTGAGCATCACGGCCTTCCCCGGCGATACCGGCGGCCTCCACGCCAACATCAACCGCTGGCGCGGCCAGGTCGGACTCGCTCCAGCCAGCAACGCCGAGATCGACCAATCCGTGGAGCATCTCGATGTGAACGGCCTGCACGTCGACCTCGTCGAGATGGTCGGTCCGAGCGGCATCCGCCTCCTCGGAGCGATCGTGCCGCACCAGCAGGAGACTTGGTTCTTCAAGCTCACCGGACCGGACGCGCTCATCGCCGGCGAAAAGGCTGCGTTCCGCGCCTTTGTCCAGACGGTGCAGGTCCGCTGAACCGGGCCTTCCCACCGCCCCCCACTCCCCCGCCCCTTCGTCCATGAATCCCACGCTTCGCTCCTTTCGCGATTTCTTCGTCTCGCTGCAGCTCACGGTGGTGCTGTTGATCCTGTCCCTCGTGCTGGTGTTCGTCGCCACGCTCGACCAGGTGAACCTCGGCATCTGGGCCGTGCAGGAAAAGTATTTCCGCAGCTTCGCCGTGCTCTGGCAGGTGCCCGGTTCCAACGTCGCCCTGCCGGTCTTCCCCGGCGGCTACTTCATCGGCGGCCTGCTGCTGATCAACCTGATCGCGGCGCACATCTACCGCTTCAAGTTCACCTGGAAAAAGTCCGGCATCCAGCTCGCGCACGCGGGCATCATCATCCTGCTGCTCGGCGAGCTCTTCACCGGACTGTGGCAACAGGAGAGCTTCATGCGCATGGATGAGCGCGAGACGAAGCAATACTCGGAGAGCTTCCAAGACAACGAGCTGGTGTTCATCGATCACAGCAACCCCGACTACAACGAAGTCGTCTCGCTGCCCGAAGCTCTCGTCGCCGACCAGAAGTCCGTCCAGCACCCGCGCCTGCCCTTCCAGGTCAACGTCCGCACCTACTTCCCCAACTCGAATCTCCAGATGCGCAACCAGGCGCCCGCTATGGGCGGCGCGCAGGCCACCGCCGGCATCGGCGCCCAGATCGCGCTCCTGCCGTTGCCGATGACCTACAAGCAGAACGAGCGCAACATCCCCGGCGCGCTCGTCGAGATCGTCACTCCCGAAGGCAACCTCGGCGTCTGGCTCGCCTCGCAGATGCTCACCGCCCCGCAGACCTTCACCGCCGGCGGCAAGACTTGGGAAATCGCGTTCCGCCAGAAGCGCTACTACAAGCCCTTCACCCTCACGCTCCTGAAGTTCAGCCACGACAAGTATCCCGGCACCGAGATCCCGAAGAACTTCTCCAGCCGCGTCCGCCTGCGCAGCGACGACGGCAACGAGGACCGCGAAGTCCTCATCTTCATGAACAACCCGCTGCGTCACGGCGGCTACACGTTCTACCAAGCCGGCTTCGACAACAACGACACCACCACGATCCTCCAGGTCGTGCGCAACCCCAGCTGGCTCCTGCCCTACATCTCCTGCGTCATGATGTTCGCCGGCCTCACCATCCAGTTCGGCATCTCCTTCGCCGGCTTCATCCGGAAGCGCAGCGCGCAACAAGCCGCGACCGCCACCCAATCCTGAGCGCCCGATCCCCACGCCCATGAAAAAGTTCCTCCCGCTCATCGTCCTCGCCCTCGGTGCGATCTACCTCGCCTCCACGCTGCGCGAGCCGCGCCTGAAGACCGAGTTCAACCTGAACGACTTCGGCCGCGTGCCTGTGCTCGTCAACGGCCGCATCAAGCCGCTCGACACCGTCGCCCGCACCTCGATCCTCGCCATCCGCGGCAACCAGTCGATCAAGACGCCCGCCGGCAGCTACATCACGCCCATCGAGTGGCTCGGCGACGTGCTCTTCAACCCGGCTAAGGCCGACACCTACAAGGTGTTCCTGATCGAGAACCACGAGGTGCTCGACCTCCTCAAGCTCACCACCGAGCAAGGTGACGGCGGCAAGCGCTTCTCCTATGAGCAGCTTCGCCCGCAGCTGCCCGAGCTCGATCGCCAGGCCCGCCTTGTCGAGAACGTCGAACAGCAGCTCCGCACGCCCTTCCAGAAACAGGTCAGCACCGTGCGCGAGCGCGTCATCCAGTATCTCATGCTCAAGACGAGCGCGCAGATGCCCGACGCCCCCAACTTCCTCGCCGAGCTCATGCAGTTCGAGAAGGCCCTCCCCGCCGGCGCCGCCGCCATCCGCGCCAAGGGCAAGGGCGAGGATCACAACGCCGAAGCCGCCCTCGCCATGCGCGAGATGGGCGACCGCTTCGCCTACATGGAGCAATTCGGCAACCTCCGCACCGTGCCGCCCGAGCCGGGCGACAACGATCCGACCCACTGGCGCACCACCGGCGGCGCGCTCATGGAGAGCTTCGCTACCGAGCGCGTGAACCCCACCGCCATGGCCTACGCCGCGCTCGGTTACTCATGGCGCCAAGGCGATGCCAAGCAGTTCAACCAGATCACGGAGCTCTTCCACGACCAGCTGGAGAAGCGTTACCCCGAGGCCATGCGCAAGAGCGACGTCGAGTCGCGCTTCAACTCCGCCGCCCCGTTCTACAGCAGCATGAACCTCTACGTGCTCGCCTTCCTGCTCGGCCTGTTCTCCTGGCTCAAGTGGCCGGACGTGCTGCAGAAGGGCGCGTTCTGGCTGCTGGCACTCGCCTTCGTCGCCACCACGGTCGGCATCGCCACGCGCATGTGGCTCGAGGCCCGCCCGCCGGTGACGAACCTCTACTCGTCCGCCCTCGGCGTCGGCTGGGGCGCGGTCTTCCTCTGCCTCTTCCTCGAGCGCTTCTACAAGAACGCCATCGGCGCCGTCACCGGCGGCATCATCGGCTTCGCCACGCTCGTCATCGCCCACCATCTCTCGATCGGCGGCGACACGATGGAGATGATGCGCGCCGTGCTCGACTCCAACTTCTGGTTGGCGACGCACGTCGTCGTCATCACCATCGGCTACTCGGCGATGTTCCTCGCCGGGTTCCTCGCCCTCATCCACATCGGCCGCGGCGTGCTGACGAAATCGCTGGACCAAGGCACGGCCGACGCGCTCTACCGCATGGTCTACGGCATCATCTGCTTCGCCACGCTGTTCAGCCTCACCGGCACCGTGCTCGGCGGCATCTGGGCCGACCAATCCTGGGGCCGCTTCTGGGGCTGGGACCCGAAGGAGAACGGTGCGCTCATGATCGTCATCTGGTGCGGCGTCATGCTCCACGCCCGCTGGGGCGGCATGGTGAAGCAACGCGGCTTCATGAGCATGGCCGTGTTCGGCAACATCGTCACTGCCTGGAGCTGGTTCGGCACGAACATGCTCGGCGTCGGCCTCCACAGCTACGGCTTCATGGACGCAGCCTTCTACGCCTTGGTCGGCTTCGTCGCCACCCAGCTCGTTTTCATGGGCCTCGCCTGCATCCCGCTCGAGAAATGGCGCAGCTTCCGCGACGTGAAGCTCACGAACTGAGCCCCATCCCTTGCTGCCAGCCGCAAGGCTGGTATTAGTTAAAACCCCAATAAGAGGCCCGCGGGCATGTCCTGCGGGCCTCATCGTTTCCGGGTGACGAGCTCCGCATATTCCGCCCGCGCGACCGTCACGACACGAGCGGGCAAAAATAATTTCCGCCGCCTGCCAGCTTTCTTCTGCTTGGACACAAGGGATTTGTCCGCGGGTGCGCGCCATTATGACAATTCGGTCCGAAAAAAAGTCTGGTCTCGCCCCACTCGTTCCGCCTTACATGACCACGCATCAGGAAAGGATCGACAGAGCAATCTGAAGATTCTGCCAACCGGGTCTAGGAGTGATCACGGTGGTTTCGAGTGACGCAAGTCACCCGGATGTGCGAGTCGCAAGGCTCGAACAAAAAACTCCTCCGACAAGCGAAAAGCCGCCTGATGCCCTCAGGCGGCTTTCGTTTTTTGGAAAAACCCTGATGCGCGAACGATTAACCCAACCTGCTAACCGCTCACGCATCATGTCCAACGTCATCAGCCTCCCCGCCCTCCGCCTCAACCCGGAGAATCCCAACCACCACTTGTGGAACAACAACGGCACGTGGTTCCTCCACTACACCGTGTATCCCACGCCGTTCACCAAGGAGCGCATCCGCCGCTCCCTCGGCACCAAGGACGTCAACGTCGCCCGTCAGCGGCGTGATTCGTTCTTCCAGCATTTGCTCGGACAGAGCGCCCAGACCCCGGCCCGACAGACCGCCGTTGCTTAGTCTACCCCACCCCAGCGCGCTACATACCCCGATAGACAACAAACCCGCGCTCCACGGCGCGGGTTTTGTTTTGGACGGGAATGCGGTGGCTGGCCCGAGGTCCGACACCGCCTCCGCGGAGGCCAGCGCACCGAGCCTCAGCCGGACTCATGCAGTTGGACGCGATTCCCGACTGATGAGCTCCTAACAATGGGGTGGTCGCCGCTGTCCCAGCGGCGACAGGCGTCGGTAGGGACACCGACGCCCACCTCCTGCATGATCCCAGCTCAGGGGATGCGGAGGCGCTGGCCGACGCGTAACGAGTTGGCCCCTTCGAGCACATCCCGGTTGGCGTTGAAGATGTCCTGCCAGCGGTTCGCCGTGCCGTAGTAACGCAAGCTGAGCCGCGAGAGCGAATCGCCGTCGCTCACGATGTGATAGCGGACCTCGGCCGCCGGACGGGCCGCCGGTTCGCTCGCCGGCGAGCTCGGACCTTGGGCGGCTCCGGCCGCGATGCCGGAAGCCGGCGTGCCCAAGCGGGCCGCCGCCGCGATCTGGTCGAGCGTGCCCTGCGCCTGCGTGAGCCGCGCCGCCAAGGCGGCGTTCTCCTGCCGCAACTGCGTGACGACCGCCTGGCGGTCACGCTCCAACACGCGGTTCGCGCTGGTGAGCGACTCGTTGCTGGCCTGCAAGCGTTCCAATTCCCGGCGCAACTGGGCCAGCTGTGTGCCGGCGCCTTCGCTCGCCTGCGCTGCCGACCGCTCGGTTTCGAGCCGGCGCGCCTCGGCCGCCTGCTGGGCCGCGGCGAGACGCGTCACCTCGTCCTTGAGCTGCGCGAGCTCCGTGCGCGCGTCGTCGCGCTCGCGCGTCAGGCGGTCGCGTTCCTGCACCAGGCCGGTGGCACCCGTGGATTGTTCCGCCAGATCGCGCTCGGCATCGGCCAGCCGGATGCGCAGCGCGGCCAATTCGTCCTGCGCCTGGCGGGCGGCGCCTTGCTGCGTGGCGGCGAGTTGGGCCGCCTCGGTCTGCTGGCGGCGCAGCTGTTCGATCTGCTGCTGCGCGGCGGCCAGCTGGCCGTCGAGCGCCTGGACGCGTTCGCCCAGCGTGCGATTCTCCTGCGCGACGCGGTCGCTCGCCGCCGTGCTGGCGCGCTCCGCGGCCGCGAGACGCGTGCTGAGAGTAGCGATCTGAGTGCGCAGTTCCTCGCCCTCGCGCTCGAGTTTCTCGTTTTCCTGCGTCAGCTCGGCCACGGCGCTCGTGTGCGAGCCCTCGGCCTTCTCGGCTTCCGTCAGCTGGCCGCGCAAGGCCTCGCGCTCGGCGGCGAAACGTTCGTTCTCCGCCACGAGGGCCTCGTTCTGCCGGCGCAGTTCGTTGCCCGCCGCGGTCAGGTCACGCACGCGCGCCTGCAATTGATCGAACTCCGTGCGGTTCGGACGGTCGTCGACCTCGCGGGCCGACAGCAGCGCACGGTTGGCGTCGCCGAGCGCCTTGCTGGTCTCGCGCGCCTTCTGCAGCTGTTCCGCCAGCGTGCTGATCTCGCGGGCGGCGGCGATACGGTCGTCCTGTAACGAGGCCTCGAGCTGGTTGACGCGATCCTGCAGCGTGCGGATCTCCATCTGGAAGGCGTCGGGCCGGGCCGCGCTCACGGCCTGCGCCTGTGCGGCCAGCGCTGCCTCGGCGGTTTTCTTAGCGTTGGCAAAATCCTGTTCGAGCTGCTCGTTGGCGTGGGTGAGCTCCGCGACCTGCGCGCGGAGTTTCTCCGCGGCATCGGTCGCGCCGGCCAGCTCGGCGCGCAGACGCGCGAGCGCCTGCTCATCCTCGGGCTGCCGGGTGCGAACCGTGACGGTGCGTGCCTCCTCGACTTCACGCTCAAGCGCGGCGATCCGCGTCTGGGCGGCGACCAGCTGCGGTTGCAGGGCCTGCGCTTCGCTCAGGGCTTTCGTCCTGACCGCGAGCGCCTGCGTGGCCTCGGCCAGCTGACGCTCCAACTCAGTGACGCGGCCCAACCGCTCGCCGGCGGCGCCGGCTTGGATACGCAGACGCTCGATCTCACGGCGCGCGGTCTCATCGGACGCGCGGAAGGTGGTGGCCTGCTGTTCGGCCGCCGCCAACCGCTGTTGCAGGGTGCCGAGTGCCTGCTTCGCCTCGGCCGCCTCCGCGGCCGCCGTTTGCAGCCGCGCGTTCTCAGTCGTGAGTTCGGCCACGCGGGCCGCGGCGCGTTGTCCGCCGGCCTGCTCGTCGCGCAATCCGGCCAGCTGGCTCTGGAGCCCGTCGGCGTCGGCGCGGAGGCCGGCGATGGTGCGTTCGTGATTCTCCTTGGCCTCGAGGGCGGCGACGAGTTCGCGCTCCAGCTTCTCGATGCGGGCGACATCGCGCGTGCTGCTCCCAGCCCGGGCACGCAAGGTGGCGAGCTCACGCTGGGCCGCGTCCGCGGTCTCGCGCTGGGTGACCACCGCCTGCTCGGCGGCGGTCAGGCGCTGCTGCAACGCGGCGACTTCCTGACGGGCAGCGGCAGATGCCTCGGCGGCCTGCTGCTCCAGCGCAGCGATGCGCGCGCGGGCGTCGGCGAGGGCGCGCGGATCGGGCGCGGACGCCTTCAGGCGGTCGTTCTCGGCGGAAAGTTCCTGCAGGCGGGCGGCGAGTGCGGGCACCTGCGCGGCCTCGCGGCGCCAGGCCGCGCCCTGCTCCTGCAACGTGGCGAGCTGCTGCTCCAAGGCGGTCTTCGCGGCGGTGAGCTGCGTGAGCGCAGCCTCGCGTTCGGTGGCGGTGCGAGTCACCTCAGTCAGCTGCCGCTCCACTTGCTGCAAGCGCTCGGTTTGCGGAGCGGATGCGGTCGCCAGGCGGCGCAGCTCCTCCATCTCGCGGCGGGCGGCGGCCGCATCGGCGCGCAGCGCGGCCGCTTCCTGCTCGGTGCCGGTCAACCGCGTCTGCAAAGCAGCGAGACTGGCCTGCGCCTCCGTCAGCTCCGTCGTGGTGCGCTGCAGCAACCGGCGGCCTTCCTCGCCGCTGGCGGCGGCGGCAACCGCGGCCGCCCGGGCCGTCTCGGTCGCAGTGAGTTTCTCCTGCAAGGTCGTGAGCGCGCCTTCGCGCAGGCCGAGCGTGGTGCGCAACTCCGCGAGCTGCTGGCGCAGGGCATCGACCTCGGAGCCGCCGCTGCGGGCCGAGTCGCGCACCTGCGCGAGTTCGGCTTCCAGGGCGGTGGCGCGCTGGCGCTCGGTCTCGAGCGAGGCGCGGACGGATTGGAATTCGCGGCGCAGTTCCAGCGCCTGTTCGCGGATGCTCGTGCGGTCGGCTTCGGCCGTGGCCAACTGGATCTGGAGATCCTCGGCCTGACGTCGGGCGGCGATCAAGGGGGCGTCGTTGCGCTCGGCCGCGGCGGCGAGCTTGGCGTTCTGCGCCTCCAGCTGCTTCACCTGCTCCTGCAACTGGGCCAGGGCCTGCTGGCCGGCGCTGCCGGCGGAAACCTGCGTGCGGGCTTCGGCGAGCGCGCGTTCGAGTTCGGTCACGCGGTTGGCATCGCTCGAGGCGGAAGCACGCAGGGCATCGAGTTCCTCCTGCAACTTGGCCATCTGGCGGCGGCTCTCGGTGGCGGCCTGCTGGGCGTCCGCCAGCTGCGCGCGCGCGCTTTCGAGATCGGCGGGACTCACGCCACCGGCGCGGAGGCGCTTCAATTCGGATTCGAGGCGGTCGTTCAGCGCCCGCAGCGTGCTGGCCTCGCCCGCGGCCCGGCGCAACCGGGCCACGTCGTCCTGCAACTGGCGGATGTCGACGGAAGCAGTCGAAGGCTCGCGGACGTTGCCTGCCTCACGTTGGAGCCGGGCGACGGTGGCGCTGCCTTGCTCGATTTGCTCGCGAGCGGCGGCCAGTTCGGCCTGCAGCTTGGCCACCTCATCGGGAGCGGAGGAAGGAGCTTGGCGCGCCGCTTCGAGCTCGCCCTGCAGGCGGGTGACGGCGGCGGTGCTTTGCGCGAGTTGCTGGCGCAGGTTGGCAAGCTCGGCCTGCTGGCGCTCCGCCTCGCCGGTCGCCGCGGTGGCGCCGGCGGCGCGCTCGGCGAGTGTTTTCTCCAAAGAGTCGATCCGGCGCTGGAGTTCGGCCTGCTCCGCCTGCCAGCGGGTGCGCTCGGTCACGAGTTCCTGATTCAGCGCCGTCAGGCGGGCGTTGGCCGCGGTGGCGCGGTCGAGTTCGGCCCGGATATTGGCGGGCACGGTCGCCGAGGCCGCAGCACCGGAGGTGGTGGCGACGTCGGGAAGCGGAGCGGGCTTCGCGGTGGCGAGGCTCGAGCCGGAAGCCATGGCGACGCCGCGCGCACGCAGGCCGTCACGCAAGCGGGCCAGATGACGGTCCGCCTCGGTGCGCTCGGCCGGAGTCAGGACACCGGCGAGGTGGTCGCGCCCGAGCGGGGAGACGCCGTTCTCCGCCGCCAGCGTGAGCCAGGCGAAAGCGAGGCTCGCGTCCTTGGGCAAACCGCCGCGACCTTCGCCATACATCAGACCCAGATTGTTCTGTGCGGCGGCGAAGCCTTGCTCGGCGGCCGCCCGATAAAGGACGGCTGCGGTGCGCTCGTCCTTGGCCGGGCCACGCCCGTCCTCAAGCAGCAAGCCGAGGTTGTATTGCGCGGGCGCGTAGCCCTGCTCGGCCGCCAGCTTATACCAGCGGGCGGCCTGCATGAGATCGGCGCGCACGCCGCGTCCGGTCTCGTAGAGGATGCCGAGATTGTGCTGGGCCTCGACGATGCCCTTCTCCCCGGCCTGTTTGAACCAGACTTGCGCCTCGAAATCGTCCTTCGCCACACCCTTGCCGCTGGCATACATGTTGCCGACGTTGAACTGGGCCGGCCCGTGCCCTTGCTCGGCCGCGGCGAGGTAGAGACGGAAGGCCTGCCCGATGTCGGCCGGCACGCCGCGCCCGAGTTCGTAGGCGAGAGCGAGATTGAACTGGGCGGGGGCAAAACGCTTCTCGGCCGCACGCCGATACCACTCCGCGGCTTCCTCGAATTGTCCGGCGGCGGTCAGCGCGGTGCCGAGCGAATTCTGCGCCTCCGCGGCGCCGGCTTGGGCGCGCTCGCGCAACTCAGTCAGATTGGCCGCCGCGGGCTGAGCCGGGGCGGCGGGCGCCACGAGCAAGGCGCACAGGAACACCACGATGCGCCAGTGACGCGAGGAAAAGGGTCTGACTGTTCTCCAGAGGGGGCCGACGGAAGATCGCACGGCTCAAGCTAAGGTGAAAACCTTAGACGGGAGCAAGGCCGCATCCTGCATACCGTGGATGATCTTCTTGTCCGCCGGACAAAAGGTCGCCAGCGCGCCGGACAAACGGACCTCTCCTTCCACCAGGAAATAATAGGGGCAAAGGCGCAGTCGCCCGGGCTGAGCGGCCGCGACCGGGGGGCTGCCGGGTTCCGGCGACGCATAAACGGGATGCTCCAGGCGCCGGGGTTTACGGTATTCTTGAAGCACATGCAGATTGGTCGGCGCGAGCCGGAGCGCCTGCTCCACGCCGGCCTGCCACTCCTCGCGGGAGCAATCGGAGCCGAGCACCACGCTGCGCGCGCCCCAGGCGGTCTCGTGGTAGCCGGAAATCTTGATGATGAGGTCGCGCTCCTTCTGGGAAGCGGAAGTCAGGTCGCGCCAGTCGTTCAGCATGCGCCCGGCAGCGCGGGGCCCGTCGAGCACCGCGCCCGGCGGCAGCGGCGTGGGGTCCATGATCCAGGACTGGGGAATCAGTTTGCGCAGCAACTCCAAGCTGCGGCGCCCGAGGTTTTCCTGCCAGAAATCCGCGAGCAAGTGGTGGTGGAAGAGCGCGAGCGCGAGCTTCTCCTCCTGAAAATGACGCATCGGCGGCGCGATGGCGACATGGCCGGCCGACCAGGCTTCGAGGATGTGCGGCGCCACGCGGACGTTGGCCCAGTCGAACAGCTCGAAGAAGCGGTAGATGATGTCGACCTTCTCCGGTGTGCCTTCGATGTCGAAGAACAACTCCCCACCCAGAGGGAAGACGTCGTCGGGATGCAGGCAGAAGACGCGGCGCCCCAAGCGTTGCAGCTGCGCAGCCAGCCATTGCATCTCGGGGCGGTAGGTCGCGGCCTCGTCGCTGACGAGGAGCACGATGAGGGGATTGCGGATCTTCGGCGCGAGCGCCGTGAGCGAAGCGTGGAAGTTTTCGATCATCGCGTCGCGATGGCCGATGATCGCCGCATCGTCGTCGCTGCCGTAGAGACGGTTGAGGAACGCCGTCAGGCCGATGCCGCCGGGGACCGAGTCGAGCTCGGTGAGGGCAAAACCGTCCTCCGTGAGCAACAGGTCCGGCCGGAGCACGGTCGGGAAGGCGCCGCGGTTGCGCGGGTCGCGGGCATGGCGGATGAGGTCGGCCGGTTTGCCGCGATCGAGGTAATCCGCGACCCAAGGGGCGAGCAGCGGTTTGTTGCGCAGGAGGTTTTTCCCGGCGGCGGAGCGCAGGTAGAGCGTCTCGAGCGCTTGGTGAAACTCGTGGCAGGCCCGGCCGATGGCTTCGAGTTCGGCGAGCTGCCCCGGGGTGAGCGGCCATGCCTGCGGGGAAAGCCGCCAGGTCTTGTCCTCGAACAACGACTGCGCGCCCAGGGAGGCTTTGATTTGGTCGAAGGCGAGGTCGGGCATGGTCGGTCGCACAGCAAAGATGACTGCACCGGTTCGGCGCAAAACACAAATTGCCGGCCCGGCACAGCACGGAGCCCGGTGCGGCGGCACACCGGGCGGGGCAAAAAAACAGGCCCGGCGCAAGCCGGGCCCGGGAAAACCCACGGTCGCGAACTCAGTGGAACAGGCGCGAGACCATCGCGTAGACGATCAGGACCAGCAGCACGAGCCCGGTGCCGAAGAACATGAAGCCGGCGGCCGTCGCGACCTTCTTCCGGCCCTGCCACTCGTCCTTCACCTTGAAGTCCTCGAGTTTGCCGGCCGCGACCAGGCGGTCATACCAGCGCTTGCGCTCGTGCAGCATCTCGGTGTGCGAGATGCGGCCGGAGAAGATCACCTTATCCATGGGGAACTTCTCGATGCGGAAGTGCGTGTTGAAGAAGTGGAACGTGAAGATGAAACCGGCGGCGAGCAGCGCCTCGTCCGAGTGGATGACGTGCGCGATGTTGATGATCCAGCCCGGCAGGAAGAGCGTGAAGAACTTCGGGAACCAGAGGATCAGGCCCGAGACGCCGATCATCGCCACGCCCCAGAACACCGCGAGGTAATCGAAGCGTTCCCAATACGTCCAGCGGTCGAACTGCGGACGCGGGCCCTTGCCGAAGAACCACTTGTTGTGCGCCACGAAATCGCGCCAGTCCTGGAACGACGGCAGCATCGAGTCGGGTCCGAAGGCGGCGCTGAAGAGGCGCTTGAATTCCAAGCGGCCCGTCTCGGGATTGCGCAGGCCCTTGCGATTCCGCCAGAAGGAGGCCGCGAGTTCGCTGAGGTGCAGCGCGAAGTAGCCGAAGGTCATGATCGCACCGAAGTGGTGCAGCGTGCGCGCGACCTCGGCGCCGCCCATGAAGTGCATCATCGTCTTCGCCCAGTCCGCGTAGTAGAACTTCAGCGGCATGCCGGTGATCACGAGCAACAGGAAGCTCGTCACGACGAGCATGTGCAGGAAGCGTTCGAACGGCGTGAAGCGCGTGTATTGCACGCCGTCGCTGTCCGACTTCAGGACCGCTTCGCGGAACTGCTTCGAATCGGTGAGGTAGAGGTAGATCGAACGGACGAGCCAGAGCACCGTGTGGAGGCCGAAGAACAGGAAGGTGCCGATGAGCAACGCCGTCATGAACAGGAAGACCTTGTTCAGGATCGGATAATTTTCGCCGTCCATCGGGTTGGCGTGCGCCTGGAACTGCGTGAACTTCTCATTCACCCCGGCGTGACACTCGGAGCAGGTCTGGACGATCCTCTCCTTCGAGAGACGCGAGCGCGGATCGCTCACGGGGAACACGTCGTGGTGGCCGTGGCAATCGTAGCAGGCTGCGACGTCAGGCGCGACGTTGGGCCGGCCGAGCGCCATGGCCTTGCCGTGGTAGGTGTCGCGATAGTGTTCGAGGCGATCCTCGTGACACTTGCCGCAACTCTGGTCGCTGAGTTCCTTGAAGTGCGCGGTCTTCGGCTTCTCGATGTCGTGCGCGGTGTGACAATCGGTGCAGACCGGACCTTGCTTGTCACCCTTGAGGAGCAGCTGGCCGTGGACGCTGGCGTTGTAGGTGTCCTCGACGCCGAGGTGGCAGTTGCCGCAGGACTTCGCGATGTTGGCGTGGTTGGTGTGCGAGTCCTTGTCGACGCTGCGCTTGATGTCGTGGACGCCATGGCAGTCGTTGCAGGACGGCGCGACGATGAGCCCCTTCTGCATCAGCGCCTGGCCGTGGATGCTGTCGTTGTAGTGCGCCGCGGCGTCCTTCTGGCCCATGCGGTAGTCCTTCGCGAGCTTGGGGTCGTCGTGGCACTTGCCGCAGGTCTTGGTGAGGTTGAGTTTGAAGACCGGGGAATCGATCTGCTTCACGGGCACCATGTCGTGCGTGCCGTGGCAGCTCGTGCACGAGGCGGCATCGGACGAGCCCATCTTGTGGCTCATGCCGTGGATGCTGGTGGCGAACTGGTTGGTCGCGTTCTCGTGGCACGAGGCGCATTGCGCCGGGGCGACCTTCGAATCGTGCGGCGCCTCCTTGATGTCGGCGTGGCAGTCGACGCAGTTGAGTTTGCCGTGGACGGATTTGGCGAAGGCCTCGGGCTTCACGCCGACCCACTCCTTCGGCTGGCCTTTCTTGCGCGCCTTGAACTCGGCCTCGTGGCAATCCATGCACTCGCTGTTCGGGACGACTTGCGGCGTATCCGCGATCGCGGAGGGAGCCGCGGCGGGCTGGGCAGGGGCGGGCTCTGCGGCGTGGACGCCGAGCGCGAACCAGATTAATCCTGCTACTGCACTCACCGGCAGCGCGAGGGAACGGGTAACGGTTTTCATGGCGCGGGCGCAGTATGCATATTTTGCGTTCGCGGGACTGCGCATCGATTGGCCGCGGCGGAGCGCGGATTGGGGAATATGACGCAAGGCCAAACCATGCGGAGCGCCGGTGCGTGGGGCGCCAACCTCCTTACCGCCGGCAGGGCGTGCGCTCACGTCCGGTCGGACGGAAAGGCGAGAGCGCGCTATCAACGTCGAGGGCCGCGGCGGACCGCGGCCCCCCC
>JAMPXH010000140.1 GCA_023701285.1 Candidatus Didemnitutus sp.
GAGGGATTCGACGACGGGGGCGACGAGTTGGGAGAAGTCGCCGACTTTGAAGCCGAGTTTCTTCCCATACAGAATGCCGCGGCGGAGGATGCGGCGGATGACGTAGTTGCGGCCATCGTTGCCGGGCATGATGCCGTCGGCGATCGCGCAGCTCACGCAGCGGGCGTGGTCGGCGAGGACGCGGAAGGCGACGTCGATGTTCTCCTGCTCGGTGAGGCCTTCGCGCTTGGTCGGGACGGTGCCCTTGTAGGTCTTGCCGGAGAGCGCGGCGACTTTGGTGAAGAGCGGGGCGAAGACGTCGGAGTTGTAGTTCGAGGGCTCGGCCGAGAAGTCCTTGAAGCCTTTCGTCGTGGCGTAGATGCCGGCGACGCGCTCGAAGCCCATGCCGGTGTCGACGTGCTTGGCGGCGAGCGGAGCGAAGGTGCCGTCGGCGTTCGCGTTGAATTGGATGAAGACGTGATTCCAGATCTCGATGCAGCGCGGGCTGGAGCTGTTGACGAGCTTGCGGCCCTCGGCCTCGTCGTCGGAGGGGAGCAGGTTGAAATGGATCTCGGAGCACGGGCCACAGGGGCCGGTGTCGCCCATCATCCAGAAATTGTCCTTCTTGTTGCCGTTGACGATGTGGACGGCGGGATCGAGGCCTTCCTTTTTGAAGAGCTCGGCCCAGATCGCGTAGGCTTCCTCGTCGCGGTCGGCGGGATCGCCCTTGGATTTGTCGGGGTTGTAGATGGTGGCGAAGAGGCGCTTCGGCGGAATGCCCCAGACCTTGGTGATGAGTTCCCAGCCCCAGGTGAGCGACTCCTTCTTGAAGTAGTCGCCGAAGGACCAGTTGCCCAGCATCTCGAACATCGTGTGGTGGTAGGTATCGAAGCCGACGTCCTCGAGGTCGTTGTGTTTGCCGCCGGCGCGGATGCACTTCTGGGTGTCGGCGGCGCGGGTGTCCTTCGACGGGCGGACGCCGGCCCACTTGGAGACGTCGGGCGCGCGGTCGCCGAGGAAGATGGGCACGAACTGGTTCATGCCGGCGTTGGTGAAGAGGAGTCCGGGCGAGTCCGGCAGGAGGGGCGACGACGGGACGATCGTGTGGCCCTGCTGGGCGAAGAAATCGAGGAAGGACTGGCGGATTTCGGCGGAGGTCATGTCGGAGGACGGAAAGGCTAGAAGACAGAGAACGGAGGGCGGGGCGGCGAGTGAAAAGTTGGTCCGGCAGTGCGGGCGCGGGCGGCGGTGCTAGTGGAGGCGGGGTGGTTTTAGCCTTGAGGGTGTGCGGCGGGCACGCATCTTTCCATCGTATTGCTGAATCGAAAGTTGCCGGCTGGGCAGCGTTTCGAGGTCACCTCCGGCAAGTTGGTTCTCTCGGTCAGGTAACAAGCGACGTCACGCCCTTGGGCCAGGGTGGGCGCCGCCATCGCCCATCGCTCTTGCTCTTCCCCTCTTCGTCCCCCGAGGCGAGTGCGCCGACCCGCGCGTCGGCCATCCGCTTGCTATGCCTGCTCGCGCTGTTGGCGGGGAGTGGCGTGTTGCTGGCGGGCGTGGGCTGGAGGGTGTGGCGGGCGGGCGAGCCGGCGCGCGTCGCGGCGGACGTGTTGCGCATCGGCTATGCCGTGGAGGCGCCGTATGCCTACGTCGACCCGACGGGCCGGGTGACGGGCGAGGGGCCGGAAATCGCCCGCGTCGTCGCGGAGCGGATCGGGCGCGGGAAGATCGTGTGGCGGCAGACGGAGTTCGGCTCGCTGGTGCAGGAGCTGCGCGAGGGGACGATCGACGCGATCGCCTCCGGGCTCTTCATCACGCCCGAGCGGTCGCGGCAGGTGGCGTTTTCGCGGCCGACGTTCCGCGTGCGCGCGGGGCTGCTCGTGGCGAAGGGCAACCCGCTCGCGTTGCACTCCTATGCCGACGTGGTGGAGCGCAGGGCGCGTGTGGCGGTGCTGGCGCGCTCGTTCGAGGAAGCCCATTTTCTCGGACGCCCGGGCTGGCACGGCGCGCGAGTGGTCGTTGTGTCGGAGGCCGGGGCGGGCGTGCTGGCGTTGGAGTCGGGTGCGGTGGACGCGTTCGCCCTGTCGGCGCCGTCCCTGCAATGGATGTTGCGCCAAGGGGGCGTGCGTGCGGTTGAACTGGCCGATCCCTTCGCGGCACCGGCGGACGCGCCCGGTCCGGCGGAAGGCGGCTTCGCGTTCCGGCTCGAGGACCGGGAATTGCGCGCGGCGTGGGATCGGGCGCTGGACGATTTTCTGGGCAGCGACGAACACCGGCGGCTTGTCGCGCCATTCGGTTTCACGGCGGCGGAGTTGCCCGATGGTCCGGGTGGCACCGGGCCGCGTCCGCCGGACCACCCTTGAAGCGATGAAGACATCCCGGCGACCGCGCTCCCTGCAGGATTGGCTCCTGTCCGAACCCAAGCTCTGGCTCGGCGCGGCCCTCGCGGCGGCGTTCCTCACCTGTCTGTTGTTGCTGGGGCTCTATGCCGCGCAGCGGCGCGAGATCAGCCGGGCGACCGAGATCCTGCAAGGCGTGCGCATGGCGCGGATCGATCTCGCCAAGAGTGCGCTCAAGACGCACAGCCCGGCGGCGGCGGAAGGCGGGAGTGCGCAGGCCGAGGGACTGGCGTTGCTCGATCAGGCGCGGGCGCAGTTGGCGGACAGTCTGCTGGCCGGAGCGGCGCGCGGCGCGGCCGGCGAGGAGGCGGCCTTGACCGAGGACGAATTGAGCCGGAGGGCGGCGGACTACCGGCGCGAAACACAGCGCTGGTTGCAAGGCGAGGGCGATGCGGTGGCCTTGCGGCTGGCGCACGGCGCGCTGGAGCGGTTCGCCGAGCGCGTGGATGTGGCGCAGCGCCGGCAGCTCGCGGAGGTGCGCGAGCGGGCGCGGTTGCAATTCCTCGCGACGCTGCTGGGCATCGCGGCGATGCTCGGCATCGTGTGCGTGGGAGTGTTCCGCGCCGCGCGCGAGCAGGCCCGCGCGGCCGAGCGCATCCGGCTGGCCGCGGAGTCGGCGGGCGTGGATTTCTGGGACGAGGACCTGCGCACGGGGGCGCTCCGCTGGTGGCGCGACCGCGCCCTGGCCCTGGCCGAGACGCCGGCGCCGGAGACGTTCGCGGCGCTGCTCGAACGGGCGGCTTCGGAGTCCGATCGCGCCACGCTGGCCGGCGTGCGCGAGGCGGCGCTCGCCGGGCACCGCGAGACGCTCGTGGAGGTGCGGTTGCGCCGGCGCGACGGCAGCGATTGCTGGGTGATGGTGCGCGCGGCGTGCCATCACGAGGCCGGCGGCGCGGCGCCGCGGGTCGCGGGCACGTTGGTGGACGTGACTCCGCGCAAACGCGAGGAGGAGGCGCGCGGCGAGTTGGTGCAGCGTTTCCGGCAACTCTACGAACTGGTCCCGGTCGGGCTGATCTACGCCCGGCGCGACGGCGCGTTGAACAGCATGAACCGGCGGGCCGGCCAGTTGCTCGGCTACACCATCGAGGAGATTTCGCCCATCGAGCGTTGGTGGCCGCTGGCCTATCCCGACCCGGATTACCGGGCGCTGGTGCAGCAGCAATGGACGCAGGATCTGGAGCAGGCGCACCGCGAGGGCACCGATCTGCCGTTGCGGGAATATCGCATCGTCACCAAGGTGGGGCGCACGCGCATCATGGAACTGTCCGGCACGTTGCTCGACGACGAGGTCCTGATCGTGTTGCAGGACATCACCGATCGCCGGCAGGCGGAGGCCCGGTCGCGCTTCCACGAGGCGCTGCTCGAGGAGACCGGGCGCATCGCGAAGGTGGGCGGGTGGAGCTTCGATCCCAAGACGGGCGAGGGTTATTGGACCAACGAGGTGGCGCGCATCCACGATCTCGATCCGGCGACGGTGACCTCGCGCGATTTCGGCCTGCAATTCTACACCGGCGAATCGCGCGCCCGCATCGAGGCGGCGCTGCAAGCGGCCCTCGAACGGGCCGAGCCCTACGACCTGCAGCTCGAACTGGTGACGGCGGCCGGCGTGCCCAAGTGGGTGCGGACGATCGGGCACCCGGTGCTGGAGCACGGCCGGGTCGTGCGCGTGCGCGGCTCGTTCCAGGACATCACCGAGCGCCGGCGGGTGGAGCACTCGCTGCGCGAGAGCGAGGAGTTGTTCCGGCAGATGGCGGAGAACGTCGACGAGGTCTTCTGGATGACCGATGTGTCCAAGCACACGATGCTCTACGTCAGCCCCGCGTATGCGCGCATCTGGGGGCGCTCGTGCGAATCGCTCCGCGCCTCGCCGCGCCAGTGGCTCGACTCCATCCACGCGAACGACCGCGAGCGGGTGGAGCGCGCGCTCGCGCGGCAGATCGAGGGCACCTACGCCGAGGAATACCGCATCCACCGGCCCGACGGCGCCGTGCGCTGGATCGCGGACCGGGCGTTCCCCGTGCGCGACGAGGCCGGCCGCGTGTTCCGCCTCGTCGGCGTGGCGCGCGACATCACGGAGAACCGCCGCCTGGAGGAACAGTTCCTGCGCGCACAGCGCATGGAGGCCGTCGGCACGCTCGCCAGCGGCGTGGCGCACGACCTCAACAACATCCTTGCGCCGATGCTCATGATCGGGGCGCTGCTGCGTCACAAGCTGCCGCAGCCGGCGGACCAGAAACTGCTCGGTCTCGTGGAGCAATCCGCCCAGCGCGGCGCGGCCATCGTGGCGCAGCTGCTCACCTTCAGCCGCGGTCTGAGCGGCGAGCGCATCGAGCTCCGCGTGGAGCACCTGGTCGGCGAGATGCTGCATCTGATCGCGGAGACTTTCCCGCGCAACATCACCGCGACGCGCGAGCTCGCGCGCGACCTGCCCGCGGTGCTGGCCGACCCGACGCAGATCCACCAGGTGTTGATGAACCTCTGCGTGAACGCCCGCGACGCGATGCCCGAGGGTGGGCAGCTGACGCTCGGGTTGCGCGCGACCCAGGTCGACGCCGCCACGGCCGCCCGGCATCCGGGCGTGGCACCGGGGCCGTTCCTCGTGCTGACCGTGAGCGACAGCGGCACGGGCATCCCGGAGTCCCTGCGCACGCGGATTTTCGATCCGTTCTTCACGACGAAGGAAATCGGCAAAGGCACGGGCCTGGGCCTTGCCACGGTGATGGGCATCGTGCGCAGTCACGGCGGCTTCATCGAACTCACGAGCGAGCTCGGACGCGGCACGCGCTTCGACGTCTTCCTGCCTTCGCTCACTCAACCCGAGGTGCCGCGCGCGGCGGCCGCGCCGGAGACCTCCGCCCGCAACCGCGGCGAGACCATCCTCGTGGTCGACGATGAGGAAGCGATCTGCAGCGTCGCCAAGGCCGTGTTGGAACTCGAGGGCTACCGCGTGCACACGGCTCCGAATGGACAGGAGGCGCTCGCGCTTTTTCGCACACTCGACGGGCGCATCGATCTACTCGTCTCCGACGTCATGATGCCGGGCATCGACGGTTGGGAATTGGCCGCAACTTTGCGCCTGAGTCTGCCCGATCTGCCGATCGTGCTCAGCAGCGGGCTCGACCAGAAGATCCTGCCCGAGGCCCTGCGCGCCGCGGGTGTGAGTGCATTGTTGCACAAGCCCTTCGATGCGCGGGAACTCCGCGAAGCCGTGCGCCGCGCCCTCGAAGCCCGCTAGGTCAATTTACGTTTGCGACGCGCCGGAGGCGGACGCATCAAGACGGGGTGAAGCTTCACGTCCTCCCTTCCGGACCGATCCAGACCATCGGCTACCTGCTGACCGAGCCCGCGACCGGCGACGCCGTGCTGATCGACGCGCCCGCGGATGTCTGGGCGGAGGTCGAGGAACTGTTGCTCCAGGACCAGTGCCGCCTGCGCGAGCTCTGGCTCACGCACGGCCACTGGGACCACACGCAGGACGCCGCCAAGATCAAGCGCGCCACCGGCGCGACCGTGCGCGCGCACCGCGCCGACCAGCATCTGATCGAGACGCCGGAGGTGATGAGCGCCTTCCTCATGCCCGGCATCAAGCTCGAGAGCGTGAAGATCGACGCCTTCCTCGAACCGGGCCAGCGCCTCGCGGCCTTGGGGCGCGAGTTCGAGGTGCGCCATGTGCCAGGGCATTGTCCGGGCAACGTCCTTTTCCACGAACCGCAGGCGCGGGCGGCCTTTGTCGGCGATGCGCTCTTCAACGGCGGCGTCGGACGCTGGGATCTGCCCGGTGGTGACTTCGCCACGCTGGAGCGCTCCATTCGTGGACAGATCTACACGTTGCCGCCTGACACGGCGGTGTATCCCGGCCACGGCCCGAGCACGACCGTGGCGGCGGAGATGGCGGACAATCCCTACGTGCCCGCGGCGCGGTCATGAACGGCACGGAGCACGAACCCTTCATGCGGCGCGCCCTCGCGGTGGCGAAGCGCGCGTGGGGCGATACGCATCCCAACCCGCTCGTCGGTGCGGTGATCGTCGAGGACGGCGCGGTGGTGGCGGAGGGATTTCACGCCCGGGCGGGAGAAGCGCACGCCGAGATCAACGCGCTGCGCGCACTCGGTCGCGCACCGAAGCCCGGGGCGACGCTCTACGTCACGCTCGAGCCCTGCTGCACGCACGGCCGCACGCCGCCGTGCACGGATGCGATCGTGGATGCAGGCATCACGCGCGTTGTGGTCGGTGCGACCGATCCCAACCCGGCGCACGCCGGCCACGGCTTCGACGTGTTGCGCGCCGCCGGCGTGGAGGTGGTCGCGGGCGTGCTCGCCGCCGAGTGCGCGGACCTGAACCTCATCTTCAACCACTGGATCGTGCGGCGCACGCCGCTGCTCGCCGCCAAATCGGGCGTGACGCTCGACGGCAAGGTGGCGACCCGCACGGGCGACTCGAAGTGGATCACCGGCGAGGCCGCGCGGGCGGACGCGCACCGCTGGCGCCGCGGGTTTCCCGCCATCGCCGTGGGGGCGGGCACGGTCCGCGCCGACAATCCGCGGCTGACCGCGCGCGTCGAGGGCGTCGAGTGGTGCCCGTGGCGTTTCGTGTTCGACGGCCTGCTGCGCACCGTGCTCGACCAGCACTTGCCCGGCCTCTACACGGACGAGTTCCGCGAGCGCACCATCGTGGTGACGACGCAGCACGGCGGGCTCGGCTACGTGCGCAAATTGAACGCACTCGGCGTGAAGACCTGGGTGCTGGCCAGCCCGTCGCCGAAGGTGAATTTCCCGGACTTCCGCCGCCGTTGCGCCGAGGAGGGCATCACGGGCGTGTTCTTCGAGGGCGGGGCGCAACTGATCAGCGAGCTGCTGCAGGCGCGCGAACTCGATTATCTTTTCACCTACCATGCGCCGGTGCTCTTTGCCGACGACAAGGGCAAGGCCATCTTCCGCGGGCTGCGCACCGAGACGCTCGCCGCCGCGGTGCGGCTCGAGCAGGTGCGCCACGAGATCCACGGCGACGATGCGCTGATGCGCGGCTTCGTGCGGTATCCGGAGCGGATGTGCGTCGACGAGGCGGCGTTCACCCGCCGGACGCTGCTCGAGTGATCCCGCCGGCGCCGGGCCTCCCGTGGGCGGCGGGCAGCGGAACTGGGAGAAAAATTTCCATGATCATCCATCTGGCGAGCGGGAACAGGCACAAGGTCGAGGAGATGCAGCGGCTGGCGGACGCCACCCCGGCGACGCGCGCGCTCGGGCTGCACGTGCGGCCGGCGAAGATGCCGCCGGTGGAAGAGGACACGGGCACGTTCGTGGGCAACGCGCGCAAGAAGGCCGTCGCGTTGCAGGCGACGTTGCCGGCGGACGCGTGGGTGCTGGCCGACGACAGCGGGGTGTGCGTCGACGCGCTCGGCGGCGCGCCGGGCGTGGAATCGGCCTACTTTGCCGGGCCGCAGGGCGATGCGGCGGCGAACCTGCGCAAGCTCGCCGAGGTGATGCGCGAGGTGCCGGACGGGGAGCGCGCGGCGCGGTTCGTGTGCGTGCTGCTGTTGCGCGGCCCGGGCGGCGTGGAACAGGTTTTCGAGGGGCGTTGTGAGGGCGTGCTCGGGCGCGAGCCGCGCGGCGGAAAGGGTTTCGGCTACGATCCGCTGTTCATCCCCGAGGGACACACGTGCACTTACGCCGAGCTGACGGAGGACGAGAAGAACGCCCTCAGTCACCGTGGCCGCGCGTGGGTGCAGCTGGCGGCGTGGCTGGCGCAGGCTTGGCGTGTCTGAGGTGGGCGCGGGGACGGCGAGGGTTGATCGGGCGCGACCAAGGTCGCTGCCTCAGCCGGGACCATGCAGGAGGTGGGCGTCGGTGTGCCTACCGACGCCGGTCGCCGC
>JAMPXH010000029.1 GCA_023701285.1 Candidatus Didemnitutus sp.
CGCGTTCCCCTGCTTACCGCGCTGAGCCTCGCGCTACTCGGGTTTCCGGCCGCAGTGGCGGACGAATCGCCCGCGCCCCCGCCGGCGGCGACGGAGCCGGCGATCGTGACGGAAGTCGATGAGCCCGCGGTGCCGCTGCGGCCGATCCGGCCGCTTTATCCGCAGGAAATGCTTCGCGAGGGCGTGGCCGGCGAGGTGGTGTTGCGCTTCATCGTCGATGCGGAGGGCCTCGCGCGTGACGTGCAGGCCGTCCGGTCCAACCACCCGGCCTTCACGCGAGCCGCGGTGCGCGCTGTGTTGGCGGCGCGGTTCCGCCCGGCCCAGCTCAAGGGCGAGCCGGTGGCCACGCAGGTGTCGCAAGTGGTGCGATTTATCCTGGAGTGAGCCGCCGGTGGTGGCCGAGCGACATCACCCGCGCGGCCGCACCGGCACGTGCACCTCGAAGGTCTTGGCGAACCACGGGGTGAAGGGGCCGTGCCAATACACGGCGTAGGGCTCGCCGTCCGCCACGAAGTCCGGTTGCCCGGCCAGCCAGGTGAGCAACCGCGCGCGCATCACGGCGTAGTTTTTCTCGGAGTAGGAGCCCCGTCCGCCCGCGCTGGCGACCGGGCGCGCGGGCAGCGCCACGACTTCCACGCCGCCTTCGTCGCCGGCGACCTTGTCGCGCTGGCTTTCCGCGACCCAGAAATACATCGCGGCGTCCTCGATGCGCGCCTCGACCGGAGTCGTCATCGCGATGTCGTGCCGCGAGATGTAGCGGAAGAGCGGGCCGAAGAGGTTGTTCGCCCCGGCGAAGTAGTTGCCGCGCCCGGTGGATTTGAGCAGCACGCCGGCCGGCAGCGTCTTGAACTCGATCCGATCGGGTGCGGTGGGCGGGAAGGCTTGTTCGGCGGCCATGAGCGGAAGCGGGGTGAGCAGGAGGACGGCGAGGAGGAGCCGGAGCATATCCAGAATGCGTGCGGCGCGCCCGTTTGGATGCAGGGCGCGGGCCCCGGCGCGTTTCCGTCTTGCGGGGCCGGGCGGGCGGTCAACGGTGGGCTTTCGCCATGAAAGCTGCCTTCACCGCCAAGGAATACCGCCAGCTCCTCGAACTCGTGCATCTCGGCATGTGGGTCGTCACCGGTTACCAAGGTGAGGACACCGCGGAGGCGAAGCGCTACTTCGCCCTCGACCAGCGGCTCATGGAAATGGCCACCGAGATGGGTTGCGCCGACCTTGTGGAGGAGCGCCCCGACGGCACGCTCCAGCCCGCGCCGAAACTGGCCGAGGACGAGCGCATGAAGGATCTGCAGCTCGATTTCCAGAACGACGCCTTCTGGCACGAGTTCGTGCAACGCCTCGCCGACCGCGATCACGCCGGCGCCGCCGCGCGCCGCGCCCTCGAGACGCCCGGCATCGAGCCGCCGCCGTCCACCGAGGACCAGCTCAAGCAGCTCGAGGAGAAATACTGGCAGGAGTTCGAGAAGAACGACCTCGCCAACGTCGTCGTGTTGCGCGGCGGCAAGGGCTGAGCCGGGATCGTGCGGGTGGTGGGCGTCGGTGTCCCTACCGACGCCGGTCGCCGCCGGGACAGCGGCGACCGCCCCATTGTCGGGAGCTCATCAGTCGGGAATCGCATCCAACTGGATGCGTCCGGCTGGAGTCCGGCTGAGCGGCACCGTTGCGCGATGGCGCCTCAGCCGATTCTGATCTGGCTTTGGGTCCCGTCCGCCCGCGTCTGCGGCGGCCCGCCTCAATAGCGCAACCCGAGCCGCTTGTAGATGAAGTGCATCAGCCACGCCGGGCCGATGAGGAGGAAGACCACATCCTTGAAGAACGACGGCTTCTTGCCCTCGATCTTGTGGCCGATGAACTGGCCGATCCACGCGACGACGAAGAGGCCGAGGCTGCTCTGCCACACCGGCACGGTGCAACCGGCCGCGACCTGCCACTCGATCAGCGTGTAGCACACGGTCATGAAGAGGAACATGCCGACCGCGAGCGGCACCGAGAGACGCAGGTAGAACAACAGCACGCCGAGCGCGACGGGTTGCGTCCAGTTGAACCATGCCTCCGCCCACGGGCCGAACGCGGCGGGCACGGGAATCGACCAGATCAGGCCGAGCACGCAGTAGAAAATCGTGGGCACGCAGATCCAGTGGATGGTCTCGTTGGTGGCGTGCTGGTGGCTCTCGCCGTAGTCGGCGAACCATTGGTCGGCGGATTTCTTTTCGCTCATGGGGGCGCGGGGTTGGGGCGGACGGGAAACGCGGGGCGCGGGTTCGCGCGCGGTGTCGGGGTTGCGCGGAGGTATGACAACGCCGGCATTGAACGCCAATGCGGATTTGCAGTCCAACCTCAGCGTTCCCCACTCTTTTTGCCATGACTCCGACCCGGTTCCCGCTCCGTTTTCCTGCTGCGCTGCTGTTCTTCTGTCTGCTTTCGCTCGCCGGCTGGGCGCAGGCCCCGGCTCCCGCACCGACGGCTCCGGCCGAGCAACGGCTGCGCGTCGACCGCGCGCGCTCCTACGTGGACGTGGATGTCGAGGCGACGCTCGACTCGTTCACCGGGCGGCTGGAGCGCTACGATGCGCAGATCGGTGTCGACGCCGGCGGACGGATCAAGACTGCGGTGCTCCAGTTCGAGTTCAGCGACTTGAAGACGGGCAAGGCCGAGCGCGACGCGCGCATGCTGGAATGGCTCGGCGGCGGCGAGCCGAAGGGCGTTTTCAGCCTCGGTGTGCTGGCGCTCGCACCCGACGGCCAGGGCCAGGCCAACGGCCGGCTCACGTTTCACGGCACGACCGAGCGTGTGGAGTTTCCGGTGCTCATCGTGCAGCGCGACGGCACCTACACGATCACCGGCCGCGTGACGTTCGATTACCGGAACTGGGGCCTGAAGGCGCTCCGCTTCATGGGTGTGCGCAAGGTGAAGCCAGAGGTCACGGTGCGCTTCCAATTCGTCGGCGAGCTGCCGGTCGCAGCGGCGGAGGAGTGAGGCGGGCGGCGATCCCTGTTGGGGTGATCGTTTGTCGCGTGGCCGCGAGCGCCAGCGAGTGGAAAACCGCCGGCTCTCCCCAGGCCCGCCGCGACCACGACGGGCGGCGTGTTTACGGCTTCGGCGCGTGGCGCTTTTCGAGGACGCTGAGCGCGTCCTGCAGCGAGAGGCCCTTGGCGCGGAGGAGCACGATGAGGTGGAAAAGCAGGTCGGCGGCTTCGTTGGCCAGCTCGACGTTGTCGCCTGCGGTGGCGGCGAGCGCGGTTTCCACGCCTTCCTCGCCGACCTTCTGCGCGACGCGCTTCACGCCTTCGCGCACGAGCTTGGCCGTGTAGCTCTTCTCGTCGCCGGATGCGATGCGCTGGTTCACCGTGCGCTCGAGTTGGGCGAGGAAACCGGTGCCGGTGGCGCCGCCGCCTTCGCCGAAGCACGAGCAGGTGCCGCGGTGGCAAGTCGGGCCGTTCGGGCGCGCGCGGACGAGCAGCGTGTCGGCGTCGCAATCGCCCTCGACGCTCACGAGGTCGAGGAAGTGGCCGGAGGATTCGCCCTTGGTCCAGAGGCGGTTCTTGGAGCGCGAGAAGAAGGTGACGCGCTTCGTCGCGAGCGTCTGCTCGAGCGCGGCGGCGTTCATGTAGCCGAGCATGAGCACCTGTTGCGTATCGGCGTCTTGGATGATGGCGGGCAAGAGCCCGTCGCCTTTTTGCCAGTCGAGAGAGGGGAGAGCGGTCATGGGAAATTCGGAGGAGGAAAGCCACGAATGGACACGAATGAACACGAATCAGAAAGAGCTGAGTCGTGACTCGGGATCATTCGTGTGAATTCGTGTCCATTCGTGGTTAAAACCTGGTTCAGGTGCGGACGCAGATGCCCTCGCGGGCGAGGTAGGATTTGAGGGTGGGGATCGGAATCGTGCCCTTGTGGAAGACGGACGCGGCCAGCGCGCCGTCGACTTGGGCTTGTTGGAAGACGGCGCGGAAATGCTCGGGCGCGCCGGCTCCGCCGGAGGCGACGAGCGGGATCGTGAGCACCGCGCGGACGAGCTTGAGCTGCGCGAGATCGTAGCCGGCGCGCACGCCGTCCTGATTCATGCAGTTGAGGACGACTTCGCCGGCACCGAGGCGCTGCGCTTCGCGGGCCCAGTCGACCGTGCGCCAGCGGGTGGCGCGCGTCTTGTCGGGGTCGCCCGTGTAGGCTTTCACGAAGTAGTCGCCGTTCTCCTGGCGCGAATCGATGCCGACGACGACGGCTTGCGAGCCGAACTCGTCGGCCAGCGCGGTGACGAGCGCGGGGTTTTCGAGCGCGGGCGAGTTGAGCGAGACCTTGTCGGCGCCGCGGTGCAGGATCTGGCGGGCGCCGTCGAGCGAGCGGATGCCGCCGGCGACGCAGAACGGGATGTCGATCACGCGCGCGACGCGCTCGACCCACGCCGCGGAGACGGTGCGGCCGTCGGAGCTGGCGGTGATGTCGTAGAAGACGAGCTCGTCGGCGCCGGCGTCGCGGTAACGCTGCGCCAGCTCGATGATGTCGCCCATGTCCTCGTGGTTGCGGAACTGGACGCCCTTCACGACGCGGCCATCGCGGACGTCGAGGCAGGGAATGATGCGGCGGGCTAGCATGGGGGAGTGAGCAGTGAGCGGTGAGCCATCAGTGGCTTGCGGTGAGCGGTGCGGTCAGACGGCGAGTGCTTCCCGGAGCGTGAATTTCTTCTCGTAGAGTGCGCGGCCAACGATGGCGCCGGGGGCACCCTCGCGCTTGAGGCGGCGGAGATCGTCGAGCGACGAGACGCCGCCCGAGGCCTGCGCAGCGATGGTCGGGAAATCGCGGCGCAGCTGCGCGTAGAGTTCGAAGTTCGGTCCGGTCAGCTTGCCGTCGCGCGAGATGTCGGTGCAGAGGATGTGGCGCAGGCCGCGCGGGAGGAAGGTGCGGAGCGTGGCGTCGAGCGTGACGCCGCTGTCGGCCTGCCAGCCGGCGACGGCGATCATCGGCACGCCGGCGCCGTCGAGGCGCACGTCGAGGGCGAGGACGATTTTATCCGGACCGAATTTCTCCAGCCAGCCGCCGACGAGGTCAGGTTGCTTCACGGCGAGGCTGCCGACGATCACGCGCTCCACGCCGGCGTCGAGCAGCGTGCGCACGTGCGACTCGTCGCGGACACCGCCGCCGGATTGGACGCGCAGGCCGCAGGTCTGGACGACGGCGGCGACGAGCGCGGTCTGGCGTTGCGCGGGGTCTTTGGCGCCGTCGAGGTCGACGAGGTGCAGCCACGGCGAGCCGGCGGCGGCGAACTCGCGCGCGACGGCGGCGGGATCGTCGAAGTAAGCCTTCTCGGCGTCGAAGCTGCCCTCGGTGAGGCGCACGACGCGGCCGCGGCGGAGATCGATGGCGGGATAGAGGATCATGCGGGGAGGGCCAAAAAGTTCTGCAGTAACTGCGCACCGGCGGCCCCGGAGCGCTCGGGATGGAATTGCACGCCGTAGAAGTTGCCGCGCTGGACGACGGCGGCGAAGGGCGCGCCGTGCGTGGCGGTGGCGAGGGTGAATTCGTTGACCGGGCCGGCGAAGCTGTGGACGAAGTAGAAGCGCGCGTCGCGCGCGATGCCGGCGAGGAGCGGCGTGTCACGGAGCACTTCGAGGGTGTTCCAACCCATGTGCGGCACAGTGATGCCGGGCGTCTCGGGGATGCGTGCGACGCGGCCGGGGATGAGGCCGAGCGACGTGGTGTCGCCTTCCGCGGAAGATTCGAAGAGCAGCTGTTCGCCGAGGCAGAAGCCGATCACGGGCTGCGTGAGGCTGCGGATGACCTCGACGAGGTTCTTCTCGCGGAGTTTGCGCATGCCCTCCTGCGCAGAGCCGACGCCGGGCAGGATGACGCGCTCGGCGGAGCGGATCACGGCCGGATCGGCGGTGAGTTCGCTGGCGATGCCGAGGCGCTCGAGGGCGAAACGGACGGAGGCGATATTGGCGCCGCCGCTGTCGACGATGGCCAGCATCAGAGCACTCCTTTCGAGCTCGGGATCTCGCTGCCGGCGCCGCGGGCGACGGCGGGGCGCAGCGCGCGGCCGAAGCCCTTGAACAGGGCCTCGATCATGTGGTGCGTGTTGTCGCCGGTGACCTTCATGTGGAGCGTGGCGGCGAGCGTGTCGCTGACGGATTTGAAGAAGTGCGAAACCATCTCGGTCGGCATCTGGCCGACGTTCTCGCGCGGGAACTGCGCCTCGAACACGAGCCAGGCGCGGCCGCTGAGGTCGAGGGCGACGTCAGCGCGGGCCTCGTCCATCGGCATGACGAAGCCGTAGCGGCCGATGCCGCGTTTGTCGCCGAGGGCTTGGCGGAGCGCGGTGCCGAGGGCGAGGCCGACGTCCTCGATCGTGTGGTGCTCGTCGATGTGGAGGTCGCCGTCGCAGGTGATCACGAGGCTGATGCCGGCGTTGCGGGCGATCTGCTCGAGCATGTGGTCGAAGAAGCCGAGGCCGGTCTGAAGGCGGATGGGCGCCGGGGCGTCGAGGTCGACGGTGACGGAGATTTTCGTCTCCTTCGTCTCGCGGCGGATGGTGGCGCGGCGCGGGGCGTCGAGAAAATCGCGGGCGAGCGCGAGCCACGGCGTGGTCTGGCACGCGTAACGGACGCCGCGGATGCCGAGCGCTTCGGCGAGCTGGAGATCGGTGTCGCGATCGCCGATGACGGCGGAGGCGGCGCGGTCCCAGGAGGTGTCGCGCAGGTAGTCGAGGAGGAGGCCGACCTTCGGCTTGCGGCAGTCGCAGCCGTCACCGGGCTTATGCGGGCAGATGCGGACGGCTTCGAACACGATGCCTTGGGAGGCGAGGACGCGGACGAGCAGGTCCTGCAGCGGGCGGAACTGTTCCTCGGGGAAACTGGCGGTGCCGAGGCCGTCCTGATTTGTGACCATGACGAAGGTGTAACCGGCCTCGGCGAAGCGGCGAAGGGCGGGCACGACGTCGGGTTCGAGCGCGAACTTGTCGAGGCGGTCGATCTGGAAGTCGGCGGGCTCGGCGATGAGCGTGCCGTCGCGGTCGAGGAAGAGGATTTTTTTCATGGGGTGGCGCGGAGGAGTTAACCCGGAATCAGCCGCGGGAAAGAACCTCCAGCGCAAAGGCGGTCTCGGCGGGCGAGCCGATGGTGATGCGGACGGTGTTGGGCACGTCCTTGCTGCGGTCGCGGATGATGAGGCCGGCGGCGCGCGCGAGTTGCATGATGCGGGCGGAGTCGGTGACGGCGACGAGGAGGAAATTGGCGTCGCTCGACCAAACCGTGCGCACGTAGGGCAGGCGAAGAAGCGCGGCGGCGAGGCGCTCGCGTCCGGCCACGAGGTCGGCGGCGGAACGGCGCGCGGCGGCGATGGCGTCGGGCGTGAGTGCGGCGAGTGCGGCGCTGACGACGGGCGTGGGGATCGGGTAGGGTGCGAGGATCTTTTGCAGCACGCCGATGAGCTCCGGCGCGGCGAGCGTCACGCCGACGCGGGCGCCGGCGAGGCCGAAGGCCTTGGAGAGCGTGCGGAGCACGACGAGGTTGGCGCGCGACGGAAGCGCGGAGACGAGGCTCTCGCCGGCGGAGAATTCGGCGTAGGCCTCGTCGACCACGACGACGGCGCGTCCGGCAAGGGCGTCGACGATCTGCAGCACGTCGGCGCGCGCGAGGTTCCGGCCCGTTGGGTTGTTGGGCGAGCAGAGGAAGACGAGTTTCACGTCGGGGCCCGCGGCGCCGATCACGGCGGCGGGGTCGACGGCGAAATCCTTTTCCGCGACGAGCGGCGCGGTGCGCACGGCGGCGCCCTGGATGCCCGCGGCGACGACATACATGCCGTAGGTCGGCGGCGTGATGAGGATGGCGTCGTGGCCGGCGCGGCAGAAGGCGCGCACGAGCAGGTCGATGCCTTCGTCGGAGCCGCGGGTGACGAGAATGCCGTCGGGCGCGGTGCCGTAGAGCGAGGCGAGGCGCGCGACGAGTTCGGGCGGCTGCGGCTCCGGATAGCGGTTGAGCAGCGGCGCGCCGGCGTGAGGTGTCGCGGGGTTTTCGTTGGCGTCGAGCCAGACCTTGCCGCCCTTGGACTCCTTGCGGGCGGAGGAATAAGGGGCGAGCGCGAGGATCTCGGGGCGGACGAGCGCGAGCGTGGCGGCGGGTGAGTTCACGGGAAAAGGATCAGGAGGAAAGACGCCGCAGGCGAACGCTGACGGCGCGCTGGTGGGCGGCGAGGCCCTCCGCGGTGGCGAGGCGTTCGACGACGGGGCCAAGTTTGGCGAGGCCGCGCGGGGTGGCTTCCTGCACGGTCATGGTGCGGGAGAAATCGGCGAGGCCGAGGCCGCTGTAGGCGCGGGCCCAGCCGTAGGTAGGGAGCACGTGGTTGGTGCCGCTGGCGTAGTCGCCGAGCGACTCGGGCGTCCACGGGCCGACGAAGACCGAACCGGCGGCCGCGATCTGCGGGAGCAGCGCGCGCGGCTGCGCGAGTTGGAGAATGAGATGCTCGGGCGCGTAGGCGTTGGCGATGGCGGCGGCTTCGGCCGCGTTGGCGGCGAGGATGAAGCGGCTCTGCGCGAGGGCGCGCCGGGCGATGGCGGCGCGCGGGAGGTCGGCGAGCTGCTGCTCCACCGCGGCGGAGACGCGCGGCAGGAGGGCGCGGCTCAATGAGACGAGGACGACTTGCGAGTCCGGGCCGTGCTCGGCTTGCGAGAGCAGGTCGGCGGCGACGAAGACCGGATCGGCGGAGGCGTCGGCAATGACCATGACTTCGGACGGGCCGGCGGGCAGGTCGATGGCGGCGCCGTCGGCGGTGGCGGAGACCTGTTGTTTGGCCTCGGTGACGAAGGCGTTGCCGGGACCGAAGAGTTTGTCGCACTTCGGGATCGTGGCGGTGCCGAAGGCGAGCGCGGCGACGGCCTGGGCGCCGCCGACTTTGAAGACGTCGCGGATGCCGCAGAGTTGGGCGGCGAAGAGTATCCACGGGCTCACGCGTCCGTCCTTGCCCGGCGGGGTGCAGAGCACGCGCACAGGGCAGTCGGCGAGTTGCGAGGGCACACCGAGCATGAGCGCGGTGGAGAAGAGCGGGGCGCTGCCGCCGGGGACGTAGAGGCCGACGCGGGCGATCGGGCGCGAGAGTTTTTCGCAGACGAGGCCCGGCATCGTGGCGACGCGCACGGGCTTCGCGGTCTGGGCGGCGTGGAAGCGGCGGAGGTTGCGGTAAGCGGTGCGGAGTGCGGCGCGGTCGGCGGCGGAGAGCGCCCTTTCGGCGGCCGCGAACTCGGCCTCGCTCACGCGGAGGGAGGCGAGTTGCACGCCGTCGAATTTCGCCGTCAGGCGGCGGAGCGCCTGATCGCCGTCGCGCCGGACCTCGGCGACGAGGCGCGAGACGGCGGCCGCGATCTGCGGGCGCGCGGCTTGCGCTGGCCGTTGGAGGGCGGCGCGACGCTGGGCGGGCGAAAGTTTTTTCCAGACGAGCGGGGGCATGGCGGACTTCAGAGCATCATCTTCTCGATGGGGAGGACAAGGATGCTGCTGGCGCCGGCACGCTTGAGCGACTCCATCGTTTCCCAGAAGACGGCTTCCTGGCAGACGGCGTGGACAGCGACCTTGGAATCGTCGCCGGCGAGCGGGAGGAGGGTCGGGTTCTCGGAGCCGGGGAGGAGCTGCTTGATTTCATCCAGCGCGCTCTTCGGGGCGTGGAGCATGATGTATTTGGCCTCGGCGGCGAGCTGCACGCCGTCGATGCGGCGGAGGAGGATGTCGAGGGCGTGGCGCTTGACCGGATCGAGCGCGCGGTCGCAGCGGATGAGCGTGGCCTTGGACTTGAAGATGGTCTCGACGGCGCGGAGGCGGTTGGCCTCGAGGGTGGAGCCGGTGGCGACGAGGTCGCAGATGGCGTCGGCGAGGCCGAGGCGCGGGGCGATCTCGACGGAGCCGGTGAGGAGGACGACGTCGGCCTTGATGCCTTTTTCCGCGAAGTAACGCTTGGTCAGGCGCGGGTAGGACGTGGCGATGCGGAGGCCGGCGAGGTCGGAGGGTGCGGAGTAGGCGCGCTCCTCGGGAATGGCGATGGCGAGGCGGCAGCCGCCGAAGTCGAGGCGGCGGTCGACGACGTAGGGATTGGCCTCGCCGCCGGAACTGCGCTCGAGGGCGGTTTCCTCAAGGACGTTCTCGCCGACGATGCCGAGGTCGCACACGCCGTCCATGACGAGCTGCGGGATGTCGTCGTCGCGGACAAAGAGGATATCGATGGGGAAGTTTTCCGCGTGGAGGAGGAGCTTCTCCTTGGGGGCTTTGACCTTGATGCCGCAGCGATTCAGGAGGTCGAGGCAGTCGGTGGAGAGGCGTCCGCTCTTCTGGATGGCGAGGCGGAGGCGGTCTTTGGGCGGAGGTGTGGCGGGAGGCATGGGAGGAAGTGGGCGAAGGGCGGAAGGCGATGGGCGATGGGTGAGAGACGGGAAAACGAAGAACCCCGGTGGCTTGGCGCCGACCGGGGTTCAGAAAGAGGGATTCATCACCACGAGAAGGCACCGGCCTTCCCGGGGGGAAGGCTGTCAGACGTGGTGGTGATGGTGGTTGAGGATCATTGGTTGATCGTGCGGCGAATGAATCGGCAGGCCCGGGGGTGTCGCAAGGATATTTTCCCGCATGACACGGGAGGCGGGCGTGGCGTGGGCGGTGCTGCGCCCGCGTCGCGGCAGGGCGTGCGGCTCAGGGGAGCTTGGCCTGCACGAGTTTGCTGGCGGCGCCGAAGTCGATGAGGGCGGCCTCGGGGCGCTGCTTGAGGGCGCCGATGACCTTGCCCATTTCCTTCTTCGAGGTGGCGCCGGTGGCGGCGATGACCTCCGCGATGAGGGCTTCGAGCTTGGCGGGGTCGAGGCTGGCGGGGAGATATTTCTCGAGGATGGCGATCTCGGCGGTGTTGGCGGCGACGAGGTCGGCGCGGCCGCCTTTCTCGAATTCGGCGCGGGCGTCGGAGAGGTTCTTCACGGCCTTGCGGACGGTCGTGAGGGCGAGGGCGTCGTCGATGGGCTTGTTGGCGTCCATGGCGGCGCGCTGGATGGCGGCGTCCATGGTGCGGAGCGCGGTGGCGCGGGCGGTGTCGCGGGCTTTCATGGCCGCGACGATGTCGGCGCGGAGGGTTTCGTAGACGTTGGCCATGCGACCACGATGCGGGATTTCAGGCCGGGCGGAAGCGCGGAGTTGGCCGGCGGGTGCGCTGGTGCGCCCGCGGCGCTCAGCGCTCGACGCGGAACGTGGCGGCGGCGCCGAGCTCGACGACGAGGAACTCGTCCTGGCCGAGCGCGGCGCCGAGTTCGTTGCACCAGGGGCGCAGCAACGCGGGCCGCGTGGTGGTGACGAGCACCTGGCGCGAATCCTCCTCGACGAACACCTTGCGGGCGGGGTCGAAGCGACCGCCGCCGGATTTCAGGATGATGAAGCCCTCCGGGAAATGCCGCGCGGTGATCTCGCGCAACAGCGCGTCGTCCGCCGCGGAAATCTCGGCGGTGCTGCCGCGAGTCTGGCGCGCGCCGAGGAGCAGGGAATAGGATTTGGTGTTCAGGACGGCCATGGGAAGGGAAGGTTGGGTGAGGATGGGACCCGCCGGGCGGGAGGGAAAAAGGGAAGCGAGCAGGGTCTGCCGTGCGAGCGGACGGCCAGCATGCCGGGATTGAAAATCACCGCGCGCCGCACCCCGGGATCGGAGCGGACAATAAGGGCGACGCGGCGGACATGGGTCCACAAGCGACCCGTCCGCCCGGCAAAGCGAGCGCGAATTACGGCGCCCCGCGCCAGCGGACCGGCGCCGCGTCCTCGCCGGCGGCAGGATTTCGGGGTGGCGCGGACCGGAAATGCCGGGAAGATCGAACGAACCTCCGCCTCCCGTGTCCAACCGCCGCGTGTCCCTTCGCTCCCTGTTTTTCCTGACGCTCGCGCTGGCGCTGCCCGCGGGCCTGCCCGCCGCCGAGACGCTGGCCGAGAAATCCCTGCGCGAGATCGTCGCGCGCGAAAAGGCACTCTTCGCCCAGGCGCAGGCCGAGGGTGACGCGCTCGACGAGGCACGCTTTGCGGGCGAAGCGCAGGCCATCGCGCGCAGCTACGACGTCTTGATTCAGAAGAACCCTGCGTTCGCCCCCGCCTTCGTCACCTACGGCCTGTTCCTTGAGAAGATCGACATGAACCGCGCGGCAGTCGCCATGCTGCTCAAGGCCAACAAACTCGACCCGCACATCCCGCTGGTGAAAAACCAGCTCGCCAAACTCCTCGCCGAAGACGGCAAACCTGTCGAGGCGTTGCCCTATTTGATGTCCGCCATCGAGCTCGAGCCGCGGGAGCCGCTCTATCACTTCCATCTCGCGCAACTGCTGCTGGCGGGCCGCGACGACTTCATCCGCGCCGGCGAGTGGACCCGCTCCGCGCTCGACCGGGCGATGCTCGAGGCCTTCGCACGCGCGGCCGACCTCTCGCCCGACGACCTCTCGCTCGCCTACCAGCACGCCAAGGCCTATTACGAGCTCGACCCGCCGCGCTGGGAGGAGGCGCTCGGCCTCTGGGAGCGGCTCGAAGGCCGCGCGCCCCGCGCGCAGATGCGCCAGCTCATCAAGCTCCAGCGCGCGAATGTCCTCGTGCAACTCGGCCGCACCGACGCCGCCGGCCGGCTGCTCGACGAGGTCACGGATCTCCACCTTGCCGGCGAGAAGCAACAGGTGCTCGACGCGCTGGCGGCGAAGAAAAAAGCCGCGCCGGACGCCGCCGCCGCCGCGAAGCCGTAAGGCCGGAGCGGCAACAGGCGCGCCGCCGTCCCGGGCCGGGCATCGCCTCGGCACTTGCGCGAGGCCGGACGCGCTGCACAGTGGGCGGCCATGGCTTTCCTCAACCGGCTCGAACGCATCTTCGGACGCTTCGCGCTCCCGAACCTCTCGCTCTACCTCGTCATCGGCCAGGTCTTCTTCTGGAGCATGTCGTTCCTCGGTTACTTCGACCTGGAGCGCATCGCGCTGCTGCCGGCCGCGGTGGGCGCGGGCGAATACTGGCGGTTGTTCACCTTCCTCTGGCTGCCGCCGGCGGCGCACCCGGTCTTCATCGCCTTCGCGTGGTATCTGTTCTGGATGATGGGCACGGCGCTCGAGCAGCACTGGGGCGCCTTCCGCTACAACCTGTTCCTCTTCGTCGGCTGGCTCCTCACCGTGGGCGTGGCGTTCCTCTTCCCGCTGCACTACGCCACCAATGTTTTCCTCGCCGGCAGCGTCTTCCTCGCCTTCGCGTTCCTCCATCCGAACTTCGAGCTGATGTTGTTCTTCATCCTCCCGGTGAAGATCAAGTGGTTCGCCCTCTTCCAAGGCGTGCTCTACGCCTATCAGATCGCCGTCGGCAATCTCCCCACGAAGCTCGCCGTGCTGGCCTCGGTCGGCAACTTCCTCCTCTTTTTCACCGGCGACATCATCGAGCGCCTGCGCACCGGCCGCCGCCGGATGGAGCATCAGGCGCGGGTCGCCTCCGCCCGCGCGAGCGACCGCGAGCCGCGGCACCGCTGCGTCGTTTGCGGCAAGACCGACCTCACGCACCCGCTGGAGGACTTCCGCTACGGCGACGACGACCGGTGCACCTGCTCCGAGCACCGCGGCGGACAGAAGAAAAGCTGAGTCATGCCCGTGCGCCCGCAGACCATCGGTGATTGGCTGGAGTGGGCGGTCCGCGCCTACACGCGGAAGAAAATCGCGCTCGGCCAGGTGGCGGACAATGCGCACGACGAAGCGCTCTACCTGCTGCTGCGCACGCTCGACCTGCCGCTGGAGAGCCCGCCCAGCGTGTTGCGCCGCAAGCCGACGCCCGAGCAGGCCGCGCAACTCGCCGAAGTCTTCCGCCGCCGCTTCGACGACCGCGTGCCCGCGGCCTACCTGACGCACGAGGCCTTCCTCGGCGGACACCGTTTCTACGTCGACGAGCGCGTCATCATCCCGCGCTCGTATTTCGTCGAACTGCTACCCGTCATCGCGGATCTGGTCGAATGTCGGGCAGGGTCGCCAAACCCCGCCGCGAAGCGGAAGAAGCGGCCGGGCGAGGCGGGGTTCGGCGACCCCGCCCGACAAACCCCGGGCGAGCGGCGCGTCGTGAAGCGCGTCGTCGACGTCTGCACGGGCTCCGGTTGCCTCGCCGTGCTGCTCGCGCACCAATTTCCCGCCGCCAAGGTCGACGCGATCGAGCTGTCGCCCGCCGCCGCCGCCGTGGCGCGCTTCAACCTCGCCGAGCACGGCCTGGCCAAGCGCATCACGCTGCACCACTCCGACGTGTTCGATGCGGTGAAGCCGGTGAAATACGACGTCATCCTCTCCAACCCGCCCTACGTGCCGACGCGCGAGATGCGCGACCTGCCCGACGAGTTCCGGCAGGAGCCGGCGATGGCGCTCGACGGCGGACGCGACGGGCTCGACATCGTGCGCAAGCTCTTGCGCCAGGCGCGCGAGCGGCTCCAGCCGCACGGCATCGTGACGCTCGAAGTCGGGCAAGCGCGCCCGGCGCTGGACGCGGCGTTCGCCGAACTCGAGCCGCACTGGTTGCACACACAGGACGGCGAGGACTGCGTCTGCGTGATCACCGCCGCGCGGCTTCACGCGTGGCGCGAGTGAGGAAACACCCGCGACCGCGCACGGAGCCCGCGCGAGCTTTGACGTTGGCGCGACGGGTCGGGTCTGCTGGACTCGGCGCGGAGATTTTCCGCCCATGAAAACACGTCGCTTCCCCGTCTGGCTGTCACTCTCGCTCGGTATCGTGTTGTCGCTCGGGTTGTCCGGCTGCGTCAGCTCCACCACGCCCGGTGCGGTGGGCGTCCAGCGTTCGCAACTCATGCTCGTCTCGGCCGGGCAGGTTTCGCAGATGGCGGAGACGGCCTTCCGCGAGCAGAACACGCAGGCGGCGAGCAAGGGCACGTTCGTCCGCTCCGGCCCGGAGCTCGACCGACTCAAGCGCATCGCCAACCGGCTCATCGCACAGACCCGGGTCTATCGCGACGACACCGCGCAGTGGGCGTGGCAGGTCGTGTTGATCGACGAACCGGTCATCAACGCCACCTGCTACCCCGGCGGGAAAATCACCTTCTACACCGGCATCATCCGGCAGCTCCGGCTCACGGACGGCGAGATCGCCGCCATCATGGGCCACGAGATCGCGCACGCGCTGCGCGAACATGGTCGCGAAAAAATCTCCCAGAGCATGCTGCAGCAGACGCTCGCGGGCGTGGCCGTTGCCGTGGCGCCGGACAAGCAACGCGAGGTCGCGCTCGCCAACCAGGCCGCGACGATCCTCGTCCAGCTGCCCTACTCGCGGCACATGGAGCTTGAGGCCGACAAGATGGGGATCGAGCTGATGGCGCGAGCCGGCTTCGACCCCCGCGAGGCCGTGAGCATGCAGCGCAAGCTCATGGCCGCCTCGCAGGGCGGTCGCACGCCGGAGTTTTTGTCGACGCATCCGGCCGGCGAGCGGCGCATGCAGGACTTGAATGAACTCCTGCCGCTGGTGATCCCGCTCTACGAACGCACGCGGCAGGAAAACGCGGCTGCGGCTGCGGTCCCGCGCGGCTGACAGGTGGGCGCGCCCCGCGGCGCGCCTTTGCTCACGGCTGCAGCTTCCGCACGGGCAGGCCGGCGGCCGCCCAGTCCTTGAACGCGCCGCCGTTCACGACTTGGTAACCTTCCTTCGCCAACGCCGCGGCGACGCGCCCCGAGCGGTTGCCGGAGCGGCAGTAGAGCACGAGCGTCTTGTCCTTGGCCGGGCCGGCGAGGAAGGGTTTCCAGCCGTCGCGGCCGCCCTCGAAGTCGCTCAACGGCAGCAGCTGTGCCGGGGCGGCGACGCCGGTCTCCATCCACTCGGCGGGTTCGCGCACGTCGATGAGCAGCGCGCCGCCTTCCACGAGCCGGGCGGCCTCGCGGGCATCAACCCGCGCGACTTCCGCGCCTTGCAACGAGAAGAACAGGCCGAGCAGGAGGAGGCCGAGGGCGGGGGCGAGCAGGCGCTTCATGGGCGCGAAGCTAACCGCCGCGCCCGAGTCCGCAAGTGCGGGGCGTCACTTCGCCGGGGCGGGCGGCGGTGGTGCGGGCAGTTCGTAGGAGACGCGCACGATGCCGCGCCAGTCGTAGGCGCCGTAATTCACCGCCTGATCCTCGGGAAAGCGCCGGTGCAGGACAGCGCGCACCGCCGGCTGGAGCGAATCGAACGCGCCGTGGCAGTAGAGGCAGGAAGTCATCGTGGCGAGCGGCCGGTAGACGCGCCACTCGTCGGGCGCGCCCGCGCGCTCGATCTTCTGCACGAGCGGCTGGCTCGCTTCCTCGCTGCCGCGCTTCAGCGCATCGCGGATGTAGTCGAGCGCGGCCAGTTCGGCGGCGTCGGGGGCGTTGCGGGGATTGCGGATGCGGTAGCTCGTGAACTTGAACCCGATCAACTTCGGCCGGCCCTCGATCGCGCGCGGCAACTTGAGGTTCTGCAGGTGGAGCAGTTCCACGGATTCGTTCAACCCGACGGTGGCGAGCAACCGCTCGGTCTCGCCGACGAGATTGCCGCCGAGGATGTCGATCATCCGGAGTCCCGCCTGACGGACGGGCACGGCGGCCGGGCTGGAGGGATCGACCCAGGCGAACTTCATTTCCGGGGCCGGTTCGGTCGCGCCGAGGCGACCGACGAGAGCGAGCAGAAGGAAACCGACGACGCGCGCTTTCATGGCGGAATTATACACCCGGCGGCGCCGCGCCGCATCCGGTATCGGGCGCAAGAAATGCGCAGCGGCCGGCGGCGTGGTCAGAGCGGGCGGCGCGCGACGACCTGCACCACGGCGGCGCGGCCGGTGTGGCCGGAGCCTTCGATGACATCGCGCTCGAGTTCGCGGCCCACCGCGAATCCCAGATCCGGCAATTCCGTGCGCAACTGCGCGAGCGTGGGCAGGAGCGCGGGGTCCTTCGGGCCGCCGGTGCCGAACGCCAGTTGCGCCGGCGTGTAGGCCTCCATCACGAACACGCCGCCCGGCCGCAATCCCGCCGCGGCGCGGGCGAGCAGGTCGCGGCGCAGCGCCGGCGGCAGATGCATGAAGATCGCCACGATCCCGCTCCAAGCACCGGGCGCGATGCCGTAGGTGGAGAGATCGGCCACGGCGGTCGTGAGCGTCACGCCGCGCGCCACCGCCAACGCCTGCGCCTTGGCCAGGCCCGCCGCGGAGAGGTCGACCGCGGTGACTGCATGGCCGCGTCCGGCGAGGAACACGGCATTGCGTCCTTCACCCTCGGCGAGACAGAGCACCGGTCCGGACGGGATCTCACCGGCGATGTGGCGGAGGAAATCGTTCGGCTCGGTGCCGAAGACGAAATCCGCGGTGCCGTAGCGGGCGTCCCAGAAATCGGCGCCGTAGGAAGAGGGGGCGGGAGAAGCGGGAGAGGTCATGGTGGGCGGCGGAGCGTCTCCGCGTCAGAACCTCACATTGGAATCACCGCCAGCCGCCGCGCAACCGAAACCCCGGGCGTGGGTCTCCGCGTCCGGGTCACGCCACCACCGTGAACCATTCGTCGATCGGGCGGCGCGGGGGTTGGAAGGCGTTGACGTGGCTGCCGGGCACCGGGCGGCCGAAGGGCAGGGCGCAGATGAAGAGCGTATCCTCGCTGCCGGGCAGGTGCTGGCGCAGGAGGTCGGCGTAGACCATGACGCTGAACTGCGGGCAGGAGCCGTAACCCAGCGAGGTCAGACCGAGCATGAGGTTGTCGAGCACGAAGCCGCAGTCGAGGAAGGTGCCGGGCGCGTGGGCGGATTTCTTCGTGCCGAGGAAAAACACCTGCGGCGCGCCGAAGAAGCGGAAGTTCTCGCGGTCGTGCGCGCGGCGCTTGTCGGTGTCGTCGCGGCCGATGCCCTTGTGCTGGAAGATGCCGATGCCGACTTCCTTCGCGCGCGCCATCCACGAATCGGGCAGCGGGCTGGGCGAGTAGGCGTAGTCGGGCTTGCCCGGGCGCTGCGCATCGAAGGCCGCGAGATAATCGGTGCGGAGCCGCTCCAGCGCCGCGCCCTGCGCGAGGTAGAGCTGCCACGGCTGGGTGTTCTTCGAACTCGGCGCGCGGCCGGCCGCCTCGACGAGCTGGTGCACGACGTCGGCGGGAACGGGCTCGGGTTCGAACTCGCGGATGGAGCGGCGGGCGTGGAGGGCTTCGAGGACGGTGGTCATGGCGGAAAGGCGCGCCGGCGGAGCGCCGGCGACGGATCCATCGAAACCCGGTGCGCCGGGCGCGCAACGCCGCGTTGCGTCCGGCCTGACCATTCCTTGGCGATTGCCGCGCAGGGTTTGGGGTGGCGGCGTTCCGCGCCTCCCGCGCCGTCAGTGCAGGGCGTTGAACAGCCAGCCGATGAGCGTGGTGCCGACGAACACCGTGGCGGCGAAGAGCACGAGCAGTCGCACGGTCATCACGGCGCGCAACATCACCAGTTCGGGCAACGAGACGCCCACGGCCGAAAGCAGGAAGGCCAGCGCGGTGCCGAGCGGCACGCCCTTGGCCACGAAGGCCTCGAGGAGCGGCACGGTGGCGTTGGCGCTGACGTAGAGCGGCAGGCCGGCGAGCGAGGCGAGCGGCACGGTCCACGAACTGCGTCCGGCGAACGCGCGTTCGAAGAAACCCTCCGGCACGAAGCCGTGCAGCGCCGCGCCGAGCAGGAGCGCACCGACGAGCCACGGGAAAATTTTCCGCAGAATGAAGACGCTGGTGTCGGCCGCGTCACGCAGGCGCGCCGCGAGTCCGGCTGGCGGAGGATCGTCCTCGTCCTCGACCGGAGCCGTGGCGCCGGGCACGAGCCAGCGCTCGGCGCGGCAGGCCGAGAGAATCAGTCCGCCCACGATGCCGAGGGCGATGCCGGCGGCGGCGTAGGCGAGGGCGAGTTTCCAGCCGAAGGTCGCGGCCATGATCGCGACCGCGATCTCGTTGACCAACGGCGACGTGATGAGGAACGCGAAGGCGACGCCGATGGGGAAACGGGCCTGCACGAACCCGAGGAAGATCGGCACGGAGGAGCAGGAACAGAACGGCGTCAGCGCACCGAAGAGCGCCGCGGCCGGATAACCGAGGAGACGGCCGCCGCGGCTTTCGAGGCGGGCACGCAACCGGTCGTGCGGCAGCGCGCCGCGGACGAGCGCCATGAGGAAGGCGACGCCGAGGATGAGCACGACGACCTTGAGCAGGTCGTAGACGAAGAAATGCAGCGCGGCGCCGGCGCCGTGCGCGGGGTCCCAGCCCGTGAGGGAGACGGTTCGGTCAGCGATCCATTCGGCCCAGCGCCACATGCGTAAATCAATCCAGCCATACACCGCGAAATCAAACCTTCACCGCGGTCGGGACGCATTACGCTCCGGCCATGATGGGAGATATTCGGCTGCGTTTTAGTCGCGATGCCCGGATTTAACTGCGCGGGGAGGCGGGCTGAAAACAGGCAGACCAGCATAAGCGAATCTGCAGTGGTGCCGCTGTGCAGGTGATTTGATCGGTGGTGGTATTGACCGGAAATCACGCTTCCAGTTCTCTATGTTATATGAAGAGGCGAGCGAGGATTTGGGGGACTTTGAAATTAACTCTGGTTGCCATCGCGTTGCAGTCGGTGGCGAGCGGACAGGTATCTCTGCTGTCGCAGAATGATGTCCCCGCGAACGAAAAGACGGTGACGATTTCTGCGTCGTCCACCTACCCCGGCACTACGCCAACCCGGGCGATCGACGGCGATTTGGGCACGGACTGGTTGGCTTATGGATTTTCCCCGCAGAACCTGACGTTGAACCTGCAAGCGTCGTATTACGTGACCTCCGTGGCGCTGATGCCCAACACGGGAAGCGGTGGATACGAGGGCTACACCATCGAATTCAAGATCCGGGGCAGCAACGACGGGGCGACGTTCCACGACATGTATGCGGTGGGCGGAGAATTGGCTTCCGCCACGATGTATGAAGGCCAGCCTGCGCCCACGTTCATCACCTTCAGCGGTCTGGTCGCCTATCAATACGTCCAGATCGATTTCACGGGCGGGACGTCCTGGCCGAATGTTCGCGAACTCGAAGTTTATGGATCGGCCAGCCCGATTCCCGAGCCGGCAACCGTTGCCCTCGGTCTGGGGTTGGCGGCGGTCGCAGTAGCCTTTGTTGCCCGGAGAAAGAAGGCGCGGCAGGGAGCCTGAGTCCGCCGCTTGATGGCGGATGTCGGCGAGGCGGCGATTGACGGCTACTGCAACGCTGCGCCCTCGCGCAGGCCGGCGCCGTAGGCGGTGAAGACGCGGCGGATCTCGTCGCGCACGCGACGGAACTCGGCCAGCACCTGCTCGTCCGTGCCGGTGGCGTGCGCGGGGTCGTCGAAGCGCCAGTGATGGCGGTTCACCTGCCCCGGGTAGATCGGGCAGGCTTGGTCGGCGACGCCACAGACAGTGATGACCGTGCGCACCTCGCGGTCGAGGAACTCGCGCATGTGTTTCGAGGTGTGGCCCGAGAGGTCGATGCCGATCTCGCGCATCACCGCGATGGCCTTCGGATGAACGTAGCCGGCGGGCTTCGAGCCGGCGCTCTGGACGTCGACCACGTCGCCAGCCGCGGCGCGGAGGACGCCTTCGGCCATGTGGCTGCGGCAGGAGTTGCCGGTGCAAAGGATAAGGACGGTGGGCTTCTTCATGGGCGGGGAAATCTCAGGTGGCGGACCGAAACCAGCGGCGGCGCAGCCAGAAGGCGACGTGGACGAGGCCGATCAGCGCGGGCACCTCGATCAGCGGGCCGACGACGGCGGCGAAGGCCACGCCGGAGTGCAAGCCGAAGACCGCGATGGCCACCGCGATCGCGAGCTCGAAATTGTTGCCGGCCGAGGTGAAGGCCAGCGTCGTGGCGCGCGGGTAGTCGGCGCCGAGGCGTTTCGCCATGGCGAAGCTGACGAGGAACATGATCGCAAAGTAGATCACCAGCGGGAGCGCGATGCGCAGGACGTCGAGCGGCAGGCGGACGATCGCGTCGCCCTTGAAGGTGAACATCACGACGATGGTGAAGAGCAGCGCGCCGAGCGTGAGCGGCGAGATCCGCGGGATGAAGACGCGCTCATACCAGTCCTCGCCCTTGAGCGGCACGAGCACCACGCGGCTGAGCACGCCGGCGGCGAAGGGGATGCCGAGGTAGATCATCACGCTCCAGAAGATGTCGGCCATGCGCACCGGCACGACGGCGCCCGCGAGGCCGAACCAAGGCGGCAGCACGGTGATGAAGACCCAGGCGAAGAAGCTGTAGAACACGATTTGCGCGAGGCTGTTCAAGGCGACGAGCCCCGCGGCGTATTCGGGGCTGCCCTCGGCGAGGTCGTTCCAGACGAGCACCATCGCGATGCAGCGCGCGATGCCCACGAGGATGAGACCGACCATGTAGTCCGGGTGATCGCGCAGCAGCGTCACGGCGAGGAGAAACATCAGCACGGGGCCGATGAGCCAGTTCTGCACGAGCGAGAGCGTGAGGATGCGGACGTTGGCGAAGACGCGCGGGAGCTGGGCGTATTTCACCTTCGCGAGCGGCGGATACATCATGACGATGAGGCCTAGCGCGATCGGGAGATTGGTCGTGCCGACGGTCAGCGGTGCGAACAGCGCGGCCGGATCGGCGATGACGAAGTGGCCGAGCAACACGCCCAGGGCCATGGCGGCGAAGATCCAGACCGTCAGGTAGCGGTCGAGGAACGACATTTTTCTGGCAACGGAATCGCTCATGGGAAATGGGTCAGCGACGGGCGAGGCGGAGGAGTTTGAGCCGCGGCACTTCCGGCGTGGCGCAACCGCAGTCGGTCCGGGCGGAGATCGTCGCGAGGCGCTCGAGATCACGGCGGAGCACCGGTTCAGTGGTCTGCGCGTCTTGCAGGCAGGCGAGATTTGCGCGCAGCGCCGCGGGCGTGGGCTCGGCCAGCGCATAGACGCGCCACGGGCCCTGCTGCGTGACGGTGACGAGCGCGTGCCGCCGGAGGTAGGCGAGATGGCGCGAGATGCGGGCCTGCGGGAGTTTCAGCACCGCCTCGAAGTGGCAGACGCAGAGCGACCGTTGCGCCAGCAGATTCAGCAGGCGCAGGCGGGTGGCGTCGCAGAGGCAGTCGTAGATGCGCAGCAGGTGCACGCCGACAGCAAGGCGCAGCAATACGTATTCGCCAAGGCGAATATGCAGGCGTCACCGGAACGTCACCCGGCGCGCATCGGTAGTGGGGTGCGAGGACCGTCGGTTCGACGGAGCGTTTCCACCGGATCACCCCGCGCCGCCTTGGGTGCGCGGCAGGGGTTCGAGTCACAGAATAAGAGAACAATCATGCGAGAGGCATGAGGAACGGGGCGCCCGCGAATTGAAACGCCATCGCCCCACGCGCAAATGAACCGCAAGCCCGAGACCGTTCCAGCTTTCCGCACCCTTGCGCAGCGCAAGCGACTCGGCTGTAATCCCCAACGCCTCAGTGCGAATTTTTCGTTCCGAGGCTGAACAACACTGTTGGGCGGCAAAGAATCATGAATGACAATTGGGACCTGGATCGAATGCCCACCACCGCAGAGCGAGTCGTTGGCGTGATTAGCTCCGTCCTACTATGTGCCGCTGGCGGGTTCTCCTTTTGGTTTTCGCTCACGTTTCTAAAGAATATTTGGGCTTCTCTGCTCACTGGTGGTTTTGCGGTGGCCTCGGCTTACTTGGTGTATCATTTTGCTTTCACCAAAGGTCGGAAGCTTCAGCGGCCGGAAATTATTAGACTGGCGGCAGTGTTCACAATTGTTGGTTTGGCTGCCCTCATTGGCAGGTTTTTAGTAGAAGATCTGCTTGATCAGCTCTGGTTGCTATACATTGGCCTCAGCGGAATATGTGGAGGCATTCTGAATTTTACTATGACGAAGAAACAGCCCAACCGGCCGCTACGGCGCAACGCGGGCAGCCGTCCGTCTTCGGGCCATTCATCCGCATCCGAAACTTCATCCTCGCGCGGCCCGCGTGGCTGATCTGAAACGTTCAGCCTCAAATGCCGCTCTCGCTCGCAGATATGTTCGGAATGGCGATTCGCAAGACGCCCATCTCCAAAATCCGGCAGGCGCTCGCTGTGTGTGAAACCGCTGGGCTGGCCGTAACCGCGAGGGATCTGGAATCGCATCATCTTTGTGGCCGGGATCCGCTCGCGCTCGCGGAAGCGCTCGTGACAGCGAAACAACTTGGCGTGAGCACTACATTTCAGGAAATGGCGGCGATTACTTTGGCCGGCCACGATCCGTTGGCGCTGCTGCTCGACGCTTCAAAAGACCGGACCGAGAAATTCGATACTTTCAGCCCCAAGCGAGAGGACCGGATTCGAGGTTTTACGAAGGATCAGCGGGAGGCTTCGGCGGTGATCACGGTGGTGTTCAGACTGTCTCCGAGTCAATTGGCGTTCCGTTTCGACTTCCGACATGTTCACGAGCGACTTGGCGCCGCCGCTTCGGTGTTCATCAATACCGCGCCGGATTTGCGGACGCTTCAGCTGAGGCGTCCTGAGCACGAAGCGGAGCTCAGACTTCTGGGTCTAGACGCGCTACCCGGACTGCGATCGGTCGCGGTCGAGTATCGATGAAGGCTGGCTCGGAGGGTTCTGCTGCGCCGGAGCGCGCAGCGGGACGCCGGTTGAACGAGCCTTCGCCAAGGCTAAGGCTCGCAGGCAAGCCCTTCGCAAATCAGGACTCAGTCGGGATCATGCAGGTGGTGGGCGTCGGTGTCCCTACCGACGCCTGTCGCCGCTGGGACAGCGGCGACCACCCCATTGTCAGGAGCTCATCAGTCGGGAGTGGCGTCCAACTGCATGAGTCCGGCTCAGCGGCGCGAGCGCCCGTCAGGGACGGACAGGATTATGCGCTTTGTGTTGGGCGCGTCGCGCCACGGCGGGCGTCACTCGTCGTGTTTCGGGCGGCAGGTGTTCAGGCCGAAGGGCAGGTAGGCCGGGCAGAAGCGGACGACGGCAGTGATAATGGGCACGAGTCCCAAGAAGCCCCATGCACTTTTGAAGTAATAGCCGGCGCCGAGGAGCGCGACGCCGAGGATGACACGGATGATGCGGTCGGTGAATCCGATGTTGGGTTTCATGGGGGCGGGGGTTTCAGGAAGCGGGAACCGCAGCGACGGGGCGCACGGTGGCGCGGATCAAGCCGCGCCAGTCGCCGGTGCGATAACCGGTGGCGGCATCCTTGGGGTAACGCTCGTGCAAGGCGTCGCGCAGCACAGCGGGCAACTGGTCGCTTGGGCCGTGGCAGGCCAGGCAGGCCGGTTGAACGACGACCGAGCGGTAAACGCGCCACTCGGGCGTGGGCGAGCCTTCGGTCTCGATGCGTTGGACGAAGAGTGCGGGCGGCGGCTCGCCGCGGGCGAGTTGCTCCTCGACGTGACGGAGCGCGAGTTGCTCGGCGGCATCGGGGGCGTTGGCGGCGTTGCGGAGCCGTCGGCTGGTGCGCTTGACCGCGACGATCTCCGGCTGGTCGGCGGCTTGAGGCTTGGTCAGGGCGGGAACCTGAAGGTGGCAGAAGTCGACGGCGTTCTCCGGACCGCCGGTGCCGAGCGCGACGGTGAGCTCCGCGAGCAGCCGCTGCGAGAGCGCCGCCGTGGCCTTTTCGCCGGCGCGGCGGATGGCGGCGACTTCGGGCGCGGAGGCGGCGACGATTTCCGCACGCAGAGCCGGCTCGGTGGCGAAGACGGCGCCGGGCAGGGCGAGGAGCAGCAGGAGGAGATTTTTCATGAGGAGGTCAGGGATGGATGGGCCAGCCGGAGTTTTGCCAGCGGCCGAGGGAGCCGGCGTTGACGGCGTCGAAGCCTTCGGCGCGGAGCTGGCGGGCGGCGAGGCCGGAGCGCGTGCCGGAGGCGCAGTAGAGAATGAGTTTCTTGCCCTTGTTCTGTGCGAGGAAGGGCCGCCATTGCGTCCGGGCGCCGCGCAGATCGCTGAGCGGCAGACGCGCGGCCTGCTTCGCCACGCCGGTGGCGGTCCACTCGCCCGGTTCGCGCAGATCGATCAGCACAGCGGTGTCGGCGGCGAGCGCGGCTTTCGCTTCGGCCAGCGGCAGTCCCGGGCGGGCGAGGATCACCTGATAGAGCACCAACATGACTCCACCGAAGATAAGGAGAAAGGTGAACCAGTTCATGCGTCGGCGGAAGGGCGGCGGTGGTTGGCCATGAAGTAGAGCACGGGGACGGCCATGCGGCTGATGAGCAGGGAGGCAATCTCGCCGAACATCAGGCTGATGGCGAGCCCTTGGAAGATGGGATCGGCGAGAATGACGCTCGCGCCGACGACGACGGCGAGGGCGGTGAGCAGCATCGGTCGGAAGCGAACGGCGCCGGCCTCGATCACGGCGTCGCGCAGCGACAGGCCGTGCGAGCGGCGCAGCTCGATGAAGTCGACGAGAATGATCGAATTGCGCACCACGATGCCGGCGCCGGCCATGAAGCCGATCATCGACGTGGCGGTAAAGAACGCGCCCATCGCCCAATGCGCGGGCAAGATGCCGATGAGCGAGAACGGAATCGCGGCCATGACGACGAGCGGCGTGACGTAGCTGCGGAACCAGCCGACCATGAGCATGGCGATGAGCACGAGCACGGCGGCGAAGGCGAGGCCGAGGTCGCGGAAGACTTCGAGCGTGATGTGCCACTCGCCGTCCCACTTGAGCGCGGGCGTCTGGTCGTCGGTCGGGAGGTTGAGGTGGTAGATCGGCAGCTCGGCCGCGGTCGCGCCGAAGCGGCGGGCGTCGAGGGCGCGGATTTCCTTGTCGGCGGCGAACATCGCGTAGGCCGGGCTCTCGACCGCGCCGGCGGCGTCGGCGGTGACGTAGGTCACGGGCTTGAGGTTCTTGTGGTAGATGGCCCGCTCGCCGGTCGTGCGTTCGAGGCGGACGAGTTCGGACAACGGCACGAGCGGGGCGGCGGGATCGCGGTCGGAACGGACCTTGAGCGCGAGCAATGCTTCCGGCTGCGAGCGCGCGGCGGCGGGCAGTTCGAGGATGAGCGGCACGTCCTCGCGCTCGGCGGGGCGGTGGAGCAGGTCGATCACGGCGCCTTGGGCGGCGAGGGAAAGGGTCGAGGCGATGGAGGCCTCGCTCACGCCGTGAAGGGCGGCCTTGGCGCGGTCGACGACGAAGCGGACCTTCGGCTGCGGCGCCTCGACATACCAATCGAGGTCCACGACGCCGGCGGTGCGGGCGAGGATGGCGCGGATTTCCTGCGCGAGGGCGACGCGCTGCTCCTCGTCGGGGCCGTAGATTTCGGCGACGATGGATTGAAGCACGGGCGGGCCGGGCGGCACCTCGGCGACGGCGACGGCGGCGCCGTATTTGGCGGCGATGGCGGCGACGAGCGGGCGCACGCGCTTGGCGATGGCGTGGCTCTGGTCGGAGCGCTCGTCCTTGCCCACGAGATTGACCTGGAGGTCGGCGACGTTGGGGCCGCGGCGCTCGAAGTAGTGGCGGACGAGGCCGTTGAAGTTGAACGGCGCGGCGGTGCCGGCGTAGATCTGGTAGTCGCGCACCTCGGGCACGGCGCGGAGGGCCTCGCCCATTTCCTGGGCGATGCGGGTCGTCTGCTCGAGGGTGGTGCCCTCGGGGGTGTTGAGGATGATCTGGAACTCCGACTTGTTGTCGAAGGGCAGCATCTTCACCTCGACGGCGCCGAAGGGCACGAGGCTCATCGCGGCGAGCAGAAGAAACGCGATGGCGGCGAGGAAGGCCCAGCGGGCGCGCGCGCGGTCGAGCAACGGCTCCATCACGCGGTGGTAGAGGCGGGTGAACCAGTCGTTGGCCGAGTGGTCCTCGTCGAAGGTCAGGGCGGCGCGCTCGGCCTCGGAGAGTTTCTCCTCGCAGACGGCCCGGCGCTTGAGGACGCGGAGGGCGGCCCAGGGGGTGATGGTGAAGGCGATGACGAGGGAGAAGAGCATCGCGGCGGTCGATCCGATCGGGATCGGCCGCATGTAGGGGCCCATCAGGCCGCCGACGAAGGCCATCGGCAGAATCGCGGCGATGACGGCCCAGGTGGCGAGGATCGTCGGGTTGCCGACCTCGTCGACCGCCTCGAGCGCGACCTGAGAGAGGGGCTTCTGCGCGGCGCCGGGCAGGCGGATGTGGCGGACGATGTTTTCGACGACGACGATCGCGTCGTCGACGAGGATGCCGATCGAGAAGATCAGCGCGAACAGCGTGATGCGGTTGAGGGTGTAGCCGTAGAGGTAGAAAACGAGCAGCGTGAGCGCGAGGGTCGTGGGGATCGCGAGCAGCACGACGAGCGACTCGCGCCAGCCGAGGAAAAACAGGATGAGGATCGCCACGCCGAAGACGGCGATGCCCATGTGGAGGAGCAGCTCGTTGGATTTTTCGGCGGCGGTGTGGCCGTAGTCGCGGGTGATGGCGAGGCCGACGTCGGCGGGGAGGAGGGTGCCGCGGACGCCGTCGACTTTGGTGAGGACGGCGTTGACGACGTCGATGGCGTTCGCGCCCGGGCGCTTGGCGAGGCTGAGGGTGACGGCCGCTTCGAGCGGCCGATCCGCCGCGCCGTGCAGGACGTAGTTGGCCGGCTCCTGCGCGCTGTCGGCGATCGTCGCGACATCGCGCAGGTAGACGGGGCGGTTTTCAAAGACCCCGACGACGACGGAGCCCACGTCGGTGGCGTCCCGGAGGAAGGTGCCGGTCTCGAGGAGAATCTCCGTGTTGGCGAAGGGGCGCGAGCCGGCCTGGGCGCGGCGGTTGGCGGCCTGAAGTGAGGCGGTGAGTTGCTGCGGGGTCAGGCCGCGCGCGGCGAGGGCGGCGGGGTCGAATTGCACGCGCACGGCGCGGCGGGTGCCGCCGATGAGGGTCGTCTCGGCGACCTGCGGCACGGATTTGACGACCTCGTCGAGCTGGGCGGCGAGCCGGCGGAGCTGGAGGTGGTCGTAGCGGGCGCTGTGGAGCGTCAGCGCGAGGATCGGCACGTCGTCGATCGAGCGCGGTTTGACGAGCGGCAGGCTGACGCCGGTCGGGATGCGGTCGAAGTTGGTTTGGAGCTTCTGGTTGAGACGAACGAGCGCGGCCTCGATGTCGGTGCCGACGACGAAGCGCACGATCACCATTGCTCCGCCGGGGCTGGAGGTGGAGTAGAGATACTCGACGCCCGGGATTTCCCAGAGGAGCTTCTCCATCGGGCGGGTGACGCGGTTCTCGACCTCGGCGGCGGTGGCGCCGGGCATGGCGACATGCACGTCGATCATGGGCACCTTGATCTGCGGCTCCTCCTCGCGCGGCAGCTGCCAGACGGCGAAGAGGCCGAGCAAGATCGACGCGATGACGGCGATCGGCGTGAGCTTCGAGGTGACGAAGGTCGAGGCCAGGCGGCCAGCGATGCCGAACTGCGGAGGCGTGGATTCGGCGGTGGGGGTTTCGGGGTCGGCGCTCATGAACGGACCTCCAACGGCTGGCCTTCGCGGAGGGAGGCGGGCGGGGCGACGACGACGGATTCGCCGGCGTCGAGGCCGGAGAGGATTTCGATGCGGTCGCCGTGGGTGGCGCCGGTCTTCACGAGGCGGAGCACGGCGCGTTTGTCCGGACCGGCGACGAAGACGCGTTCCATCTGGCCGACGCGGGAGACGGCGGACGCGGGCACGAGCAGCGCGCGGACCGGGGTGCCGGGGAGGGCCACGCGGGCGAACTGGCCCGGGCGGACGTCGGTGCCGGCGGGGACGGCGATCTTGATCAGCACGGTGCGCGCGGTGGCGTCGGTGGCGGAGGAAATCTCGGCGACGGTGCCGGTGAAGCGGCGGCCGGTCGAAGGCACGGAGACGGCGAGCGGTTGGCCGGAGGCGAGCGTGCCCGCGAGCGAGTCGGGCACGGCGGCGTCGATCTGGAAGCCGTCGAGTCCGTCGAGGCCGAGGAGCGGTTGACCCGGGGCGGCGAGGTCGCCGGCATCGACGAATTTCCGGGCGATCACGCCGGCGAAGGGCGCGCGGAGTTCGGTGTAGCCGAGCATGGTCTCGGCCTCGCGGAGCTGGGCGGCGGCGCCGGCGGCGCGGTCTTCGAGGCTGCGGACGAGGTCGGTCGTGCTGGCGCCCTTGGCGAGGAGGGTGCGTTCGCGCTCGAGGTCGCGGGCGGCGATGTTGAGCTGGGCGCGGGCCTGGGCGACGCGGGCGTCGATCTCGGAGGCGGAGAGCCGCAAGAGCAGTTCGCCGGCGGCGACGCGCTGGCCGAGGGTGACGGGCAGGTCGGCGACGGTGCCCATGACCTTGGCGGCGAGGGTGGCGCGTTGCACGGAGCGCACGGAGCCGGTGATCTCGGTGAGCAGCGGGGTCTCGACCGATTCGACGCGCGCGACGGACACGGCGACGGACACGGCGGCGGGCGGCAGGGAGGCGGCGGGATTTTCGGCGGCCGGCTTGGAGCAGCTGGCGAGCAGCGCGAGGGCGGAGATGACAGGGAGGAGACGGGATTTCATCTGCGGAAAGGAGGAGATGGGAACGGAGCAGGGACAGAGGCCGGCGAGCGGCGCCTACGATTGACGGGGGGCGAGCGGGGTGAGGCCGACGGCGCGGTGGAGTTCGGCGACGGCGATGCGTTCGTCGGCTTCGGCGAAGGTGCGGCGCAGGCGGGCGTCGAGGAGGCGGGTCTCGGCACCGATGAGATCGGCGGCGAGGAGGGCGCCCTGCTCGAAACGGGCGCGTTGGAGCGCGGCGCTTTCCTCGGCTTGGGCGACGGTCTGCGAGCTCACGTCGAGGCGTTCGCGAGCAGCCGCGTGGGCGAGGCGGGCTTGCTCGGCCTCGAGGGCGAGGCCCAGCTCGGCTTTGCGGAGCAGTTCCTTCACCTGGGAGAGTTCAGCCTCAGCCTGGCGGATCTTGCCGGAGGTCTGGCCGCCGTCGAAGACGTTGACGTCGACGGCCACGCCGGCGGTCCAACTGTTGCCGTGGCGGTCGAGCTGCCAACCGCGGTCGTGCTGGTAGGAGGCGAAGGCGTTGACGGTCGGGCGGCGGGCGCCGCGGGCGACGGCGACCGCTTTTTCGGCGGCGACGAGGCGCTCGCGCAGGCCGGCGAGTTCGGGGCGGGCAGAGGCGTCGGTGGCGGAGGGGGCGGGCAGGGCGTCGAGATCGGGATCGGCGGCGGCGAGTTCGACGGTTTCGCCGGGCTCGGGCGCGCGGCCGAGGACGAAGAGGAAGGCGCGCTCCGCCAAAGCGGCTCCGTGGCGGGCGGTGGTGAGTTGCTCGCGGGTCTGCGCGAGCTGGACCTCGAGGCTGAGGAGGTCGGCCTTGAGGACTTGGCCGGCGTCGAAGCGCAGGCGGGCGTTGGCGAGGGCGGCCTCGTAGGCGCGGACACCGGAGGCGAGGGCGGTGGTGGCTTCGCGGGCCTTGCGGAGATTGAGCAGGGCCTTGATCGCCTCGGTGGCGAGCTGCTGGTGGGCGGCGCGGAGGTCCTCGAGGGCGGCGCGGGCTCCGGCTTCGGCGGCGCGCTTGCCGGCGGTGGCGCGGCCACCGGAGTAGAGGTTGTAGGCGACGGTGCCAGTGGCGTTGAGGTTGTCGATCCGGCCCGGGTGGTTGAAATCGAGGGCGAAGGAGAAGGCGCGCTGGTTGAGGATGGAGCCGAAGGCCGCCATCGGGCTGTTGGTCTGCGTGTAGCCGCCGGAGAGGGACACCTGCGGGAGCCACGCGGCGTTGGCCTGCGCGATCATCGCCTCGGCGGCATCGACCCGGGCGCGGGCGATGGCGGCGTCGGGGTGGTTGCGCAGGGCGGTGTCGACGGCTTGCGCGGCGGTCCAAGGCGTGGCGGAGGCGAGGGCCGGTGCGAGCAACAGGGCGAGGAGGAAAAGGGGCTTCATGTCGGAGAGTTGGAGCGCTGGCCGGTGGCGATGAGCAGGCCCAGGACGGCGCCGTAGAGGGCGCCGCGCCACCAGGTGGAGGTGAGCGGGCAGGTGCCGGAAGAACATTGCCCGTAGTAACCGAGGGCGGCCCCGAGGGTCGCCCCGATCAACACCGGCAGGAGAAAACGGAACCAGGCGGGCATGCGGCGCAGGCAGGGCTCACTTGGCGCGGCCGCCCCAATGGATGACGTCGTGCTCGTCCACCCAGCCCAGCTTGCGGAGAATCAGCGTGGGCGGGCAGAAACCGGTGAAGACGGACTGGATGAGATTCAGCCCGACGAAGACCGGGACGAGGATCCACAGCGGGTGGACGAACCACGTCAGGGCGGAGCCGAGCAGCGTGACCGTGCCGGCGAGGAGGCGGATGAGATTGTGGGTGGTCATGGGGAGGGGAAGGAAGGATTGACTTCTATATGCGCATATACTCATATACTTGAAAAGATGTCAAGCCGCTGTTTGCTGGGTCGCATGCCCAAGACCAATCCGCTCACCGCCGAGGCGCTCGATCTCGTGGCGCGTCGTTTCGCCGTGCTGGCGGAGCCGATGCGGCTGCGGTTGATCCAGGCGCTGTTCGACGGGGAGAAGAACGTGACGGAGCTGGTCGAGGCGACCGGCGGCACGCAGGCCAACATCTCCCGGCATCTCCAGACGCTGACGGCCGCGCACGTGCTCGCGCGGCGCAAGGAGGGCCTGCAGGTCTTCTATCGGATCGGCGATCCGACGATCCCGAAGCTGTGCGAACTGGTCTGCGGCAGTCTGGAAAAATCGCTGACGCGACAGGTCGGTCATCTCTCGGGCGGCTGAACAGGGCTACACTGGCGGCGATTTGGGCCGATGAGGAGGGTGTGACAACGTCCTCCTCCGCTTTCCCGGAGGTGCTGCTGCTCGATTTGGCACAGCAACTCCCGGCCGCCCCGCGTCTGCTCGCGGAGCTGGGCCGGCTCGTGCGTGCGCCGCAGACCGATGCGGCTGATATCGTGGCGTTGCTGCGGCGTGATGCGGCCCTCGTGGCGCGGTTGCTGCGCATGGCGAACAGCGCGGCCTACGCGCGCGCGATGCCGATCGGTGCGATCGAGGACGCGGTGGTGGCCGTGGGTTTCGGCGAGGTGCACCGGCTGGTGGGCGCGTTGGCGTCGGTGCAACTCGCGGACACGCCGTTGCCGCGGCACGGCGTGAGTGGCGCACGCTACCGGGAGAATGCCTTGTTTGTCGCGACGCTGATGGAGGAATTCGCCCAGCGGGCGAAGCTCGACGCGCATGCGTGCTACACCATCGGCCTGTTGCGCGGGCTCGGCATGCTCATCCTCGAACGGGCGGCAGCGCGCGAGCACCGGACGATCCCGCCGTTCCACGCGGGTGGCGAGGAGAGCCTGACGGCGTGGCAGCAACGTTGCTGGGGCACGGACGGATGGCACGTGGGCGCGGCGATCCTCGGACAATGGCATTTGCCGCCGGAGGTCGTGCTCGCGATCGAGCATCACGCCGAGGCAAGCGTGCGGACCGAACCGGTCGTGCACCTGCTGGATCTCGCGGTGAAGGTCGCGGCGCAAAACGGTTACGGGTTGCCCGGAGATCAGCCGGGGCTGCAGGAACTCACGGCGACGGGGCTGACGAGCGATCAGTTCCACGGCGCCGTGGAGCGCGCGGAGGAGACGTTCGTGCGGCTGCGGGCGTCGGTGGTGTGAGACCGGACGCCGGGTGGTCGGCTTGCGGAATGATCGCGTCGGAGCGAGCGCTGCTCAACCCTGCGCGGCGGCGCTGAGTTCGTCGGACATTTCCTCGTTGGAGAAGACGGCTTGGACGTCGTCGTTTTCCTCGAGGGAATCATGGAGGCGGGCGAGGGATTGCGCGATCGCGACGTCCGTCACAGGCACGGTGGCGGTCGGGATGTAGGCGATCTCGGAGGACTCGGCCTTGATGCCGGCCTGCTCGAGGGCGTGCGCGACTTTGTCGAAGGCGCGCACGTCGCAGCGGACTTCGAAGCCCTGCTCGGAGACGATGACGTCGTCGGCGCCGGCCTCGAGGGCGACTTCCATGAGCCGGTCCTCGGTGGTCTTGTCCGCGGCGACGAGGAACTGGCCGGCATGCAGAAATTGGAAGGCGACGGCGCCGCTCTGGGCGAGGTTGCCGCCCCAGCGGGTGAAAATGGAGCGCACGTCCTGTGCGGCGCGGGTCTTGTTGTCGGTGGTGACCTTGACGACGAAGGCGACGCCGCCGGGGCCGTAGCCTTCGTAGGTGATCTCCTCGAACACGACGCCGGGGAGCTCGCCGGTGCCCTTCTTGATGGCGCGGTCGACGTTGTCGGCCGGCATGTTCGATTCGCGGGCCTTGAGCAGCAAGGTGCGGAGGCGGGCGTTGGCGTCGGGCGAGCCGCCGCCGGACTTGGCGGCGAGGGTGATGTCGCGCGCGAGGCGCGAGAAGACCTTGCCCTTGCGCGCGTCGGTGACGGCTTTGAGGCGCTTGACCTTTGACCATTTGTTGTGACCGGCCATGGGAGGAAGTGAACGGGTGGATTACCGGAAAACGCGGGCAGAAAAAAGCCCGCCGGTGAAGGCGGGCGAGAGCTTATTTCTTCTTCTTCGGCGTGACGTTTTTCATGCCGCCCGGAGCGGGCTTGTCCGGACGCTTCTCGAGCGCGGGCTCGGGGAGGCGGTTGATGACGAGCTGCTGGCCGATGGTGAAGAGGCCGTTGACGGTGGAGTAGAGCGCGAGGGCGCAGGAGAAGTTGTAGCAGAACAGCGTGAAGATCCACGGCATGATCTTGAACATCATCGCCTGGGCGTTGTCGGTCGTCGGCGTGGGCGTGAGGCGCATCTGGATGATCATCGTGGCGCCCATGAGCACCGGCATGATGTTGAGCGGGAGGCCAAAGACGCGGGCGACGGTGTCGGGCGCGCTGAGGTCGGGCGCCCAGAGGAATGCGGCGTAGCGCAGCTCCGAGGCGCTCTGGAGCATCGAGAAGAAGCCGATGAAGAACGGGATCGTGATCAGGATCGGGATGCAGCCGCCGAGGGGGTTGACCTTGTAGTCCTTGTAGAGGCGCATCATGGCCTCCTGCGCCTTCTGGGGCTGGTCTTTGTATTTCTCGCGGATCTCCGTCATCATCGGCATGAGCTTCGACATGCGTTTGGAGGAGCGGGAGGCGGCGATCGTGAAGGGGACGAAGACGACCTTGAGGATGAGCGTGGTGATGACGATGGCCCAGCCCCAGCCCCACTTGAGGTTCTCGCCGCCGATCCAGCCGTGGACCTTGTTCATGATCGTGACGAGGAGCTTGGCGAACCAGCCGAAGAAGCCGAACTGCATGGCCTTGTCCTCGTCCTTCTTGAAGTTGTCGGTGTCGGAGAGGCGGGTGTATTCCTTCGGGCCGGCGTAATAGGTGGCGCCCCACACGGTGGAGGCGTTGGCGGCGAGGGGCTTCACGTCGAAGAACGCGAGGCCGGTGACGCCGTAGGCGCGGCGGTCCTCGACCGGGGCCATCGGGTAAACCTTCACGCGCTCGACGCGCACGCCGGTGCCGGGCTCGTCAGGCGTGAGGATGGCGGCGAAGAACTGGTTCTTCACCGAGGCCCACTGGACGCTGGCGGGGCGGTCGAGGTAGGGGAGGTCGACCTTCGAGCCGATGCCGAAGGAGCTGAGGAAGCCGCCGCCCTCGAGCTTGCTGCGCTCGATGTGTTCGAAGTCCTCGCCGTCGTAGTAACCGACGTTGAGGTAGAGACCGTAGTCCTCGGTGTTGACGGGTGCGGCGGTGCCGAGGTTGACGGCGGCGCGCGGGAGCGGGAGCGGGTTGGCGCCGAGGTTGCGGAAGGTGGTCTCGTGGCGGATCTGGTAGGGATCGCCGCTGCCGGCGCCGAGGAGGGCGTAGCGGCGCGTGATCTCGAGCTGGTCGCCGATGCGGGCGCGATAGACGACCTCGGAGGCGGTCTGCGAGACGAGCTCGTAGCGGGCGTCCTTGTCCGCGCCGGGGAAGTCGGCGAAGCTCAGGGCGGGCGCGGCGTGCGGGGCGTTCATCACGTAGCGGGCTTCCTCGCCGCGGGCGATGGCGTGCTTGCGCAGGGCGATGCTGTCGATGGCGCCGCCGGCGTTGGTGAACTTCACCTCGACGTAGTCATTGCGCAGCGTGGTGAACTCCGCGGGAGCGGCGCTCGGCGTGGTCGGGGCGGTGAGGGTGGCGTCGGCGGGCGACTTGGCGGCGCCGGGGACGGGTGCCTCGTTGCTGGCGAGCGGGCCCTGGGCGGTCTCGGTGGTGCCGGTGGTCGGGCGCGGCGGCGGTTGCGGGGCCAGCCGGGCGCTGAAGTAGAAGCTGGCCATGGCTGCGACAAGCAGCAGGACGCCGATGACGGTGTTCTTTTTGTCCATTAGGAAAGGGAGCGTTGGGCGGTGAGCGGCGGGCGGCCCGCGGAGGCGGACGCGCGCACGGAGGTGCAGGAAAAACGGCGGGGCGGCACCGGGTCGAGTCCGCCCGGGTGCCAGGGGCCGCACTTGGCGAGGCGGCGGAGTGCGAGCCAGAGGCCGGCGGCGACGCCGTGCTCGCGGAGCGCCTGCTGCGCGTAATGCGAGCAAGTCGGCGCGAAGCGGCAGCCGCACATCGGTGCGGCCACGGCGAAGGCCGGGGAAATCGTCTTTTGGTAAACCCAGATCGCGCCCGTGAGCAGACTCACGACACCGCGCCCGAGGGCGGCGGGGAATCCCGGGGCGGGAAGCGGCGTGGGCTCAGGCATGGGAGGACGGCGGTTGGGCGGCGGGCGGAGCCAGCTTGCGACAGGCTTGGACGAACCGTTGTGCCACCTCGGAAAACTCCATCCGCAGCAGCGCGGGACGGGCGGTGAGGATGAGGTCGAGGCCGGCGGGCACGAGGGCTTGGTGCTGGCGGAAGACTTCGCGCAGGCGGCGCTTGGCGCGGGCGCGGGCGACGGCGTTGCCGACCGAAGCGCGCGAGGCGACCACGCCCACGCGGGCGGGATCGGTGGCGGCGTCCGACGAACGCGCGCACCACACGAGCAGGAACGCGCCGCAATCGGTGCGGCGGCCGTGCTCGCGCACAGCGCCGAAGTCGCGGTTGCGCTTCACGCGCTGGAAGGCGCGGAGGCGCTGCGACGGCGGGCGGTCAGCGCCGGGCACGGCGGAGAGGAATCAAACGACCGTCAGCCGCTTGCGGCCCTTGCGACGGCGGGAGGAGAGGACTTTGCGACCGCCCTTGGTGGCCTTGCGGGCGCGGAAACCAATCTTGCGGGCGCGCTTTTTGCGGTGCGGACGGAATGTAGGTTGCATGGTTTTGTTAAAAAAAGAGGACCAAAGTCAGTGGAGGGCCCCGGGGGTGTCAAGCGCGGGCTCGGCCGAGCAAAGCGGTAAATCCGGCGGCGGAAACCCCAAATGCGCCGCTTTTTCCACCTGCAGGCGGGTCTGTCGGCCTCGGCGGAGCGGGCGGCGGGCGGGTATTTTCCGGTCGGGCCGGCCCGCCAAACGGCGCGGCGGGCAATGGGCTGGCCTCGGTGCGCGTCTTGTGAACAGCTTGGGGGCAGATTCCCTTTGCCTCCGCCCGGCGCGAACACACGGTGGGGCGCGTGTCCGACCCATGCAAAAAGACCCCTTCACCGGAGGAGAAACATTCCTCGAAGGCCCCCGGATCCCCGGCGGCGAAGCATGGAGCGCGATTCTGGACCGTCACGGGCAACGACTTCGGGCGCTCGATCAAGTGGGCGCGAAAGCAGCCCAATGCGCTATCGGAACAGATAAAGACCGCGCACTCGTCCTCGCCCAAGGAGACGAAGTAGGCCTGCTCGAGCTCGCCGAGCCGCGCTGGGCGGAGCTGGGCGACGCGATCCGCGCCTTCCGCGCCACGCTGCCGCTGGTGCGGCTGGAGGATTTCGGCTTCGACTCGGAATCGGATGACCCCTTCGAGGCCAACACCGCCCGCCTGCACCGCATCGGCGGCGGCGTGGAGGCGCTGGCCTTCGCGGACTGCGACCGCTCCGTCTATAAATTCTTCCTCTTCCGCGAGGGCGGCGACGTCGGGGCGACCTTTCATTTCGAGCGCGGCGAGGACGGGTTGCTCCAGGCGACCGCCATCCCCGGCAGTTACCGCCGGCTCTTCGAAAAACTGCGCCTCACGCACGTGCTGGGCATGCCCACGGAGATCGCCGGCATCACGCCCGAGGGCGTGCTCGTGGCGAAACAGACCTACGGCCGGCCGCTCCCGGAAAAAGCCGACGTCTCCGGGCTCGACCCCGCGCGCCTCATCCCGATCCCGTCGCGCTTCCTGCGCGCCGACCGCGATCACCCGCGGCTGGCCTTCCTCGACGACGCGCCGTGGCTCGTGGCCGACACGCACGACCGCAACGTCGTGCGCGCGGAGGACGGCTCGTTGCGCGTCATCGACCTCGTCGCCGCGCCGCTGGATGCGCCGTTGCTGGAGAAGCTGCCGCTCTTCCGCGACTGGATCGCCCGCGCCCGGCTCGACCCGCACGCCGAGATCCTCGCGCCGGTGAACGACGATGAGCTTTAAGGCAGGGAGAAAACCACGAATGAACACGAATTGACACGAATATGCCCCCGTAGCCGGTCGGCCCGGAATCTTCGTGTTCATTCGTGTCCATTCGTGGTTCAAAATCTCTGTCCTTGAACTCCGCGGCTTCATCACCCGTTGCAAACTGGCTCCGTGCCAACGCGTTTCTCCTTGGGCTCGGTGTCGCCACCGCGCTCGCCTTCGCCTTCCCCGCGCCGGGCGCACGCGGCGGCTGGATGCATCCGGAGATTCTCGTCAACGCCGGCGTCGCGCTGATCCTGTTCCTGCAGGGGCTCTCGCTGCCGTTCGAGCGGGTGCGCGCCGGCGCGGCGAACTGGCGGCTGCACCTCATCGTGCAGGCGTTCACGTTCGGGGTGTTCCCGCTCGTCGGGCTCGCGCTCGACGCCGGGTTGACGGCGCTGTGGCCGGACGCGCCAGCGGCAATCCGCGACGGCTTCCTCTATCTCTGCGTGCTGCCATCGACGGTCTCCAGCTCGGTCGTGTTCACCGCCGTGGCGCGCGGCAACACGGTCGGCGCGCTTTTCAACGCGGCGTTCTCGAACGTGCTCGGCGTGCTGCTGACGCCGGTGCTGGTGCACCTGCTCATGCGCACGACCGGCCAGAGTGCGCCGTTCGGGCCGCTGCTGCTGAAGATCACGGCGCTCACGCTGCTGCCCTTCGCAGTCGGCGCGGCGCTGCGCCCGCGCGCGGCGGCGTGGATCGACGCGCGCAAGGCCTGGGTCGCGCGCCTGAGCAACGGTGCAATCCTCTTCATGGTCTACGCGGCGTTCTGCGATTCCGTGCAGGATCAGGTCTGGCAGCGCCACGGAGCGGGGTTGACGGTCAAGGCGCTGGCGCTGGCGGTCGGGCTGTTCGCCTTCATGTCGCTGCTCATCGCCGGTTCGTGCCGCGCGCTGCGGCTGGGGCGGGAGGATTTCATCGCGGCGTATTTCTGCGCGGTGAAGAAGACGCTGGCGATGGGCGTGCCGCTGGCGGTGCTGATCTTCGGCGCCGGCGCGGATCTGTCGCTGATCCTGCTGCCGATCATGTTCTACCACCCGATCCAGCTGCTCGTGAACGGCGTGCTGGCGAACCGCTGGGCGCGGAAGTGAAATGTAGGGCGGGGTCGCCGACCCCCGCCTCAAGCGTGAGGCAACGCTCGCACAAAGGCGGGGTTCGGCGACCC
>JAMPXH010000030.1 GCA_023701285.1 Candidatus Didemnitutus sp.
GCCGCGGCCGGAGCCATTACTGCCGGCGACCCAGACGCGGGCCTCGCCGGCGGACGCGGGCGTGCCGGTGATGGCACCAGTGACCGGATCGAGCGCGACACCGTCGGGCAGACGACCGCTGACGACCGTGAAGCCCGTGGGCGCGTTGGTGGCGGTGACCTGCACGCCGCTGAGGGCCGTGCCGGCCCGGCCGAGCACGATGGGCGAGCTGGTGATCACGGGCGCGTTCGGCGAGGCGTTGACCGTGACGGTGAGCGTGCCGACGGAGAGTCCGGCGCCGTTGGTGGCGGCGACGCCGACGACGCTGATGCCGGGCGCGGACGGCGTGCCGGTGATGGCGCCGGTGGCGGAGTCGAGCGCGAGGCCGTCGGGCAGGCCGCTGGCGGCGAAGCTCGCGGCGGCGGGCGTCGTGGTGAGGGTGAAGGCGAACGGCGCACCGACGGTGGCGACGACCGAGGTCGCACTGGTGAAGCGCGGCGCGGTGGGCGCGGGATTCAGCGTGAGCGTGACGACGGCGGTGGCGGAGCCGTCGGCGTTGGTCGCGCGGATCGCGAGCGGGAAGGTGCCGATCTCGGCCGAGGTGCCGGTGATCGCGCCGGTCGAGGCGTTGAGCGACAGCCCGGCCGGCAACACCGAAGGCGAGCCGTCGGGCAGATTCACGAGGGCGTAGTTCGTGACGCCGGCGCCGAAGTTCGGCACGTAGTTGAGCGCGGTGCCGGCGGTGGCGGCCACGCTGGGCGAGCCGGTGAACACGGGCGCATTGAGCGGCGCGAGGATGGAGAACGAGAGCACGGCCGAGCTGCTGCCGGTGGCGTTCTGCGCCGTGAGGAGCGCGGTGTAGAAGCCGGCGAGGGTCGGCGTGCCGCTGATGACGTTGCCGGCGAGCGTGAGGCCCGGCGGCAAGCCGACGGCGCCGTAAACCGTCGGCGCATTCGTGGCGGCGATGGTGTAGCTGAACGGCTGGCCGACGCGACCGCCGGTCGAGGCGGCACTGGTGATGACCGGCGGCGGCGGCTGGACCGTGAGCCGCAGGACGCGCTGGTCCTGCCCGCTGACGTTGCTCGCGGTGAGCGTGATATCATACACGCCCGGCTGCGTGGGCACGCCGCTGAGCGTGCCGCTGGCCGCGGTGAACAAGAGACCGGGCGGGATCGGCGCGGCGACGAACGTGGCCGGGGTCTGGTTGGTCGTGATCTGATACGAGAACGGCGCGTTCACCAACGCGGTGGCGGCGGACGGGCTGGTGATGAGCGGTGCGACCGGGTTCACGGTGAGCGCGACGCTGTCGCTCGTGACGGAGCCGGCGGCGTTGCGCACGACGACGCTGATCTGGCCGGCGTCGGCGAGCGTGAGGTTGGCGAGGCGCAGGCTGGGCGCGGTGGCGCCGGGGAGATCGAGGCCGTTACGGCGCCACTGGTAGGTCGGCGCAGGGATGCCCGTCGCGGTGACGCTGAACTCGGCGGTGCCGCCGACGACGACCGTGCGCGGCTGCGGCTGCGCCGTGAGGGCGACGCCGACGTTGAGCGTGAGCGTGGCGGTGCCGCTGGTGGCGGAGCCGAGCGCGTTGACGGCGGTGACGACGTAGTCGCCGGCGTCGGCCGCGGTGGCGGACGGGATGACGAGGATGGGCGAGTCGACGCCCTCGATCACGTTGCCGTTGTGCGTCCAGACATAGTCGACCGAGAAGGGCGACTCGGAGACGACGGCCTTCAAGACGACGCGCGAGCCGGCGTTGGCCGTCTGGCTCTGCGGACCGGCGAGCACCGGAGCCCCGGCGGTCATGATGGTGCCGAAGTTGCCGACACCGACGACCTGCTCGCCGTGGAGCACGGTGTCGTTGAGCGGCTCGGCGGAGCCGGTGAAGCGGCCGGTCCACGTGAGGCCGTCGGTCGAGGTGTAGTATTGGTGGCCGTTGGCCGTGGCGATGAACCGGCCGGCGATGAAGTTCACCGAGGAGAGGTTTCCGTAGGTGAAGCGGACCGGGGTCCAGGCGGTGCCGTTGGTGGAGGTGGTCGCGAAACCGCCGCTGCCGACGGCCACGTAGATGCCGTTGCCGTGGGCGATGTCGTTGAGCGCAGAGCCGGAGCCGGCCAGTCGCAGGGTCCAGGCGGTGCCGTCGGTCGAGCCGACGATGCCGCCAATGCTGGTGACGGCGAGATAGCGGCCTCCGGCGATGACGAGCTTGCGGAGCTGGGTGGAGACCGAGCTGCTGCTGGCCGTCCAGGCGGTGTTGTCGGTGGACGTGTAGATGTTGCTGTTCGCGCTGACGGCGACCCACTTCGCGCCGTCGTGGCGGATGCCGTTGAGGCTGGCGCCGTTCAGGCCGGTGCTGGCGACGTTGGTCCACGCGGAGCCATCAGTCGAGGAAAGCACGGTGCCGCCGTTGCCGACGGCGAGGAAGCGACCGTTGGCGTAGGTGACGTCGTTGAGGTTCTGCGTCGTGCCGGAGGCGCGATCGGTCCAGGTCGCGAGATCGGTGGTGCTGACGATGACGCCGCCAGCGCCGACCGCGACGACCGCGCTGCCGCTCGAGGCGACGCCGAGGAGGTTGGTGCCGTGACGCGGGCCGGTGATCTGGCTGGTCCAGGTGACGCTGTCGGCGGAGCCGAGCATGGCGCGGCCGGTGTTGCCCTGCTGGCCGACGACGATGTAGCGACCGTTGCCGAAGGCGGTGCTCTGGAGCACGCTCTGATTGCCGGCGGAGTTGCGGGCGGTCCAGAGGTTGCCGTCGAACGAGGTGAGGATCGTGCCGTTGGCGCCGGTGGCGACGAAGCGGCCGTTCACGAAGTCGATGCCGACGAGGTTCTGGGTGGTGCCGGAGTTGGCGTTGGCCCAGGTGGTGCCGTTGGTGGAGGTGACGATGACACCTCCCGCGCCGACGGCGACGAGGCGACCGGCGCCGTAAGCGAGGTTGCGCAGGCTCGCGGCGGGAGTCGCGGACCAAGTCCAGGTCTCGCCGTCGGCCGAGCTGTAGATGCGGCCGGTATCGGTCCCGATGGCGTGGAATTTGTTCAGCGTGTAGATGAGGCCGATGATCGTCTCGGTGACGCCCTGGCCGATGCTGCCCGGTGTCCAGGTGTGGCCGTCGGTGGAGCGGGCCGTGACGCCGCCGGTGCCGACCGCGACGAAGCGACCGCCGCCGTAGGTCATGTCCTGGAGCTGCGTGACGGCGCCGTCGAGGCCGGTGTCGCGCGAGGTCCAGATGCGGCCGTCGGTCGAGGTGATGATGAGATTGAGGCTGCCGAGGGCGACGTATTGGCCGTTCACGTAGCGGAAGCCGAAGAGGTTGTTCACTGCGGGGACGTGGCGCGTTTCCCAAGTGAGGCCGTCGTTGGAGACGAGCAGCGTGCCGCGGAGGCCGCCGACGATGAACTGGCCGTTGACGAAGGAGACGCGCGTGAGCCAGTTGCCGGCCGGGAACGGATTGCGCCAGCGCCAGCCCGCCTCGGGCGTGACGTAGATCGCATCGGCCGGCGTCGTGACGGTGGCGAGCGCATTCGCCACGGTGACGGAGTAGGCACCGGCGTCGGAGGGTTGCCAGTCCTGGAGGAACAACTGCTCACCGGTGGCGCCGGGGATGTCCTCGCCGTTGAACTTCCACTGGAAGGTCATCGGGCGCGTGCCGGCGACGGGGAAGACTTGGAGGGCGGAATTCGAACCGGCCGGGAGCACCTGCGAACCGAAGGACGTGGAGATGTTGCCGAAGGCGCCGAAGGTCGGCGCGGACGGCGTGAATGCCACGGTCGCCGGCGCGGTGGCAATGGAGCCGAACGGCGAGCTCACGACGACGTGATAGCTGCCCGCGGTGCCGGCGTTGACGCCGTTGACGAAGAACGTGGACGAAGTCGCGCCTGCGATGGCGGTGCCGTTGCGATACCACTGGTAGCCGAGCGTGCCGGGGCCGCTGGCGTTGACGAAGAGCGTGAAGCCGCCGTTTTCGGCCACGGTGGCGCCGGCCGGCGGGGTGACGATCACGGGGGCAGCTGACACACCGGTGACGCGGTAGGTGGCGGGCAACGCATCGCCGGCAGTGCCCGGCGTGCCGAAGACGTAGAGTTGGTCGTTGGCCACGACCAGGTTCGCCGTCGCGACCGGCACGTCGCGGATGCCGAAGCCCGGGTTCCACGCGGTGTCGCGCGAACCGTCGGCGTTCAGCCGCAGCAAGCCCGGCGTCGCGAGGGTCTGCCCGTTGAAGGTCGTGAACCGGCCCGCGGCGTAGAGACGGCCGGCGGCATCGACCGTGAGCGCGCCCACATACGGTTGCGCATCGGTGGTGCCGGCCGCGATGCCGCTGCCGGTGAAGGTGGTGTCGAGCGTGCCGTTGGCGTTGAGCCGCACGAGGCCGCGCGGCACGCCGCCGAGCTGGAAGCGTCCGCCGACGTAGATCCTGCCATCGGGCATCTGGACGGCGGCGCGCACGAGGTCGCCGGCGCTGTAGGTGCTGATCGGGAACTGGCCCGTGAAGCCCGTCGCCGGATCGGTCAGCACGCTCGTGAAGCCGGACGAAGGCGTGATCGTGCCGAAGGACGGCGCGGTGAACGTGGTGTCGAGCGTGCCGTCGGCGTTCAGGCGCTGGAGGCGGAGGTTGCCGTCGACCGCGGACACGACGATGAGCGCGCGGCCGTCGGGCAGGACTTGCGCGACGTTGAGGCCGCCGGTGCGGATCATCGTCACGGCGTTGTTGGTGTCGCGCTCGACGATCGCGAACGACGAGAGGTTCGGCGCATAGGCGGTGTCGCGCGAGCCATCGGCGTTGAGGCGGAGGAGCGATTCGCCCGCGCCGCCGGAAAGGGCGACCTGCGCCGCCACCGTGCCCTGGGCGAGCAACAGACGGCCGCTGCCGCCGGCGTATGCCTGCGCGGTGCCGAGGTTGTAGTTGGCGGGCAACCGGGGAACGAACGAGTTGTCCGTCGAGCCGTCCGCGTTGATCCGCAGGAGCGTCGCGTAGAAGGCGCCGTTCACGTTGCTGTTTTGCGACCAGATGACGTAGGTCTGGTCACCCGCGGCGGGAGCGACGCTCGCGAAAGGCTGCGCGCGGGCGTAAGCCGGCGCCGCGGCCGGTGCCGCAAACTGATTGGCCGCGAGGGAGCCGGGGGCCGTGAATTGCGCGAGGCCCGCGAGCGTCGTGGCGCCGAAGCGGTTGAAGCCGCCGGCGAGCCAGACGCTGCCGGTGGAGAGGACGCGACCCGCGCTCGGATACTGCACCCTGCCCCAGCCTCCGGTCTGGAAGGCGTGATTCGGCGCGCCGTTCGGATCGAAGCTGGCGATGCCGTTGCCCCAGATGGGTTGCGCGACCACCGCGCCCATCACCGTGGCGATGTCGGGCACGAAATAGCGGCCGTTGCTGCCGCGCTCGAGCCAGAAGGCCTCGCGATCGAAGGCTGCGCTGGCGAAGGAAGTGTCCGGCGCGCCGTTCGCCGTCACGCGCACGAGGCGGTCGCTGACGCCGATGAAGCTGTCGTCCGCGAGCATCACCAAATGGCGGAGACGCAGGCCGACGGCGGGATTGAACCCGAGCTGGCTGCGCAGCGGCTGGCCGTAGGTGGAGTCGAAGGTGCCGTCGGCGTTGAAGCGCACGGCCATGATCGGATCGGCACCGGAGCCGCGGCCCGTGTAGCGGAAATCACCGACGAAGACGGCGCGGCCGTCGGACTGGAGCGCGACGCTGCGGCCCTGCGATGAGAACCAGCCGGCCGGCAAAGAAGCGGCGTAGGCGCTGTCGAGCGTGCCATCGGCGTTGAGGCGCGCGACATTGCTGCGGGCCGTGCCGTTGATGGCGTTGAAGACGCCGGCGAGGTAGATGCGACCTTGCGCATCCGTCACGGGCGGCCCGAAGAGCAGACCGGTGCTGTTGAGGAGAGCCGGCGCGAACGAGGCGTCGACGGTGCCGTTGGCGTTGAGCCGGTGCAGGCCCGGGGCGTTGGTCGCCAAAGCCCCGGCGGGCGCGTTGGCCTGGAGGTTGTCCGTGGCGACGACGAGCACCTTGCCGTCCGCCTGCGCGGTGATGAAGCGAATCGAGCGGGCGAAGAGCGGAGCCGCGAAGGTGCCGTCCACCGTGCCGTTGCTGTTCACGCGGATGACCGTGGTGGCATCGCCGGCGGCGACCGCGACGAGGACTTGGCCGTTCGCCAGCGGCGCGACGTGCATCGCGCGGCGGTAGCGGGCATCGAGTTTGAAGGTCGTATCGACATGGCCGGTGGCTTCGTCAAAGCGCACCAAGGCGCCGCGGAAGCGGCCGCCCACCCAGTCCGGGTTGCGGTCCTGGACCGACCACGGGACGTAGAGCCTGCCCGCGCCATCGGCCACGATCCGGGCCGGGCTGTGCTCGGTGCCGTATTCCGTGAATTGCTGCCAGAGCGCATTGTCCGTCGGCAGCACGGTGAGCGTGGCCACTTGGCTGAAGAGCGCACCGACCGCATCGGTGACGCGGACGGAGTAGCCGGCGCCGTCGTCGTTGAGCGACACCGCCGTGAGGGCTAGCGTTGCCGCATTCGCCCCGGCGAGGGGCTGGCCGTTGCGATGCCACTGGTAACTGAGCGGTGCGGTGCCGGTCGCGCCGACGACGAGCTGCACGTTGGAACCGGCCGAGACGCGGCGCGCCACGGGCTGGTCCACGATGCTCGGTCCGGTGGAGGCAACGGGCCCGACGCGCACGCCGGACACCGTCTCGCCGGCATCGGCAAAGGTGAAGATCCTGCGGTCGGCCGAAAGCACGAGCATCGGCACGCTGTCCGAATGGGACAGGCCCCACTCGCCGTTGTAATCGGCGGTGGCCTGCGCCGTCAGGGCGCCGGTGCTGGCGTTCCAAGTGAAGGTGCCGGACTCCAGTCCGTCGCGACCGCTGCTGTCGTCCTGCGGGCCGTCATCGGCGAGCAGGTAGGTGCCATCGGGGAAGAACACGACCGCGGAGGATTGATCCGCGACGGTGGGATCGCCGACCACCCAGCCGCCCGTGAGCGTGCCGGGGGCGCCGAGGACGCGGGCCAACTGGATGTCGCCCTCACCGGGAATCGTGGCGGTGGCCACGTCGCCGGAGATGCGCACGGTGATGTCGTTGCGACCGTTCGCATCGGAGAGGCCGATGTCGCCGTTCGTGTCGGTGAGCGTGACGATGCGCAGTTCACCCGACGCGGGATTCCACGTGTAGGTGCCGCGTTCGAAGCCCGGCTGGGCGCCTTGCGCGATGTCCGCGGCGCTGGCGGTCTCCATATGGTAGTAGATGCCTTCGGGCAGGAAGAGGAGGACGGCATCGTTCACGCGCCACGTGCCGACGATGGCTTGGCCGGCGGCGGAGCGCGGGAGCGCGTTGTAGTTGGCGAGGAAACCGGCGGGCAGCTCGGCGACGAAGCCCTCGTTCACGCCGCGGTGGAGACCGCTGCCGAACACGAGCCGGCCATCCGGCGAGACGCCGAGCGCGCCGTCGAGCTTCCACTCGGCGAGATTCACGCCACCGGCGGCCAGTGCGCTGTGCAGGTGGAACCAGCCGTAGGCATTGCGGAAGTAGGTGTAGGAGCTGCCGCTGGTCAGGTTGGAGAAATAGGTCACGGCCACGGCGCCGTCCGCGGTGAGGCCGCCGAAGTTGGCCGGGCCCCAGGCGCTGTTGGGTGTGCCGAGGCGGCGGATCTGGCCGTTGACGGCGTTGTGGATCGCGAGCTCACCGCGCGAGGCGAACTGACTGTCGGCCGCGACGAGCGTTTGGTTGCCGTCGCTGGTGACAGCGAGCGCGCCGTTCCACGTGCCACCAGCGAGCAGCGGGAGGAGCGTGGTGGTGGCGTTGGCGTGCGTGTAACGGAAGGCACGGTTGCCAGGGACCGCCCAGGCGAAGTTGGTCTGGGTCGGATTGCTCGTGGTGCCGACGGCGACCGCGCCGTTGCTCGCGATGCCGCGGCCGGCGACGCTGCTCTCGGTGAACTCCGCGGCGGCGGCGGGCAGGAAGGTCATGGACGGACCGGCGACTTCGAAGCGCACGGCCTGGTTCACGCCGTTGGGGTTGGTGGCGAAGCCGTAAAGCACCGCGCCGTCCTCGCTGATCGCATTGGCCGCGCTGAAGCCGGAGACGCCACCGAGGCCGCCGAGATTCAAATTGGTCAAACCGTTCCGCGTGACGCGCACGGCATGGCGCAGCGAGCCGGTGTTCGCCCGGGCGCGGCTGGCGATGGAGGCGCCGTCGCGCGTGACCGCGGACGCCGTGATGAAGCTGGTCGCCGTGGTGTTGGCCACGAGATTGGGCAGGGCGACCAAGCCTTGGTCGGAAGTCCACAACACCGCCGTGTCGAAGACCGTGGAACCGGGATTGGCCGAAGCCGTGCCGACCGCGACGAGCGTGCCGCCCACGCGCGTCGCATCGCGCACCTGGCTGAGCGTCGCACCGCCGGAAAGGTCGCCGATGCCCGTGAGCGTGGCGAGCAACCCGGTGGTGTCGATGGTGGCGGCCGTGCTGGTGAAAGTCTGCCCGCCGGAAGCGGTCACCACGACATCGTAGGAACCGCCGTCAGCCGCGATCGGGCTGGGGATGACGAAGGTGGAGCCGGTCGCACCGGGGACGTTCACCCCGTTGCGGCGCCATTGGTAAGTGTAGGGGCCGGGGCCGGCGACGCCGACGAAGAGTTGCAGCGACTGGCCGGGCACGAGGCTCTGGGCCAGCGGCTGCGCGGTGATGCCGCTGGCGTTGGGTTCCGCGAGGCTGACGACGCGGAACGGCGTCGGCAGCGTGTCGGTGGCCGTGCCGACGGAAGAGCCGAACAGGTAGAGTTGATCGCCGACGATGCGGAGCTGGACCGTGAGCGTGGGATTTTCGGCGATGCGGAGGCCCGGGTTCCATGCGCTGTCGAGCGTGCCATCCGGATGCAGGCGGCAGAGTCCGGCGACCGGCGTGCCGTTGTAGGAATCGAAGCGTCCGGCGAGGTAGATGCGGCCGGCCGCGTCCTGTTCGAGGGAGACGATGACCGGGGCATCCGCGCCGGACTTGGCGATGCCCGCACCGCCGGGATTGAAGGTGGTGTCGAGCGTGCCGTCCGGACGCAGGCGGAGCAGGCCCTTGGGCTGACCGGCGAGCGTGGCGGCGACATAGACGCGGCCGTCGGCCATCTGGCGCACCGCGCTGATGATGCCGCTGGCGGTGGAAGTGGAGATCGGCCACTGCGCCGAGGTGTTCGTGACCGGGTCGAAGGTGACCGGGGTGAAGCCGCTGGAGACCGCCACGCTGCCGAAGCTCGGCGGCGTGAACGAGGCATCGAGTTCGCCGGTGGAGAGCAAGCGCTGCAGGCGCAGGTTGCCGTCCACCGCGGCGATCGTGACGAGGATGCGCCCGTCAGGGAGGATCTGGTTGACGGTCAGGCCGCCGGTGCGGATGGCCGTGACGGTGTTGTTGGCGCCGCGTTCGACGATGGCGAAGGAGGAAAGATTCGGGTTGAAGCCTTCATCGCGGGAACCGTCCGCGCGCAGGCGCAGGAGGGCGCTGCCGGCATTGCCCGCGAGGGCGGCGCCGGCGCTGACCGAGGATTGCGAGAGGACGAGCTTGCCGTCGGGCGAGGCGTGGAGCGTCGTGGAGCCGCCGAGGCCATAGCCGGCGGGCAACTCGGGCACGAAGGAGGCATCCACCGTGCCGTCGGCCGCGAGGCGTTGGAGGACTTGGAACGCGCTGTTGTTCGTGTTGGCCGCGTTCATGAAGGCCACGAAGACGCGGTCGCCGCCCGCGCTGGCGATGGACGAGAAGGGCTGGAGCCGGGCGCCGAGCGGCGCGCCGGCGGGGAAGTTCGCCTGCGTGCCCGTGAGCTGGCCGGCGGCGGAGAACTGCGCGAGGCCGGGCAGCGGCGCGCTACCGTAGCGATTGAACACGCCCGCGAGCCAGACGCGGCCGTCCGGCAGCGCGACACCGTTGCTGGTGCGGGTGGAGCGACCCCAGCCGCCGGTCTGGAAGCTGGTCACCGGAGCGCCGGAGGCCGAGAACACGGCGAGGCCGTTGTGCCACACGGGAAGGACGCTCGCAGCACCGTTCACGCCGGCGAGGTCGGGCACGTAGATCTGGCCGACGAGGCCGACCGCGAGCCAGAAGGTTTCGCGCGTGAACGTGGAGGCGGTGAAGGTGGTATCGAGCGCGCCGTTGGCGGTGAGGCGCACGAGGCGGTTGCTCACGGCGACCATGCGATCGTCGGGGAGAAGCTCCAGCCAGCGCAGGCGCAGGCCGGTGCCGAAGCCGAGCTGGGAGCGCAGCGGTTGCGCGAAGGTGGAGTCGAAGGTGCCGTCGGTGTTGAAGCGCACGGCCATGATGGAGTCCGCCGTCGTGCCGCGGGTCGTGTAACGGAAATCACCGAAGAACACGGCGCGTCCGTCCGATTGCAGCACGACGCCGCGGCCCTGGGTGGAATTGAATCCCGCCGGGACATCGTTGGCGTAGGTGGTTTCGAGGGTGCCGTCGGCACTGAGCCGGGCGATATTCTGACGCGGGGTGCCGTTGATGGAGCTGAACGCGCCGCCGAGGTAAATGCGGCCCTGGAGGTCCACCACCGGCGGACCGAAAACATTCCCGAACGGCGCGTTCAGCGCCACCGGGGTGAAGGAGGCGTCGAGGCTGCCGTCGTTGAGCAGGCGGTAGATCGTCGGGGCCGCGAGCGCGAGCGCGTTGGCGGGCGGGTTGAGCTGCAGGTTGTCGGTCGCCGCCACGAGCACCTTGCCATCCGGCTGGAGCGTGACGAAGCGCACACCGCGGGCGAAGGCCGGGGAAGTGAACGACGTGTCGGTCGAGCCGTTGGCGTTCAGGCGGACGACGCGATGGACATCGCCGATCGAGACGCCGGCGACGATGCGGCCGTCGGTTTGCCGGGCGAGGTGGCGGACGGCGGCGATGGCGGGATCGACGCGGAAGCCCGTGTCCAGTGTGCCATCGGATTCGTTGAGCCGGGCGAGCGGCCCCGCGAGGCGGCCCCGCACCATGTCGGGGATCAACGCATTCACGGTCCAAGGGAAATAAAGTTTGCCCGCGCCGTCGCTGAAGATGCGCGCCGGGGAATTTTCCGTGCTCACCTCGCTGAAGGCCTGCCAGAGCACCGGATCGGCCGGCACGATGCTCACAAACGCCTCCTGCGAGGTCGCGGTGCCGCCGAAGCTGGTGACGCGCACGCTGTAGCCGCCGGCGTCGTTGGCCGTGACGGAGGGAATCTCGAAGTCCGCGGAGTTCGCGCGGGGAATATCCTGGCCGTCCTTCATCCACTGGTAAGTCACGGCGGTGTTGACGCCGACGCGCAGCACCAAGCGGCCGCCTTGCACCACGGTGGCGTCGGCGGGCTGGTCGAGGACGACCGGAGCCGGCGAAGAAGACGAGAGCGTCGCCGGGTTGCTCGTCACCTGCCCTTGGGCGGTGGTGACGCGGACGGTGTAGTCGCCGAGGTCGGACGCCTGCAGATTGGTGAGGCGCAGCGTCGAGGAAGTGGCTCCGGCGAGGGCGGTGCCGTTGCGGAACCACTGATAGGCGGCCTGCAAGCCGGGCTGCACCGCGACAGTGAACGTGGCCGTGCCACCGGACTGGCCGCTGACGTTCACGGGCGGCGTGACGATGCTCGGCGCGACTGAAGCGACGAGGCGGTTGAGGCCGGACGGGAAGCCCGACGGAGAACCGAAGCCGCCGGCGAGCACGACTTCACCGCTCGGACCGAATTCGATGCCCACGCCGCCGCCGAGGTATTGGCGATAGGCGAGGTCCGACGCGAATGTGGTGTCCACCGTGCCGTTGGCATTCAGGCGCACGAGGCCCGGCGCCGCGACGCCGGCAAAGGTATCGAACACGCCCGCGACCCAGATCCTGCCGTCGGGAGCGACGGAGATCGTCTGGACGAGCGGATTGCGGTGGGACAAGCGGCGGAGCTCGGGACCGGAGCCCACGGAGAATGACGTGTCGATCGCGCCGGTGTTGGTGAGCCGGGCGATGCCGGGCAGCGAGACGCCCGCGAGGTTCGTGAAGGCGCCGTAGACGATCACGCCGCCGTCGGGCTGCGGCACCGCACCGGAGAAGGGCGAGCCGCCGACTTGGCGCAGGGTCCATTGCGCGGAGACATTGCGCGCCGGGTCCAAGGTGACCGGCGTGACGCCGAGCGTCGTGGACCATGAGAGCGGCGCGACATTGAAGGTCGAATCGATCGTGCCGTCGGTGTTCACCCGCAACAGGGTGACCGGCAGGCCGGCGGCACCGGCGGGATAGTTGGCGCTGCCCGGGAGCGTCGCCACGACGAGCGCGCGGCCGTCGGGATAATGCGCGATGACACGGAATTGCCCGAGCACGATCTCGGTGATGGCGTTGCTGGGATTGCGGTAAACCTGGCCGAAGGAGGAGGAGCCGAGGCCGGTGAAGCCGGCATCGATCGCGCCGTCCACCGTGAGGCGCTGCATGACGACGCGGTTATTGAGCAGATCGGCCGCCGCGAGACCCCACGCAAGGATGCGGTTGTCGGGCAGCACGCGCACGTTCGCGGAGATGGCGCCGGCCGCGAGGGCGAAACTGCTGTCGAGCGTGCCGTCGGCGTTGAAGCGCGCGAGCGAGTTGGTGAGATTCGTCTGGTAGGTGCCGCGCAGGACGCTGGCGAGGATGCGACCGTCGCTCAGCACGCTGGCGGAGCCGACGCTGTAGAGATTGCTGATCCCGGCGAAGGAGAAGGCCTCGAGGGCGCCGCCGGGGGTGAAGCGCGCCGCGCCGGTCCGCGGGGTGGCGGTCGAGCCGACGGCATCGAAGTTGCCGAACGCGAGGATGCGTCCGTCGGGCTGGACATGGATGTTGCCGGGGTAGACCAGCGTGCTGAAACGTCCGGGCGCGAAGGCCGGATCGAGCTGGCCGTTGGCGGTGAAGCGCACCGGGCCGCTGAGCGTCGTGCCGTTGAGGGTGGTGCCGAACTCCGGCGGCAGGTAAACCCGGCCGTCGGCGAGCGTGTCGATCCAGAAGGGTTCCTGGTTGAAGGTCGGGGCGGCGAAATTGCCGTCCACCGTGCCGTCGGCGTTGAAGCGCACGAGCTTGGTGGAGACGACGGTGAACTGGTCGTTCGGCAGCATGTTCAGCAGGCGCACGCGCGTGCCGTTGGCGGGGTTGGTGCCGGTGGCGTCGTCGCCCACGAGGGTGAAGCCGGCATCGAGCGTGCCATCGGTGTTGAGGCGGACGACCGGACGGGAAACTCCGTTCACGGTGAGCGTGCCGCCCGCGACGAGGACCTTGTCGGCGTTGGCGCCTTGCGTCTGCACGCCGAGGCCGCGCACCTGGCCGCCGAAGGTGTAGCCGGAAGGGACGAAGCCCGCATCGAGCGTGCCGTCGGGATTCAGGCGGGCCACGCCGGCGCGGGGGACGCCGTAGACACTGCCGAAGGTGCCCGCGATGAGGATGCGGTTCTGCGAATCCACGACGATGGGCGCGAAGAGCGGATTGATGGTGCTGAACGTCGGGATGTTGAACGAGAAATCGCGCGAGCCGTCGGCATTGAGGCGCACGAGGTTGGAGAGACCGCCGTTGTTCGTGAAACTGCCGGTCGAGGGCGTGACCAGCAGCTTGCCGTCCGGCTGCAGCGTCATGTAGCGGATGATGCCGGTGAACACGGGCGAGGTGTAGGACGGGTCGCGGGAGCCATCGGCGTTGAGCCGGAAGACGCGGTAGAGCGTGAGGCCGGTCTCGAAGCCTTCATCGGCGGCGACGCCGCTCACGAGAATGCGGCCCGTGCCGTCGTTCAGCGGCAGCACCGCCCAGGCATCGATGAGCGCCGGTCCGGGATTGAAACCGAAGTCCACCTGCCCCTGCGCGTTCACCTTGATGACGGCGCCGACGGGGCGGCCATCCACGGCGTTGACCGTGCGGCCGTTGCTGAAGGTCAGGTAAACCGAGCCGTCCGCCGCCGCGGTGATGCGGCCGGGCAGCGAGTGGCGGAGGAATTGCGGCCGCGTGAACCCGGAGTCGCTCGCGACGACGCCGGCCGTGGGCGCCAAGGTCACGCTGACGCTGCCGCTCGTGACGGAGCCCGTGCTGGTGCGGCCATCGTCCTCGGACAAGCGGTTCGCCGTGACCACGACGTCATAGGCGCCCGCCTGGGCCGCGGTGAAATTGGTGACGGTGTAAACGGAGGACGTCGCGTTGGCGATCGGCTGGCCGTTCAAGCGCCATTGATAAGTGAGCGGGTAGGCGCTCGTGGCGTTGACGAAGAGCTGAGCCGCGCCGCCCGGGGCGACCGTGGCCGGCGCGGACAACGTGCTGACTACCGGCGCGCGGGGCGCGGAGGAGAGGATGGTGGAGTCGTTGCCGACGACGACGAAGGTGTCGGGGCTCGCGGCGATGCCGCGCAGGGTGTTCACGGCGGGCTGGGCCGGATGCGCCTTGTAATCCCACGTCACTCCATCGGTGGAAACGGCGACGTTGTTGGGTGAGCCGACGACCATCCAGCGGCCGGCGAGATGGCGGATCGTCCACGCAAAGGTCAGGCCGGGCAGTTCCTGACGCGACCATGTGACGCCATCGTCGGTGGAGCGGAGAACGAAGGCGCCGCCGCCGTTGATGTTGGCGGAGCCGACCGCGCTCCACACGCCGTCGGCGCAAGCCACGCCCCAGAGCTGGCCCGTGGTGCCGGCGGTGCGCGGCGTCCAGGCGAGGCCGTCGTCGGAAGTCAGAATCGTGATGGAAGTGCCACCGGTGTCGTTGCCGCCGACAGCGACGAAGCGGCCGTTGGCGTAGCCCACGCGGCGGAGCATGGTGGTGACGCCGCTGGAGGTCGCGGTCCAGGCCGCGCCATCGGTGCTGGTGTAGATGGTGCCGTTGGCGCCGACGACGACGGCGCGCGTCGCACTGACGGCGACACTGTGGAATTGGGCATTCCCCAACCCGCTGATCGTGTTCCACGATTGGGCTCCGTCATCGGAGGTGTAGAGCGTGCCCGCCGAACCGGTGACGATGAGGCGGGAGCCGAAACGCGCCCAATCGGTGAGGAAGCCATTCGTGACGGACGGCTGGGAACGGCGCAACCAATCGGTGCCGTCGCGGCTGCCGGTGACGATGTTGCCGTTCGAGCCCAGGGCGATGAATTGGTTGGTTGGGGCATCCCACTCCACGTGGTTGAAGAAATCGGTGTAGAACGAGTGCACCGATTCGCTGAAAGGCCCGATGTCGCCGACGGAGAACGTCCCGCCGGTGGTCATGCCGACGAGGCGGCCATTGGCTCCGGTGAGGACGGTCAGGTTGCCGTTGGCGGCGATGGCGTTGAGGGCGGTGGTCACGCCCGGGGCGGTGGCCGCGGCCCAGGTGGCGCCTCCGTCGGTGGAGGTGACGACCGTGCCGGCCACACCGACCGCGACCCAGGTGGACGAGGCTGTCAGATAGCCGACGCCGAGCAGGCTCTGCGTCGTGCCCGACGCCACGCTGGTGAAAGTCTGGCCGTCGGTGGAGACACGGATATTGCCTCCGTTGCCCACGGCGACGAAGCGCCCGCCCGCGAAGGCGATGGCGTTGAGGTTGGCGGTGGTGTTGGTGGTGGCCGCGGTCCAGTTGTTGCCGGCGTCGGCGGAGACGAAGGCGTTGCCGGTCGGTCCGACGGCGACAAAACGTCCTGCGCCGCCAGTGGAAGGCACGCCGTAGGCCACGGCGTTGAGCTGGGTGACGTTGGTGAAGTTCGCCGGAGTGGATGCGGGCAAGATCCAGGCGCCGCCGGAGACCGAGCGGCGGATGAGCGCACGCGTCGGGCGGACATAGAAATCGGAACCGACCACCACGACCGTGCCGGCGCCGTCGGCCGCGACGCCCGTGTAGCCGTCGTCCACGCCGGTGAGGCTGCGATTGGTCCACGTGCGCGCATCCGGGGAGGAGAGGATCGTGCTGAAGCCACCCACGGCATAAAATAGCTGGGAGGCCGCATCATGCGTGACGGCGGCGAGCGAGTTGCCGTTGCCGCTGGTGCCGATGTAGGCGTCCTCGCCGTCGGTCGTGGTGATCACGGAGCCACCGCGGCCCACGGCGACCAAGCGGCCGTTGGCGCTGGTGATCGCGGCGAGGTTGTTGCCCTGCGGGTCGGGATTTTCCCAGTGCCAGCGATCGAGCGGATCGGGCTGGCTGGCGAGCGCCAGCGTGATGGGGCTGACGGTGGTGGAGCCGTAGGCGTTGGCGATCGTCGCGGTGTAGACGCCGGCGTCGGCCGCCGAGACTGGGTCGAGCTCGAAGGACGTGAGCGAGGAGCCGTTGAAACCGGGGAGCGCCACGCCGTTGCGGCTCCACTGGATGGCGAGCGGGCGCGAACCGATGATGTTCGCGAAAAGGCGGGCGCGACCGCCGGGAGTGACGCTGATCGTCGTCGGCGACTGGTTCGCCACGCTCGGCGGCGTGTCCGTCACGGTGATGACGGTGCCGTTGGTCACGGCCGGGCTGGAGGGCGCGGCGCTGTCGGTGACGATGGCGGTGTAGGTGCCGTTGTTCGCCGTGAGGAAATTGGTGATCGTGAGCGTCGTGCCCGTGGCGCCATTGATGATCGTCGTCATGGGAGCGCCGCCGACATCCGTCGTCACGGAGCCGTTGGTGAGGTTCACGCCGTTGCGCTGCCATTGGTAGCTCAGGGTGCCGCCGGCGTTGCTCGTGGCCGCGACGGTCAGATTCACGTTGGTCCAACCACTCGCGCCCGAGAGCGCGGACGAGGGCTGCGACGTGATCGTGGGCGGCGTCTGTGCGCCGGCGATGATCGCGGTAAAAAGGAAGCCGCAAAGCAGGCGGGAGATTTTCATGACGGAAGAGACGGGATTGGAAAGGAACGGGGATTGCGGGCGCAGCCAAGCGGGCGACTGACGCGCGCACGCGCGGCCAACCCTCAAAAGGGACGAGAAGTTCATGGTGACCAAAATGTGTGTGTGTGATCGCTCAAACGTGGCGCCCTAGGCGCCGGAAACGACTGAACGAAAAATGGACGCGCCCCACCCTGCCCGACGTGCGCCGCCACGCTCGCCCGTTACCGGGGTGCCGGGCCGCGCAGTCAACTCCGGTCGCGCCCAACGCACCGCAGCGCGGGACGCAGAAGGCGAAAACGCCACTGCGGAAAAAATCCGGCACAGGACCGGACGCGTGGATTCCAGGGGCATGGATGAGCGCGTTGATGCACAGCGCCCGCCAGCAACGCACGTTAATTATCTCTGAATATTTTCCCTATTAAGTTTCCGTATAGTTTAGACCCGGCGATTCGCCAAAATCCGCCCCTCCAGTCAATTGAGTCATCCGTCTCTCTAGGGGATTTCCTTACGAAAAAAACGCTCCAGCCAGATCTCACTGCCCGATCCGGAGCCGGAAAAACCGAGCTACAGGGCCGAATGGCACTGTGGCACGCCAGGTCTCGGTCGGGCCGGTGGCGGTGCGCGTGGCGGCGACATCCGTCCACGTTGTGAGGCTGGTCGACGTCTGCACCGTGTAGGTGACGTCGCTGCGGTCAGCGGGGCGCGTGTAGGTGAAGGTCCACTCGCTGGCGCTCGCGGCCACGGTGGGGACGTCTGCGTTGCTCGCGACACGCGGGTCGAGGCCAAGCGCGTATTCCAGAAGGTTTGTGATGCCGTCGCCATCGGGATCAGCGCTCGCACCGAAAATCATGGCGTTGCTTCTGTCTTCGTCACCCAGGTGTGCAAGCTGCCAGGAATCGAAGCTCTTCAAGACCGCGAAAGTCCGCTGCAACGCGGGGGCGACCGCATACATGCCATTTCCCGTCTGCAAGGCCTGCACCGTCACGTTGCCGACGCCGGTGAAGAACAATTTGTCACCGTCCACGATCGCCGGCCCTGCCAACACGGTGAAAGTCACCGGTAATCCGGAGCTCGCAGTGGCCGTGAGATGGAAAGGCGTGAGCGTCAATCGGCGGTCTGCAATCAGATCGAACGCTATGGTCTGACTTCGCTTGGCGACGGAAATCGATTGGGCGACCGTGTCGGTGCGTGCGCCGACAGTATCCACGGCGCTCAAGATGAAGGTATAGACTCCCGCTCCGTCGGTGGGAGTGAAGGCAAAGGTGCGGTTTGTCGCGCCAAAACCAGCCACCGAATTGTGCGCAGCATCAATGTCTGGCGCCGTCACGGTGGCGCCATCGCTGCGCACGATAATCCAGCCGCGATCGGGCGTTTGGATGCGCAGGTTTGCGAAGGCAAAATTGCCATCGGCATCGTTCACGTGGAGGGACGCAGTGATTGTTTCGCCCAAGGTCCGCTCACCGGACAAAAAGAGGGTCGCCGTCGGTGGACGATTTTCGCCGACCACGACTTCAATGCTATGGTCCGTGCGCAGCCCAGCGGCGTCGATGGCCGAAGAAGCGATGATGTAAGTGCCGGGGCCGTCTTCCGCCGTCGATGTAAACGCCACCATCCGCAACCCGCTTGTCGTCGTCAGCGCATTCGCGAGCGTGAACTCGTCGGAGGCGATCGTCGTGCCATTCGGCAACAGGGTGCGCCAGCCGCGTCCCGGCGTCTTGATCCGCAGCGTAGCGAAAAGAAGGTCACCGTTGGCGTCGCCGACGCTGAACATGATGGAGAGCGATTGCCCCACCCGCCTTTCGTCCCAGGCCGACAAGGAAATCACCGGCGCGCGCGGGCCGGAACCCAAGATGAACAGTGCCGCCGACTCGCTCGACACGGTTTCATTTCCGTTGCTGACACGGCAACGATAACGTTCGCCATGCAACTCGACTGCCGCGGGAGAAACCGTCAATTGCGATGTGGCCGTGCCGGTGTAGAGACCGCCCTCCGCCAAGTCGACCCACGCGCCGGAAACCGCGAGTCGTTGCCAGCGATGACTGAGCGTGCCCGCTCCCGCAGCGCTCACGCTGAAACGGACCGAGTCCCCGGTGAACACCGAACGATTCGTGGGATGTCCCGTGACAACCAAGGTGGTGGAGGCCAAATCGCAAAGCACGAGCGAGTGCGAGGCACCGGCAGCGATCGCCACTCCCTCCGGTAGATCCGCAGGCATCAACTCGGTCTCCCTGCCCCAACGCACCACGGCGCCATCGGCACGCAACGCTAGCGAATGGCCGCTGCCCGCAGCCACCGCGACGACGTCCTGCAGGCCGTCTGGCACGTTGGCTTGGCCAGCGAGGTTGTAGCCCCAGGCCACGATGGTGCCGTCGTCCCGAAGTGCGACAACGTGGGATTCCATGCTGCTGGCGGTGCGGACGCCGGCGAGTCCTGCCGGAGGGGTCATCACGCCATGCTCGCCCAAGCCAACCAGCGAGACGCCGCCGGACTCGTCGATGACGCCCACAAATTTACTCCCGGCAAACGGCTTCCCCACGGCGCGGGTGTGCGGGAAATAATCGTGCGCTCCATTGAACATCTCGCTCCACACCACGACTGATCCGTCCCGTTTCAGCGCGACCGAGATGTCGCGCGCCGCGGCGATGGCCACCACGTCCTTCAATCCCGCCGCGATCGCGGCGGAGTTGCCACTGCCCCAGATGACGACCGTGCCGTCGCTCTTCAACGCGAGCGAATGGGACGAGCCACCCGCAATCGCGACGACGTCCGTCAACCCGGCCGGCACCTGCGACCCCGACGTCGAACCCCACGCAGCGACCGTGCCATCGCGCCGGAGCGCCAGCGAATGGTAATCCCCGGCAGCGATCGCAATGGCATCGGCAAGATCCGCCGGAGGCCGGTTCGCATCGAACAGCGAAAAACCGAATGCGACCACCCGCGTTTCCTGCGGCGCCACAGTCACGAACATCGTCTCGCTGCGCTGCGGCCCCACATCGTCCGTCACATCGACGTAGTAATAGCCGTTCGCACGCACCGTCACGTCGCGCAACGTCAGCACCGCAGAGTTTTGCTCCGGCAGCGGACGCCCGTCGTGATACCATTGGTAACGCAGCGCGCCGGTGCCGGTGGCGGCTACGCGCAACGTCATGGTCTCACCCGGCACCGCGGCTTGACGCCGCGGTGCCGCGAGGGAAACCACGGGAAGCGTGCCCACGGCCAATGTCGCGACCGCGCTCGTGGTCGAACCGATATGATTGGAAATCACGACGTCGTAACTCCCAACATCATTGGCGGTGACCGTGCGGGCGAAGGTGGCAGCCGTGGCCCCGGAAATCTCCACCCCGTCCTTCCGCCATTGGTAGGAAAAAGGACCGGCGCCGGACACCTCGACGGCGAAGGCAGCCGTCTGCCCGGGCAGGGCGCTGATATTCTGGGGAGATCTGACAATCGTCGGTGCGGTGTCGCCGGATGCATCGCGCACTGCGATGGAGACGTCCTGATAGGCAAAAAGGGCGGCCGTGTTGCTGGCCAGCGTCGGCGGCACGGCGCTTTGCCCCTGCGCGTTGCTGCCCCATGCCTGCACCACGCCGTCGGCATTCCGCAACAGCACATGCCAGGCGCCCGCCGCGACCTCAACAACGCCGCTCGGCGGACCGCCCAACGCTGTCTCCGGCAAGGCAATATTGCCCCACGCCACAACACCGCCATCGAATGTCTGACCCACGATGAAATAGGCCCCTGCTGCGATGCGCTGAAACGGCGGCAGCGTCACCCCGGGCGGCGGCTCGACACCGCTGCGCGAGCCGAGAGCGATGATCGTGCCATCTTCCTTCAGCGCGTAGGTGACGTAATTTCCGCCGGTAGCGATCTGCACCACGTTCGTCGGAATCGTGCTGAAGTTGAGTTCTCCGTAATCGTTGTCACCCCACGCCACGATCGTCCCGTCCGCCTTTAGCGCGAACGCCGCCTGATAGTTGATCTGCAGATCCACCACGTTGGCGAGGCCCGGCGGCAGGTTGAAATGGATGTTCCCGCCAGTCTGGCTGACGGATTCCACGGTGCCGTCGGCCTTCAACAGCAATTGGCCTACCACCTTCGCAATGCCCGTGCGGCCGAGCGCAGGATGCGACACGCCTGACCTCAATGCCACCACCGTCCCGTCCCGCCGCACCGCTACGCCAGAAGGGTCGACCGCGACAATCGGTTCGGACGACAAAGTCGCATCCGGATTCATGCCATAGCCCCAGGCGACCACCTGCGTGCGTGCGAACACCGGCCGGACGAACGCGATGAACCACGAACGCAGTCCCGTGGCATCGGTGATTTCGAGCGAGTAGGTGCCGGCGTCTTCACGAGCAAAAGAGTCGAACGACAGCGTGGCCGAGATGGCCCCCGGGATGAGGCGATTGTTTTTTCTCCACTGGTAGCTCAACGGCAAATTCGCCGATGTCGCAGTGACCGCGAGTTCCAAACGATCACCGAGATTGGCACTCACCAAGTCGGGCGGCGCGGTGACGATCGCCGGCGGCGCTTCCACCACCACCTCGGCACCTGCGCTCGTCACGCTGCCGCGGTGGTTGCTCACGACGACATCATAGACACCTCCGTCACCGAGTTGCAGATTCTCCAGCACGAGCGTCGCGCTGGTCTTACCGGGGAGATTCGTGCCATTCCGACGCCATTGATAGCTGAGTGGCCCCGGGCCACCCGCAACGACCGTGAGGCTGATCTCTCCGCCGGCGGCCCGGCGACCGCCGGTCGGCTGCATCGTGACCGTCGGCAGCGAATCACCCGAGGCGTCGCGCAAAGCAACCGTATACGAATTGCCGAGCACCGCGCCAAATACGTTCTTGAGCGTGGCAGGCACCGCAAGTTGTCCATAGGTATTCCAACCCCACGAGGCCACCGTGCCGTCAGCCTTGATCGCGAGCACATGGTAGGAACCGGCGACAACCGCAAACGCGGGCTGCGCGGCGGCCGGAACTGTCGTCTGGTTCCCTTGGTCAGCCTGCCCCCACGCCACGATGGAACCGTCCGCGCGCACCGCGAAGGATGTCTGCGTGCCCGCGGCAATCGAAACCACGTTGGAAAGCCCGGCCGGAACGGAACTCTGTCCGAACGCATTGTTGCCCCACGCGACCACGGTGCCGTTGCGCAACAGCGCGAGCGAATGCGTGCCGCCCGCGGCCACCTGCACGACCTCACTGAGGCCCGCGGGCACCGAAGCCTGACCAGAAGTATTCGCGCCCCAGGCCACCACTGTCCCGGCCGCCGTCAATCCCAGCGCATGTCCTCTGAATGAAACATCAATCAGCTGCGTCGCCGATGCGGGAATCGTTGTCACGCTGCTTAATGTGTCGCCCCAGACCACCGGCTTGCCATTGGACAACAGCGCGATCGCATTCCAATCGTTGGCGTGCAACGCCACGACCCCAGCAAGTGCTGCAGGCTGATTCCGGAATACGTAAGGCAGTGTTCCCCATGGCCGGATCGTGCCGTCGCGCTGCAGGAAGTAACCGGGCGTGATGGCGATGGCTTGGCCGGTATCGGCGCCGCCGGTGGCGGTCGTGGTATATCCCCAGCCCACGACTTGAGTCTGCTCATAGTGCGGCACCACAAAACTCGTCACATAAGTCTTCAGACCACGGCCGTCTGTGATCACCAGCGTGTAAGCACCGGCGTCGCCATTGTTGAAATTTGAAAGGGCCAGCGTTGGATCCGTCGCACCAGCGATGGGCCGGTTCTGGCGATTCCACTGATACGTCAGCGGTGGATTCGCCGTCACTGCGGAGGCGGAAAGCGTGATCGTGCCGCCAAGTGTGCCAAGAATCCGCGCGGCAGAACGCGAGGTCAGCGCGGGCGGGGAGTTTTCCCCGACCACCGCCAGTGACACCGTCTCGCTGGTAACGGAGCCGATGTGGTTGGTGACGACGACATCATAGAAGCCCACGGCGGCGCTGGTCGCGGTGACGGAATAGCTCGAACTGTTCGCTCCGACAATCGCCACGCCGGCCAGCCGCCACTGGTAATGCAGCGGTCCGGAGCCCACCGTGGCCACCGTGAGCGTTGCCGTCGTGCCTTCGTCGGCTTGGACGCTGGCCGGTTGCGTGGTGATGCGAGGAGCGATGTCGCCGCTGCTCCCTCGCACCGCCAGCGTGTGGGATTCGCCGCCGGCGACGGCAAACACCGGGCCGAGATCTTCCGGTGGCGTGCCCTGCCCGGAGATGTTGCGCCCCCAGAAGACGAGGGACCCGTCCGCCCGCCGTGCGATGGAGTGATAAGGCCCGGCGGCGATCCCCACCACATTGTTGAGATTGGCAGGCACGGAGCGTTGCCCCGCCGAATTGTCGCCCCAGGCCACCACCGTGCCGTCGACTCGCAACGCCAGCGTGTGCGCTTCGCCTGCGGCGATCGCCTGAATGTCATTCAGCCCGGCTGGCACGCCCACGACGCTGGCCGCCCCCTCTCCCCAGCTCACGAGTGTGCCATCCTCCTTCAAGGCCACCGAATGCCGGCCTCCCGCCGCAATCGCCACCACGTCGCTCAAACCATCCGGCGGTCGCGGCGATGCTAAGGAATTAAGATTTATCGACGCGACCGTTCCATCTTCGCGCAGAGTGAGCCGCTGCCCCGAATTTCCACCCAAGGCCACTGCGATGCCTCCGACGGAGCTGGACCCACCCGCATTCTGCGCACCGAACTGCGAAATGCCGCCCTCGGCGTGCAGATACAGCGTATTGTCGCCATACGCGGCGACGGCCACGGCGTTGGTGATGCTGGCGGCATAAGAGCGCGAATAGGAGCTCGCCTCGCCCCACAGCGTCAGTGTGCCGTCCACTCGCAACGCCACACTGTGAGTGCGCCCCGCGGCGACGGCCAAGGCATTGTTCAGGTCCAGCGGCACGTTCGTCTGCCCGCTGGCGTTCGCTCCCCATGCGCGCACTTGCGTCGGACCGGGATCGACCACCAGGAAGCGCGTCAACCGCGCCACCGCCCCATACGCATCCCGCACCTCCAAAGTGTAGGCGCCGGCGTCACTCATCGTGACGTTGGAAAGCGACAACGTCATGCCCGTCGCCCCGGGAAGCGGGCGGTTGTTCCGTTTCCACTGGTAGGTCAGCGCCGATCCCACAGCCGACTCCGCCGTGGCGTCGAAAACGACGGAGGTTCCCGGAGCCACGACGCGGCGGGCGGCGGTTGCACTTTGCACGGTGATCGCTCCGGCCACGAAGAGCCGTGCTTCGGCACTGGTCGTTTCGCCCACCGAGTTGCTGACGATGCAACGCACCCGTCCGCCGTGGCGGGCGAGTGAGTTGGTGAGGATAAGTTGCAGATAGGCGACACCCTGCGTCCCGGCATCCTCCGTGAGATCGCCCCATGCCTCGTCATCGCGCGCCCGCCATTGCCACCGATAAGCGAACGGACCGGTGCCGATGGCGCTGACGTAAAACCACGCATTGGCGCCGGCGGCAGCAGACTGATCCGTTGGCTGAGTGACCAACTTGGGTGGAGCGATCACCACCAACTCCGCGGTGTTGCTCTGCACAAAAAATCCGGCGGAGTTGGTCACCACGACGAAATAGATGCCCGCGTTCTCGACATCGACGTTCACGAGGGAGAGCGTAGCGGCCCTCCCGTCGGTCATCTGAGTGCCATCCTTCACCCACTGGTAAGTAAATGGCCCCGGTCCTACGGCTTCGACGTTGAAGGAAACCGACTCCCCTTTGTGCACAATCTGACTGGCGGGATGGGTCAAGATGGCCGGCAGCGTTTGCTGTTGGGCAACCAACTCGACGCCGAGCAAGGCGATGACCGTCCAAAGTGCAAGGGGACGGAGCACACGATCCAAGAGACCGCAGGGACGGACAGACAAGCCGAACATGATGAGTGAGTATCGAGGTGAGATGGAGTCCACCTGCGCCGCAGTTAACTGCGTCCCCGATGAACACGTCGAAGCATTGATCTCTTCGATCGCCCTGGCCCGTGAGCCGCCGAAGTTACGCTTTGCTACCAGTTCGCCGGGGCCTTTCAAGCCGCCCCAGCAGTGACGGCCGCGCAAAGTAACGCGTCACGACAGTCGAGGTGGCCGGCCTAATAGCCGGCCATGCCCATCAGCCAAGGACTAACGCTGCACCTTCAACCGGAAGACGAGATTAGGGTTGCCGGTGACGGGGACCGTGGCGCGCCAGGTCTCGGTCGGGCCGGTGGCGGTGCGCGTGGCGGCGACATCCGTCCACGTTGTGAGGTTGGTCGACGTCTGCACCGTGTAGATCACGTCGCTGCGGTCGGCGGGGCGCGTGTAGGTGAAGGTCCACTCGCTGGCGCTCACGGCCACGGTGGGGACGTTCGCGTGGCTCGCGACCTGCGGGTCGAGGCCAAGCGCGTATTCCACGAGGTTGCTGAAGCCATCGCGGTCGAAGTCGGCGTTCGGGCCGGTGAGCGCGGGGTTCCCGAGCTGCTCAGGTGTGAAACGGTCAAGCTCCCACGAGAGGAAGTTCGGCGTGACCGTGAAGCTGCGCGTCACGGGCTCCGCGGCCAGATGAGTGGCGTCGCCGGGCTGCGTCGCGCGGATCGTGATCGTGCCCGTGCCGAGGAGCGTGAGTTGGTTGCCATCGAGCGACGCGTCGCCTGCGACCAGTTCAAATACCACCGGCAGGCCTGACGTCGTCGTGGCGCTGAGCGTGATCGGGAGCGGCGTGTAGGCGCGATCGAGCAACGGCGCGAAGCCGATGCTCTGCGCCACCGCGACCTGCGTCGACGGCGTGAGGGCGCGGAGGGTGTGGTTGTCGTGATCGGCCACGTAAAGCACGCCGTCCGGCGTCGCGACGATCGCGATCGGCACGTCGAAGCGCGCAGCGAGCGCGATGCCCTCGGCGGCGCCTTCCGTGCTGCCGGCGGCGGTGGTGGCGAGTCCGTCAACTGTCGAAACCGCGCGCACGCGGTGGCTCGCGTCGGTGACGAAGAGGCGATCCGGCGCAGCGAACGCGACGGCGCAAGGGCCGGTGAAACGCGCGTTCGAGCCGAGGCCGTCGGTCACGCCTTGGCTGCCGGCGAATCCGGCGAGCGTCGTCACGACGCCGGCGGGCGTGATCTGGCGCACGGTGTGATTGCCGAAGTCGGCCACGTAAACGTTGCCCTGCGCATCGACCGTGAGGCCGCGCGGTTGGTTGAAGCGCGCAGCGGTGGTCGTGCCGTCGAGCGCGCCGGCGACGCCAGTGGTCGAACCGGCGAGCGTCGTGACGGTGCCCGCGCTGATCTTGCGCACGTTGTGATTGCCGAGGTCCGTCGCGTAGAGCGCGCCAGAGGCATCGAACGCGAGACCGAAGATGAGATTGAAACGCGCGTTCGCCGCGGCGCCGTCTGTCGCTCCACCCTGCCCGACCGCGCCGGCGAAGGTCGTGACGTCGCCCGCCGGCGTGATGCGGCGGATGACGCGGTTGCCATAGTCGGCGACGAACACGTGATTGGCCGCATCGACCGCGAGTCCGTAGGGCAGATTGAAGCGCGCGGCGGCACCGTTCGCGTTCGTCGCGCCCGACTGGCCAACCGCACCGGCGAAGACGGATACCGTGCCGTCAGGTGCGATCTTGCGGATGACATGCTGCGTCGGCTCCGCGACGTAGAGGTTGCCGGCCGAATCGCGCGCGATGCTCGAAGGATTCGTGAAGCGCGCGGCAGATCCCTGGCCGTTCGCGGCGCCGGCCTGGCCGGGGGAACCGGCGAAGGTCGACACGACATAGGCGTAATCGACCCCGAGGCGCACGCCACCGAGCGACGATCCGGCGGTGGGGTTGGTGTCGACGGCGATGAAATAAGTCGTGCCCGGCGTGGCGAGGAATTGCACCCGGCTCGCCCCACCCGCGAGCGCGTCGTCGTTGGCGGCGACGAGGGTGAGCGCGCCGACGTTGCCCCCGGTATAGACGGCGAGGCGCGTGTCGACGGCGCTGCCGGCGGTCTGCACGACCACCACGCCGCCGGCGGGAGCCATCCAACTCCACCAGAGCGAACGTGTGGCGGGAGCGCCGGCGTGCGCGGGCTCGCCGGCCTCGGCCGTGGCGGCGGTGGGAAATGCGGACGCCGTCACGCTGTTGCCGGTGAGGGCGAGCGCGTGGGCGAAGGCGTCGTTGGTGGGCGCGCTGGCGAGCGTGAGGCCGGCGGCGCGGCTCGTGACGGAACCGTTCGCATTGGTCACCACGACGTCGTAACTGCCGATCTGCGTGACGTTCGTCAGCGTGATCACGGGGCTCGTGGCGCCTTCGAGCGGCGTGCCGTTGCGCCGCCATTGATAGGTCGGAGCAGGCTGGCCGGAGGCGACGACGGTGAAGCTGACGGTGCCGCCGCTCGCGACGGATTGCGGTTCGGGCTGGGTGACGATGCGCGGCGCACCGGGGCCGGCCTGGCGCTGGCCGATGTCGATCAGCGACATCATCGTGCCGACGTAGAGGAAGCCGCCGGCATCGATGGCGATGGCGCGCGGGTTGCCGAAGGCGGCAGCCTCGGCGGTGCCGACGTTGTGCGCGTTGCGCGACGGCTCGCCGCCGATCGTGCGGACTTCGCCGCGCGGCGAGATCTGGCGCACGACGTTGTTGTTCAGGTCGGTGACGTAGAGGTTGTCCTGCGCGTCGATGGCGAGTTGCGTCGGACGGTTGAAGCGCGCGATGCCGCCGGCGCCGTCGCTGAAACCGGTGACGCCGTTGATGTCGCCGGCGAACTCGACGCCGGTGCCGTCCGGGAGAACTTTGCGGATGTTCGCATTGTCGGCGACGAAGAGGTTGCCGGCCGAGTCGATCGCGAGGCCCCACGGCGCACTGTAGTAGCGCGCGGAGTTGCCGGAGGTGTTCAATCCGCCCGCGAAGGTCGTGACAGCGCCGGTCGCGAGCGTGAGCTTGCGGATGAGTTTGTTGCTGTAATCGCTGACGAAAAGTTCGCCCGCGGCGTTCACCGCCACGCCGGCCGGAGTCGCGAAGCGCGCGGCAGTGCCGGTCGCGTCGACATAGCCGTATTGGCCGGCCGCACCGGCGATGGTGCTGACGGTGGCGGTGGCGATCACGATCTTGCGGATCGTGTGGTTGTCGGTGTCGGCGACGTAGAGGTTGCCGGAGCGGTCGGCCGCGAGACCGAAGGGTTGGTTGAAGCGCGCATTGGCGCCCACGCCGTCGGCGCTGCCCGCGACGCCGGCCGCGCCGGCGAAGACGGACACCTGGCCCTGCGGGGTGATGCGGCGGATGACGTGGTTGCCCGCCTCGGCGACGTAGACGTTGCCGCCCGCGTCCGTGGCGATCGCGGTGATGCCGTTGTAGGTTGCCTGGGCGAGCGCACCGTTCGCGGCGCCGCTGCCGTTCGGCGTGCCGGTGTAGAGCGCCCAGTTCCAGCTGTAGTTGATGGCGAGGCGCAGGTCGCCGGTGGCGCCGCCCACGCCGTCGACGGCGATCTGGAAGACGTCGCCCGCGTTCGCAACGAAGCGGACGCGGCTGAATTTCCGGCCGGGGTCGCCCGCGTGCTCGGCGACGAGTTGGAGCGCAGCGAGCGCATCGCCGCGATAGACGGCCAAGCGCGTGTCGAAGGTGCTGCCGAGGGTATCGATCGTGACATCGCCGTTGGCGGGCGCGGTCCACGTGAACCACGTCGACCGGCTCGCAGGCGCACCGGCGTGGGCGGGCTCGCCCGGTTGCGCGGTGGCGGAGTAGTTGTAGGTCGAGAGCGACACTTGCGCGCCGAGGATGCGCGCGCGACTCGCGAACGAGTCGTTCGCGGGCAACGGCAGGATCTCGACCACGGCTGCGTCGCCGACGAGCGAGCCGAGGCTGTTCGTCGCGACGAGCGTGTAGCTGCCGCTTTGCGCGGGCTGCGCGTCGGTCAGCGTGAGCGTCGGCAAAGTCGCGCCCGGGACATCCACGCCATTCCGCTGCCATTGGTAGCTCGGCGCAGGATTGGCGACGGCGGAGCCGGTGAGTGTGACAGTCGTGCCGGCGATGACGCGCACGCCGCGCGGCTGCAGGCCGCGCTGGGGCGCCTGCGGCGTGCTGCTGAGCACGCCGACGCGCAACGTGTGGTTGCCTTGGTCGGTGACGTAGATGCGCCCCTGGCCGTCGGTCGCGATCGTCGCCGGGAAGTAGAATCCGACTTCGAGGCCGACGCCATCGGCGGCGCGAGTCGGTGCGCCGCCGGCGACGGTGAGCACGAAATTGTCCGGTGTGAGCTGGCGGATGGCGTTGGCGCCGCGATCGGCGATGAGGACGGAGCCGTCGGCGAGCGCGAGCACGCCGTTGGGTTGGGAAAACAGCGCCGTCGCCGCCGGGCCGTCGATGTAGCCGGGAGAGCCCGCGACCCCGGCGACCGTGGTGACGACGCCGGCGGGCGTGATCTTGCGGATCGTGCGATTGCCGTAATCGGCGGCGTAAACCGTGCCGTCGGCGGCGACGGCGACGCCTTCGACGGCGTTGAACCGCGCGGCCGTGCCTGTGCCGTCGACCGCACCGGAAGTCCCGGGCAGACCGGCGAGCGTCGTGACGACGGCCGACGGGCTGATCTTGCGCACGGCATGATTGCCCGCCTCGCCCACATGGAGGTTGCCCTGCGGGTCGACGGCGATCGCGGCCGGTTGGTTGAAGCGCGCCGCCCCGCCGGTGCCATTGGCCGTGCCGGCGGCGTTCGTGCCGGCGAACGTCGATGTCGCGCCGGTGTTCGGGTCGACGCGGCGGATCGCGTGGTTGTTCGCATCGGCGACGTAGAGGAATCCGTTCCAATAGACGATGCCCGCCGGGAGATTGAAGCGTGCGGCGCTGCCGGTGCCGTTCACGTAACCTTCGGCGCCCGCCAGGCCGGCGAGCGTCGTGACGACGCCGGCGGGCGTGACTTTGCGGATGGTGTGATTGTTGAGGTCGGCGACGTAGATCGTGCCGTCGGGGCCGACCGCGGAGCCGTTGAGGCCGCGGAAACGCGCGGCGCTGCCGGTGCCGTCGGCCGAGCCGGCGTTCTCCGCGAGACCCGCGATGGTCGAGAACGAGTAGGCGAAGGCCACGTGCACGGCGACGGCGCCCGGGAAACCGCCGACGCTGTCGACGGCGATGCGATACGTCGTGCCTTCGACCGCCACGAACATCGCGCGGGCGCGGCGCCAATTCAGCGAACCCAGCGGCGTCTGCTGGCCGCGCGCGACTTCCGTGAGCGTCGCGGGCGCATCGCCCGTGTAGACGGCGACCGCGGTGTCGACCGCGCTGCCGGAGGTGTCGACGATGACGGTGCCGGAGGCCGGCGCGGTCCATGTCCACCAGACGGAGGTGCCGCTGCCGTTGCCGGCGTGCCACGGTTCGCCCGCCTCGCGCGTGGCACCGGCGGTGTTCGATGTGCCGGCGGCGAAACCGCCTGTCAGCAGCGGCGCCTGCGCAAATAGATCGTTGGCCGGCGGCGTGCCGAGCGTGAGCGTCGCTTCCGCGGACGTGATCGTGCCGCCGGCGTTGCTGACGATGACGCGATACGCGCCGACGTCCGCGGCGCTGACCGCGGACAGGCGCAACGTGGCGGAATCGGTGCCGGGCAGGTCGACCTGATCCCGTTGCCAACGGTAAGTGAGCCCGGTGCCCGTCGCCTGCACATTGAAGTAGGCCGACTGACCCGGGAAGACGGTCACGGACACCGGCTGCGCTTGGAGCCCCGGGGCAGACGTAACCGTCGGGAGCGCGAAATCGGCCGGCACGATGCGCTGCAGGCGACTCTGCCCCACGGCCCAACCACTCATCCCGCCGGTGAGGATGACGTTGTTGCCGATGGACGGACTGAGGAAGGTCTGGCTTCCGTCGCGCCCGAACTGGCGCACGCCGTCGCCCGCGACGACGATCAGGTTGCCGTCCGGATCGATTGAAATCGTGGAGTAGCCGCGATTGGCGCCGTAGTAATGCACCGTGCGCACATCGCCGGTCGGCGAGAGCGAACGCACCGCGGACCCGCTGCCGAAGGAGCCGACCGCCCCGCTCTCGGTGAAGAACAACATGCCGTCGGGCGCGCGGACGATGTCGCCCGGGCCGAGCAAGCGCGCCGCGCTGCCCACGCCGTCGGCGGGTGGCGCCGAGCGCGAGTTCTGCGTGCCGACGAGCGTCGTGACGGCGTTGGTCGCGAGCGTGAGCTGGCGCAACAGCACGTTGCCCGCATCGACGATGATCAGCGCGGTCTCGTCCGCATTCAACGCGAGGCCGCTCAGGGAGCTGAAGCGCGCCGCCGCTCCGACCGCATCGACATAGCCGAACTGCGAGGTCGAACCGGCCAGCGTCGTGATCGTGCCATCGGTCCCGATCCGCCGGATCGCCGCGCCGTCGACCACATAGAGCGTGCCGTCACCGGCCCGCGTGAGCGCCGTCGGATTCTGCAGCATCCCCTGCCCCGCCGGTCCATCGACCGCGCCCGCGCTGCCCTCGATGCCGGCGACGATCGCATACCCGCCGGCCGCGGTGCGTTTCCGGACGACGCGCTGCGCCGGATCGGTGAAATAAAGCGCGCCGTCCGCGCCGGCGATCACGCGCTGAGCCGACGGATTTTCCGCCAGCGCCTGCGTCGCGAGCGCATAGCGCAACCCGAGCTGGATCTCGCCGGTCTGGTTGTTGCGGCCCGCGACCGCGATTTGATACGTCGTGCCCGCGGTGATGGCCAACGTCACCGTGGGCGGCTCCGCGATGCTTCCGGTGGCGCCGGCCAGCCGCTGCAGACCGGTCAGCGTATCGCCGGTGTAGATGGCGAGCGCCGGGTTGAAGCTCGAACCAGCCAGACTCGCGATCACCGTGCCGTCGGTCGGCGCCGTCCAGGTGAACCACACGGAGCTGCCCGTGTTGTTCTCGAGGTGCGCGGGTTCGCCCGGCTCCGGCGACGCGGTGTAATTATGCGTCGTGCGCGCCACGGGCAGTGTCGCGAGCGGCTCGCGCGCCGCGAAATTATCGTTGGCCGCCGCGCCGTAAACGCGCAGCGCGATCGGGGCGGAGACGACGGTCGTGCCGCCTTGCGTGGCTTCGAGCGTGTAGCGGCCGCTGTCGCCGGGCTGCGCCGCGGCGAAAACCAGACGTTCGCCGACCGCGCCGGGAACGACCTGGCCGTCGCGCTTCCACGCGAGCGTCGGCGTCGGGTTGCCGACGACATGGGCGAACACCTCCACCCGCGTGCCCGCCGCGGCATAGCGGCCGGGCGACACGGCCACGATCGCGACCGCGCGCGGCATCGTGCTCGGCTCGGCGCGACGGATCACCGTCTCCGACGCGCTTGAGATCAGCAGCGAGCCATCGGCGTTCAGCACCATGTCGCCGTTCTGCGTGAAGCGCGCCGCCAGACCCGCGCCGTCGCGCATCACGATTTGCGACTCGGTGTCGCCCGCGAGCGTCGCGACCTGCCCGTCGGTGCCCCAGCGCCGCAGCGCGCGCAGGACACGTTCGTAGAAATACACGTTGCCCGCCGCGTCGGTGGCGATGCGGTAGGGCTGCGAAAGCGCGACCTCCGCGGCCGGACCGTCTCGCGCGGGCTTGCCCGCGCCGCCGAGCACGGTCGTGACGGCGTTGTCCGCGAGATTGAGCCGGCGCAGCGTGTTGCCGTTGGTGTCGGCGACGAGCACCTGGCCGTCGGCGCCGAGCGCCAGATCCTCGATGCGGCTGAAGCGCGCCGCCGTGCCGACACCATCGAGTTGCCCGGAAGTGGTGGAACCAGCCGCGGTCGTCACCGCGAGCGTGGACAGCACGAGGCGCCGGATCACGCGACCGCTTTGATCGGCGAGGTAGAGCGAGCCGTTGGGGGCCGCGACGAGCGCGCTGACGCCGGAGAAGCGCGCCGCCGTGCCGGTGCCGTCCGTCGAGCCGGAGGTGTTCCACGCACCCGCGAGGGTCGTGACGACGCCGGCGGGCGTCATGCGGCGCACGGTATAAGCGTCCGCAAAGTAGAGATTGCCGTCCGCCGCGACGGCCATGCCGACCACCTGCGGGATGCGCGCCACGCTGCCGGTGCCGTCGACGGACGTGGACGTTTGCATCGCCGCACCCGCGATCGAACTGACTTCGCCGGTGGGCGTGATTTTGCGGATCAGGCCCGCGTCCCAGAGATAGACGTTGCCCGCAGCGTCGCGCGCCATCGCGTTCACGTAGCCGAAGCGCGCCGCGGCGAGCGTCGGGGCATCGAGCTGGCCCGATGAGCCCACCTGACCGCCGACCGTGACGACCGTGTAGCCATAGTGGAGCGCAAGCCGCAACGCCCCTTCGCTCGGCGCGAAGTCCGCGAGGCCGTCCACCACGAAGCGATACATCGTGCCCGCCGTCACCGGCACCGACACGCGCGTGAAGTTGTCCGCCGCGTTGTCGTCCTGCGCGAGCAACTGCAGCGCGCCGAGCGTGCCGCCGGAGTAAACGGCGAGCGTGTTCTTCATCTCGGCGCCGATGGTCTGCACGACGATCGTCCCGTCGCTCGGTGCGATCCACGCCCACCAGACGCTGCGGCCCGCCGCCGCGGCGCCGGGGCGGACGGGCTCGCCGCTCTCGCGCGTCGCACCGTAATTCTGTCCCGTCGCGGCAGCCGCCGCGCCGCTCAACACCGCGGCGTTGGCGAAGGCGTCGTTCGCCGCGACCGGTTGCACGCCGAACGCGACTTCGGCCGTCGTCGTCGCAATGCCGCCCGCCGTGACGGTCACGGAATAATTGCCCGCATCCGTCAATGCCGCGCTGGGGAACGTCAGCGCCGGCGCGGTCTGGCCCGCGAGCGGGCTGCCATTCTTGCGCCATTGGTAAGTGACGGTGGGGCCGCCGTAGGCCGTGACGGAGAACGTCGCCGCCGCGCCCTCGCCGACCGTGCGCGCCGCGGGTGCCGCGGTGATGACCGGGGCGACGTTGCCGGAAGTCGCCGCCGCGCGATACACGCTGCGCGACGAGGTGTAGAAGAGGTTGCCGGCCGGGTCGACCAGCACGCCCTGCGGCTCGCCTGCCGCGACGGCCAGCGGATCGCCCGCGCTCAGGCCGCCGGTCTGGTTGCCGTTGCCGACGTGCAGCGCGATGCGGCCGTTCGGGCTGATGCGCCGGATGGCGTAGAGGCTGGCGAAATAGAGATTCCCCACGGCATCCGCGCGCAGCGACGTGCCGTTGCGGCCGATGACGTCGCTGCCTTCGGCCAGGGTCGTGACGGCCAGCGTCGGCAGATCGACCACGCGCAGGCGGTTGGACTGCTGGCTGAGCGTGTTGTCGATGAAGTAGAGCTTCGTCCCGACGACGACGAGACTGCGCGGCAGGTAGAGCTGCGCGGCAGCGCCGTTGCCATCGGCGGAGCCAAACTGCCCCGGCGTGCCGACGATCGTCGTGACCGCGCCCGCCGGCGTGATGCGGCGGATGACGTGGTTGCTCTGGTCGGCGACGTAGAGGTTGTTCGCCGCGTCGATCGCCACGTCGTAGGGCCAGCTGAAACGCGCCGCGCCGCCGGTCGCGTCGACGTGGCCCGACGTGTTCTCCGCCCCGGCGAGGATGGAGACCGCGCCCGCCGACGTGATGCGGCGGATGACATGCCGCACGGGATCGGCGACGATGAGGTTGCCCGCCGAGTCGAACACCAAGCCGAGCGCCTGCACGCCGGTGACGAAGTTCGCCACGACGCCCGCCGGCGTGATGCGGCGGATCGTGTTGCCGTCGCCGACGTAGAGATTGCCGGCCGCATCGCGCGCCAACGGTCCGGCACTGGTGAAGCGCGCATCGAGAGGATTGGTGGCGTTGGTGCTGCCCGACTCGGTGGGCGAGCCCGCGTAAAGCGCGGCTACTTGCGCGTAGGCGAGCGAGAGGTGCGCCGCGCCGGGAGCCGAGGCCTCGACTCGCTCCACCGCGAGGCGATACACGGCGCCCGCGGTGACGGCGAACGTCACACGCGTCGGGTTGTCGAGCGAGGCGTAGGCGGAGAGCGCCGGCACCGGCGTGAGGGCGTCGACGGAGTTGCCGGTGTAAACCTGCACGACGGACGGCGTCGTGGACGCGGCGACCTCGGCGCGCACGAAGCCGGTCGACGGCGCGGTGAAATTCCACCACAGCGAACCGCCGCTCGCGCTGCCGTTGTGCGCGGGCTCGCCGGCTTCGCGCGTCGCGCCGATGTAGTCAGCGCTCACGGTCACCGGAGCGGAGTTGAGCGCGAGTGCGCCGGAGAAACTGTCGTTGGGCGAGACGGCCTGCACGTGCAGGGCCACATCGGCGGAGGTGGCGGAGCCGTTCTCGTTGCTGGCGCTGACGCGGTAGAGCGCCGCGTCGGCAGGGGTGAGATTGCTCAGCGTCAACGTCGGGCCCGTCGCGCCGACGATCGCCTGACCGTTCTTGAACCATTGGTAGACCGGCGTCGGCGTGCCCCACGCGACGACGGAGAAGGTGTGGCTGCCGCCGAGCAGGCCCGTGGCCGCCACGGGCGGAAACTCGATCGCCGCTGGCGCCGGGACGCCCTCGAGCGCGATCCAGCGTATCCGGCTTTCATCGACCACCACGAGCCGGCCGCCGGGGCCGAGCGTGAGCGCACCCGGATCGCGGAAGCGCACGACGCTGCCCGCGCCGTCGACCCGCTCGGCGGGCAAATCCGCGCCCAGCAACGTGGTCACTTCACCCGCCGGCGTGATGCGGCGCAGACGACGCAGGTCGAGGACGTAGGCATTGCCCGCGCTGTCGACGGTCAGATACCGCGGATCGTAGAAGCGCGCGGCGGCCCCGACGCCATCGATCACGGCGGAACTGGCCGAGCTGCCCGCCACCGTGCTCACGCTGCCGTCGGGCGCGACGCGGCGCAGGCGGTTGCCGTCGATCACCCAGACGTCGCCGGACGGCGTCACCTCGATCTCGCGCAGCGAGGCGAAGCTCGCGACCGCGCGCGGACCGTCGAGGCCGCTGGAGTCGTTCGTGCGGCCGGCCAGCGTGGAGACGAAGCCGTCGGGGTTCATGACGCGGATCAACCGGTTCGAGGTGTCCGCGATGTAGAGGTTGCCCGCCGCATCGCCGCCCAGATCGCCGGGCGAGAGCCACAGCGTCGTGCCCATCGCGTCGCGATCGCCGAAGACGCTGCCCCCGCCGGCCACGACCGTGGTCGTGCCGTAGAAATTGAGTTGATAGACCTTCTGGCTGTCGGCGACGAACACGCGTCCGTCGATCATCGTCACGAGTCCAGTAGTCTGGTTCGGCAACGAGTTGGGCGAGAGCTGCACCAGAAGGGAGCCCGGCTCCGCCGAGACGCGGCCAAAATAGGCGCCGGTGGTCCAGTAAAGCGTGTGAGTGGAGGCTTGGTAGGCCAGGCGCGAGGCGGAGAGAAATTCCGGATAACTCGGCGTCGTGACGATCGGCGGACGATCTTGCCCGAGCAGGTCGCCGCCGCCCAGGAGCGTCAGGCCGAGGAGCAGACTCGCGACCCGGCAAAGCAAGGTGCTGGCAATACGAGAACCGGCGCGAGCGTGGACACGCGCCTTCCGGCTTACAGGGACAACCATACCGCGAGCGTTATCGGTTCGCCCCGCTCCTCAAGCGACCAGACGTGGGGGATTCCCTGATTTTTAGCCGTTCGGCATCTTGCATCGGTGAACTACCCTGCAAGCCCTGCACCGTTCAGCCCTAAACCGGAGCGGGAGGCCTCGCCCGCGTCTGCGAACGAGATCATGGCCGGCGGAAATATCAGCGCGTGATTACAACGCCTGAACCCGCCTGTTTTCCTTTCGGGAGACAACGCCGCAGCGACGGGGACTTCTTTCCATCCGAAGAATGCAACGGGCCGGGAGTTCGTCATGCGGCCCGTGCTTTACATCAGTAGGCTTTCCGCGGTCCTGCACAGCCGGCAAAAGCCTACTCCAGAAAACAGAGTTTGAATATCAGATGCTTACGGACTCTCATCGGCCCGTGGGCCAAGAAACTGTAGGCAATCTACTTAGTCTGAATAACACTGATCGCCGAAAGAAAGATGAAGAAGCTCTTTGGCCTTTCGCTTCTGTTGATGCTATTCGCGCTTGCAGCGTGCGGGCCGAGCAAGACCGCCGAGCAGATTCGCGCATTGACCGCCGCAGATTACGAAAGGCTCCAGAAGATTGTGGCGGATATTTGCGCGAAGCAGTTCATTCCCGAGGGAGAGTCTCATGTTTTCCTCAATGGTTCGGAGAGCCCAGAAAAGCTGCGTTACCTTGCGCCTGAGTTTGTGGAGATTGGAAGAAGCTACGCCGTGATCTATCTGCAGAAGTCACCGGCCGGCGAGGACTCCATCCAAGTTGGTCGCGATGAGCGCGGCGTTTGGACGATCCAAACACATATCGGAAGTTGGAAGAACCCGCCGCAAACTGTGTGGACATCCTCGAGAGAGGCGATGTAGCAGCCACAGCGCAACGCCCTTGATTGCACCTGATTCGCTGATTTCATCTGCGCTCAACATGGCCCAGTCATTCAAAACAGACGGCTTGCCCGCTCGGCGGGCGTGGCTGATCTGAGTCGATCGGCGGAAGAAAGATGAAGAAGCTCGGCTATTTATTACTCCTGGTCGTTGCGAGCGCGTGCAGCGGCGCAGACGCGTTCCCAATGCGGTTCTTCTTTGCGTTGCCCGACTCGCAGGTCGCAGATGTGAAAGAGGTCGTTTTCCGGGTTCTCACGACCGAAAAGAAAGCGCTGCCGAAAGAAGATTTCCCCGAAGGCGGCTATGGCGTCGAGTTCGGCGCAGAGTTTGTCGGGGCGTCCGCATTCGAAGGAAAGAGCGGCCAAAGGTTCGTCTCGATGGTGGTTCCCGGGCGGTCGCCTTTTGAGGGATATCCCGCACTCAGGGTTGGGCAGGTCATTCACTTTCGCCTGCATTACCAGCGAGGTCAGCTCCTCTATGGTGTTATCGACCGCATCCAAGCGGCCGGTCCAGACCGCCAGAGAACACCGCGCGGGATGCGACCTAAATCGTAGGCGCTGACCTGCCCCCCGAAGCTGGAGGCTTATAATGAGAGAACCGGATCGGTTGGGTTTGGTTTAGGGGAGAAGGTTCTGACTGCAAGCGCAGGGCTGAGTTGATCCACAGGGGCCCCCATGGGGGCCGCCGCGACTTTGGCCGCAAACTCGCTCGGCGTGAGCCCGTCGAGGGCGCTGTGCGGACGGTTCAGGTTGTAGTCGTCGCGGAAGGCGTCGATCAGTTCGCGGGCGTGGTGGAGGTTGAGGAACTCGTGTTCGTTGAGGCATTCATCGCGGAGCTTGCCGTTGAAGCTCTCGATGTAGCCGTTCTGGGCGGGTTTTCCTGGCGTGATGAACCGATGGTTGACGGCGTGTTCGTGCGCCCAGCGCTCCAGCGCCAGGCCGGCGAACTCCGGTCCGTTATCCGTGATCAGGCTGGCGGGTTTGCCCCGGAGCGCGGTGACGAAGTCGAGCACGCGTGCGACCCGCGGGCCGGAGAGCGAGGTGTCGGCCTCGATCCACAGACACTCGCGGGTGTAGTCGTCATGCACCGTGAGCAGTCGCAACGAGCGACCGCTCACCATTCGATCATGCACGAAGTCGAGACTCCACCGCTCGTTGGGACGTTGCGGAGTGATCGGCGTCACCGCGCCGCGCACGATGCGTTGCTTGCGCCGCCGACGTTGGCGCACTTGCAGCCGTTCCTCGCGATAGAGCCGGTAAACCCGCTTGTGGTTGTCCGGGATACCGTCGCGGCGAATGAGCACGAGCAAACGCCGATAACCCCAACGTCTCCGCACCTCGGCATGTCGCCGCA